>CAYGGZ010000001.1:0-165117 GCA_964349765.1 uncultured Bacteroidales bacterium
CGGGAGAACCTACAACGGGCTGCAGATTTGTAGTGGAAACATACAGCGGGTCGGCAGAGATAGAGTTGGCATCCTGCCCGGTGGCTGTCCGCCAGGAAGCCAGTGTGGTATGATCAGTATCACCGATTCTTCCTACATGGTAAGTAGTTGGCGCCGCGGTTGTGCCAAAATAATCGTTGCGATTGATAACAGCAAAACCAGTATATCCGGTGGGTACCCATATGCTGTATGTTTTCGGCGTACCTGTTGTAAATCTTTGGTTGTTGCCCAAAATATTGTTGACTACTTCAAGACCCGTTACAACGGTGCTTGTAACAAGCAACGCAGCCGAGTTTGGCTGTGTCGGAGTACCTGATACTATCGTAATGGTACCATCCAGGCTTACGGAGTTATAGTAAACTCTTGTACCGGTACCACCCGTCAGTCTGATGCCAAAAGCATTGAAAGAAGTCGAACCTGTAGAATAGTTGACTGTTCTGATATCAGAAATCGTGTTGTTGGCAATCGTGTTGTTGGTAACATTGGTTTCCGAGCTGAAGTTGATCCCAAAAGCACCCCAGCCGGCAGTGGTCTCGCTGTATATTCCGGTGATATTATTGCGCGTGATCATAGCATTGTTCACTCCGGCGCCAAAATCCATGGCTGCATTGCTGGCACTCAGGGTTTGCTTCATGTTGAAAATTGTATTCTGGCTTACCACCGGTCCCAGGGCATTGGTAATGTCAATTCCACGAAAGGTAACAAACTCTGCAGGAACATCAGAGCCTATCGCATTGGCAATGATAATCAAACCATCGTTGGCTTCGATTAGCGTGAGGCCTCTGGCATAAATACCATAGCGGGCCTTGCTGATGGCATTGTTCTGGATTGTCAGGTTATCATTGTCGGCACCGGTTCCGGTAGGAGATATGGCTGTGCCTCCCACAAAGATTCCAAATGTGTTTAATGCTGTGGTTGTACCAATCTCTCCGGCCTTAATATTACAATTTCTGATTGTGTTATTTGTTGCTCCCAGGCCGGTTCCAAGGCTGATGATCTGAATTGCAGCCGTGTTGGTAACAGCGGAATTATTCTGAATAGTGAGGCTGCGATCGGTGCCTCCTGCATTCGAGCCATCGATCGTTACCCTGTCGGCACCGTTCAGCCGGATAAGCCCACCTTCGAAAGCCCCGCTCACGGTGGGTGTGGTAGCCGTATTGGGCCTGATTGTAACAGTAAAGTTGCCCGGAGAATCTTCAACCCACTGATTCAGGGCATTTGCTCCGCTTTCTGTAAGGTTGCTTACGATGAGTGCGGTTATGTTGGCTGTTACTGCTTTAGAGTTGATATCAGCAAACAATCCGCCGACGCCGGTCAGGGATGGATAATCCCCGCCTGTTCCCACTGTCAGGGTTCCGCCAATACTTAGTACGATAGTATAACTGCTTGGTGTGGCAGGCGGTGTGGTAGCAAATGGCGGGTTGGCAGAGAACCCTCCTGCGCCGCCCGAAGGGAAGGCACCTACATTGGGCGGAACGGCCATATCCTGAGCAACAATGTAATACGACACCACGTCGCCTAACACAACACCAGCGCCAAAATTAAAGGTAAAATTATTTCCTGAAATTGCCACCGGTGTGGCTACCTGCCAGCTTCCGGTGCCTATGCGCCAGTACAAGTGCGGAAATCCTGGCGCTGTGGTTGGCACGCCACTTGGATCGGTAATGGTTGCTACAAGGGTTCTATGTGTAGTTGATGCTGTATGGGCCAACGGTGTGTAGCTAATGATCGGTGGAATCAGATCCAACAAGGTCAATTGGCCTTCAAATGCCCCAATATCCGGTGCTGTTCCAGTTCCTGTATAACCAGTCTCAAGCGCTCTTATAGTGCCAAAATAGTCGTCGGTAATGGCAAGAGGAGAGGTAATACGCACGCCTCCGCTTTCAATCTGGGTTGGAATAGCAGGATTGATCTTGAGATAATCAATACTGGCTCCAGTTGTGCTCACAAAAGCCGGATTCTCACTGAATGAGTGGCTCTCTCTTGGTGTAACCCTCGTTTGAAATCCTGCAATTGTCTGATCACTATTTGTACCATCGAAAAAGATAAGGTTGCCTGCTCCCGGTGTACCTGCATGGAACAGGTTGTTGTTTGAACTGCTGTGGTAGTTGTCTAATGCGACGGCTGATCTTTGATAAGCTACAGTAAGTCCCGCTCCCTGCCGTGTTGAATTGTTTACGAAAATATTATTTCTTAACGTCAGGGTTGCTGTTGTTGCAGTTGTGCTCGCCACAGCAAACAATGCGGCTGTACCAAAATTGGCTCCGGTAGAGGTTGCTTCAAGGTAAACCGTATTGTAGAACAGGTTTACGAACGAAGTCCCTGTTGTTGTTGTAATATGAATTCCTCTTACCGAAGGGGCACCTGGGGCGGCGGTGGCAGTGGGGTTTGCATTAGGCGCTCTGAGGTCGCCTATAAAGTTGTTGAATATGTTGGCTGTGCCTGCAGTACCCAGAGCGGCTTGCACAATCCCCGACACTACGGGAGCGCCGGTAGATGTGCTCACGATATTGTAAATCTTGTTTTTGAATATATTGGGGGAACTGCTTGCACTATGAATCCCGGTAATTTCAGTCCCTGCTCCGCTTAAAGTGTGTACCAGGTTGCCTGACATGGTACGGACTCCGGTAGTTGTATTAACAGAAAACCCATGAACAATACCGGTTCCGGTATGAGTTAGAGTATGCACAATATTGTTATTATACGTTTCGTTTACCGGGCTAGCTACGTTACGTATTCCATTCAATTCACTTGTTCCGGTGGTTTTTACAACAGCAACGTTATTAACCATGTTGTTGTTCATAGTAACAGTACCCGTAGGCGTTTGAATGCCATACATTGTTGAAGCTGTACCTGCACCACCAATTGACATATTTGTAACAGTGTTGTTGTTGACATTTATCGTCATTCCGCCGGTTCCACCAGAGATAAAGATGCCAATGGTGGTTCCGCCTGTTGTGCCGGTTCTTGTAATATTGTTCACCGTGTTGCCCGTTGCATTTATCGTCATGGCTGTATGTGAGCCGGTTGTAGAGATGGGATACACAACCCCTGATCCAGTCAGCGCAGTTGCGCTGTATGACAAATCAGTGATGGTGTTGTTCTGGATGTTGAGTACCGCTGGCGTTGCACCTTCGTTACGAATGCCGTAAAATACACCACTGGTAGCAGTGAGGTAATTGCCGGTGAGTGTGTTGTTGTTGATGGTTACTGTATTACCGGCGGGTGTGCTGCCTGCAGCATTTTCAATAAAGGTAACCGCGGTAGTTGTTCCACCGCCTCTAATGGTAATGTGGTTGTGGGTACAGGTGAGGCTTGCGCTGGTGGCTGCCTGAAAAAAGATACCCCTGAGTGTGGTGGCATGATTAATGCCAGCCCCATCATTATTGTTGATGGTGTTGTTTGAAACAGTGAGGCTGTATTGGTTTTGCGTTCTGATCCCTGCTGCAGGGCTGGTTGTTCCGCCACCGCCAAAATTGATGATGGTATTTCCCTCACCTGAACCGCCACCAATCCTGTTATGTGTATCGGCAAAGCTGAAGGGTGTAGCATCAGCAAATCCTACAAGTACGATTCCGAGATTGCAGTTTTGAATGATATTGCTGATGAAGGTGTTATTGGAACTCGCACCGGCAACGGAGGTGATGGTAACTGCCTCTGTCGGGGTACCGAAAAGGGAATTTGTCAGATTAATAGCTTTTGAACCGTCTAACGAAGGCCCTGACCCGCTAGCATTGTTTGCCCGGCTTAACGCAATTACGCAGTTTCTGATGGTGTTGTTGTTGCAGCCATCAGTTGCACTGGCTTTGTAGAAAGCAAAGCCGTACTCCATGAGTGCACCGGCAGTATTGGCCGCGTTTTCCTGCAGATCAATCCCGTTGATGGTTACCCAGTCGGAACCGATAAAACGCCAGATCCCATCATGGGGAACACCGGCTAAAGATGGAGTGGCTGTACCGCCAGTATAAGCTGTAATGAGCGGATTGGCTCCGGTGCCGCTTCTCTGGAACACTATCGGATTGGCCGCTGTGCCGGTGGCGGTAAGGGAAATAACGGCAGTAATGGTTTCGGTGTGGCCGGCAGCAACGTTAAAGGTAACACCCCCCGTTCCAACACCCAGAGTATTGAGATCGGTCACTGCCGCAGCAATGGTGGCATAATCGCCTGGTATTGTTCTGGTTCCTGTAAGTTGTGCCCAGGCACTCCCTGCCAACAGAAACAACACCGGTAAAAACAGTAGCGTTTTTTTCATGACTCTTACTTGTTTTTGTTATTAAGTAAAAAACCAAAAAATTGGAATAATTAATAGTTGCTGGTATAAAATTAAGGGTGTAAAATTATTTATTATGCAAGCATCTACCAAAAATATTTTGTTTCGATTCAGGGAATTTTCATCTTTTTACCGGATTTCAAATAAAATAAAATACGGAGCACAGGTTTGTGATGTGTTTATCATTGATATTCAATGATATAACATTTGTGCAGGAAATCAATTATTCAGCCCTAACGGGCTTTCTATTGATTAATTCGGGTTAATTTTGTTTGGATTTCGGGAAAATAGCTAATTTTACCGAATTTCAAACATAATTCCAAATTTCAAACATCATTCCATCTTTTTGTGTTGCCGATTTTCGATGATGGGCGATAAGAATCATGAGCATTTAACCCTCGATGCACTGTCGCAATCATGTGGTTTTGTATCCCGCTCATCGTTTATTTATGCCTTCAAAATGGTAACGGGTAAATCGCCTTCCAGCTTTCGTTCAAATGCAGCATAGCCTAAGGTTAAACCGTAGGCTTATTCCACCACAACCCTTATTCCCTGGCTGTGGGATGTAAATTCCGGGGCATAGAGGCACTGTATTGAGGCTATTCCGCCCGAAAAGTCTCCTCTTTGCGTGGCAACCACCTCATATTCAAAAACGTATGTGCCTCGCGGTAGGCGTTCGAAAAAGAAATTTGCCGATGCGTCGCGCACCGATTCGTAATATCCCAACCCATCGCGCCAGTTGTAGCCCGACAGCACATTTAACGGCTCGAAGCCTGCTGCCCGCAAATCTTTCAGATGCACAAATTCCAAATCGCGATCCACCCTTATCACAATCCTCGAAATCACTTTATCGCCCACTGATAAAGGTGTTTGGCCGGTAACAGTTTGCAACACCGGCCCGGTTGCCGATTGAACTTCCCTGTAAAGCGATTTGCTTATCCTGAGCGGTGTTTCATGTGGCGTAATCTTGTCCAACTGTTCGAAATACTGCCAGTAAAGCGCACCCCATGAAATTCCTTCGCCGGTTTTCTCAACTGTTACGATTCCTTTTTCGGGCTTCACCTCCTGTGTGAACCACGAAGTGCGGAAATAACCTGTGCCGGCTTCCGGGATCAACTCCTCGCGTTGAGCCGTGTCAATCGTTTCATCGCCTACGGTTATCACAACTTTTTGATTACGGGCTGTCCAGTCGGCGCCGCGTTGCAGCAGGGCGTACACAGCATTGGCAGTTGCTCTTTGTGTTTCCCAGCTCTGAGTCTGCTTCTGGCGCAGCAGCCATGTTTTCATCTCATCAACAGCTTCAGTGTCGCCGGTTATTTCATTGAAAGCCTCAATCAGCAAAGCCTGTGTTTCGATTGGGGCTTCGTACCAGAACCAACCGGGTCCCAGGTCGCGCCAGTACATTCCCATCTCCAGAGTTCTGAGCGACCGTTCGCGCAACGAACGCACAACCGCCTGAGCCTCACGCTGCATACCTGCCCTGTGAAGCGTAAGCGCCATCATCCCCTGTAGCATAAGCGGCCGCCGGTTCCACTGCAAGGCTGCCTGCCCCACAAAGTAGTCCCATGCCCCAACGGCAGCCTCCGGAACAGGATAGCGGTTCAGGAAAAAACTTCTGGCATAGAGATATTGTATAGCAAGATTCGATATGGCTGGCTCTGCTCCTTCTGGTCTGTTGGTTTCGGTGAGTCGTCGGTGGTCGTTAACAATTTGTTCGTCGAGCCATATTATTGCCTCCCTGAGCATTACATCGGTATCAGGGTGTTTTTCGGGATCAAGTGCCCCGATGTGAAGCAGTTTTCCATAGCCAGCAACTATGGTTTGGGTAATATTGCGGCTTGCGGGCATTCCTGCGAACCAGGGGAAACTGCCGTCGGGAAGCTGCATAGCCTTAAGTTCCTGTGTGGCCTGCCGTAATTCGTTTGCCATCCGGTTGGCATCGAAAAAAGCAGCAACGCGCTGTTTGTTTTCGCTTTCGCTACGACCTTGCACTACCCATGGCGTTTCGTCAAGAACCACTGATTTGAGATCCTGGTTCTTTTCAAGGTTCGATAGTAGCGCTGAGGGTGTTATGGTTCGCCAGCTTTCAAAAATATGTTCTATTTGCGGTTGCTGTTTTACAATATGCCTGCCGATGCTGTTGATATACACCCTGTTAAAGAGCTGATCGCTTGATCGAAATGTTGGTTCGGCCAAATAAGGCATTGCCTTTACAGCAATCCACACAGGATTTGCAACGAACTCGAGAGTGAGGCGGTGATGGTTCAGGGTTGGATACTGATTGGATCGCAGGAGTTTATCGAACCTGAATTCCCGCGTTTGAGCACCACGAACAGTTATGGGTAGTGTTTCGGTAACCAGTACACGATTTGTAAGAACCGGAATCATGAACTCTTCGCCGTCGCTGTGTCCGTTTGCCGAGGCTGTAACGCGAAACACAATGGCGTGCGGCGAAACAAGTGGAACTGTCAGTGGCCATGATATATTAATGCTGCCGCCGGCTTCAACCTGAAAACTCTTGCGGCTGCTTTTGTTGTAAAACAGGGAGTCGGCCGGCTGCATCGTATAGGCATCAAGTAGGCGCAGTTCAATTTCGCCGGATAGGGGTTCGCCCGAAACGTTCACTACTTTAACCGGAAAATCAATCTGGTCGCCTTCTCTGATAAAGCGGGGCTGATTGGGAACAACCATAAGTTTTTTGGCTGTTTCGAGTGTTTTTGTGATGGTTCCGGTGTGCATGGCGGTGGTATGAGCCAGCCCGAGAATTTTCCAGCGAGTGAGAGCTTCGGGTACTGTAAAGGCAATCAGCAGTTCGCCCTTTTCGTTGGCTTGCAACTGCGGATAGAAAAAGGCTGTTTCGCGGAGATTTCTTCTCGGCTGTATCTCTTCTATAGCCGGGGTTGGTGGTGTATCGCCGGGAAGGGTCTCTTGTGCAGCAGCCATCATTTCAGTATCGTCGCTCATCTTTGCAGTTATCCCGGTCTGGCGCATATCTTTTCTGTACAGGTTCCAACCTTGGAACAAGATTCCTTCGTCAAGCCATTTCAGGCGGTCAAATGTCTGAACAAAAGGAAACCTGGCGGGAAGATCAATACGTTGATAGAATCTAACATCGGAAAGAGCGAATGATTGATTGCTGTTCCAAAGCGGCGGCATCGGCATGCCACGAAACAAGTTCATTACCCATTGATGTGGAAGAATGGCATCGAGCGATGCATCGTACATTGCCACTGCAAGCTCGCCTGCCACAGGCAAACCCGCGGCATCCTGAAGCGTGATCCTCCACTCTTCGTTGCTGCCCGGGAGCAGCCGGTTGCGAAACGTTTCAAAACGGATATCTATTCTGTCGGCAGGATTAGCTCTGCTGATTGTGTGCTGTGCCGTAAAACTGCGGTTATGCCGTACTGAAACGATATTAAGTGCAATTTCGCCCTTCCATTCTTTGTTTAAGGGAATCTCAATCCGTTGCTGACGGCGGTTGAGCGTGATAAACCTGCGGTTGACTACCCTTTGTTCAACTATGGTTTCAATCATCATTCTTGTTCTTGTTGCAGCGGAAGCAACCAGCAATTGTGCTGTTCCTCCTTGCGGAACTTCGGGAGTAAGCAATTTTGTCCAGAACAGCCGGTTAAGCGGTACATCTTTGGTTTCGGGAGCATACAAAGTAAAGAAGTGGTCGGTTTCAACCTTCCCGCCAAAGGGATCGGTAGCTGTGAGCCTTATACGGTATTGGCCGGGCAGCAACAATTCCGGCTGTGGGAGCGCAAGAGCCGAATCGTTGGCTGTGTTAAACGGTTGCTTCAACACCAATAGTTCTGTTTGCCATGTTGCAGGATCGTCTTCGTTTTCATACAGATCGAGCGGAAAGTGTTTGCGGAAGTCCTTCAGGTTCACGGGAAACCTGTCGGGTCGCGCATAGAGCCGTTCGCGATAGACCCTCATCGGCGGTTTAAGCCTTACAATTTCGATGCTTCCCTGGGCGGGAACAGGTTTTCCGTTCAGGTTTGTGGTTCGTATGAGAATGGTATCCAAATCGTTACGGTTCACGTCGTGTGGGGTATCAACCGAAAGCAACAAAGCTCTGGCTCCAACCGGAACGAAAGTTGATGTAAAACGGGTTTCGCCATTGATATCGGTAACCGAAACTGAAATCTCAAAATCAAACACAGCATCCTCGAGGCTTCTGACTGTAGCGTCGGGAAGAGCTTCAAAAACCACAGGGAATGTACCATCGGATGCAGTAACTCCGGTGCCGCTCACTATCTCGGTTTCTTCAGTATGCGGAATAATCCATCGCCGCCAGAAGGGAACGAAAGGAAACCTTGTTCGGCGAACAACACGGTACTGCACCGAAGCGCCTCCCACCGGAAAGCCGGCAAACGCTCTGGCTTCAATCACTGTTTCAATGCTTTCGCCAAGTTTGTACAACTCCGTAACAGGCTGAAATACAACTTCGAACCGCGGCCGTTTATACTCCTCAACCTGTATGGATGTTGAGCCGTTGATTGTTACTATCGCCATAGCTCCGGTGAGCCGGCCTGTGGGGATCACAAACGAGCCTGCAAAAGATCCGAATTCGTTTGTTGTTTTGGTTGCCGATGCCACCTCTTGACCATTGGGGTCGAAAAATCGAACTTCGACATTTTCGGCGCTTTTTGCCTGATGCTTTTCTCCTTCACTCTGCACAACAATACCCTTAAAAAATACGGTCTGCCCGGGGCGGTACACCGAGCGGTCGGTGAAAAAAAATGTTCTTGTACTTGTTTGAACTGGCATACGTGGTTGCACCTGCAATCCAAACCATGAGTCGGGTGCAAACCGGTCGTTGCCTGATCTGAGTTCAAACGTGTAGCTTAACGACCGCATATTGGGTTCGTTTATTTCGACTCTTACGATTCCGTTTCGGTTGGTTTCAAGAGTTTTCCAGTGCAATCGCTTTTGTTCCCGCCTGCCGGCATCCCACTCCTGGCGGTACAGGATCACATCAACATTTTCCATTGGCCGCCCTGTTTGGCGATGCAGCACCAGAATCTCTTCAAGATTGGTTTCGCGCCGGTTGCTTACAAAGGAGAGGTTGGTAACCCAAACCGGGGCAAATGCCATCATAGTGCTGTCGGGTTTGAAATCGCGGGTCATAGAGGCGAGGAGAATATAATAGCCGGGACGCAATGCGGGGATTAGAATATCGGCATTATGCGTGTGAAGATATCCGTCGTTGGGAAGCCATTGGCTCCACTCATTATGAACCGGTTGGGCAAGGTACGCCTTGAGCAGTTGAAGTGTAGGGTTGGTGCGCTCATGCTGCACCCTATACCTAAGTTTGCGATCCTCGTCAGGGTCTGTTGCAACCAATCTCAGCCATACCGTGTCGAGGTTGCGATAGGTGACCTGTGCGGTAAACGGTTTGCGGGGAACAGTTGTGTTGGTAACAGCAAAGCCAAGAGTGGGAAACAACAGCCGATCGCGAAGAATGCGGACATTTTCTGTGGATGGTTCGTCAGGAAACAGTGCGATAGTTTGGTTGCAAATATCCAGCGCCTGTTTTAGTTTGATGCGATTGGGGCAGAAGGGATCGTGAACATTGTGAACAACGCCGCGGTTTTGCAGTTCGGTGGCAATTGCAAGCCGGATATCAACTGATACAGGCTCGTTTTCATAACGTTCAAGCAGCTTGTTGAGGGCGGCAAGATAGAGCGAGTCGCGTTCGGGCAGGGCAGCTTTTGATCTGACGTATTCAAGCCGGCGGAGTGTTGCGTCAACCAATGGAGCGGGATCTTTGCGGTTGAGATGAAGACCCGTTAGAACCCGGTATATTTCAAGGCTCTGTGCTTCGAACGAAAGGGGTTCGTCAACCGGAATCACCAGGTTGGCGAATTTTTCGGGCAGCTCAAAGAAATCCTCCGAACCTATCTCAAACCGGTCGGCCGGGCGGGTAAGACCAGCCTCGCCAGAGGTAAAAAATTCGAGTGCCCTGTGTGCAAGAAAATCATAAAGGGTAGGCCGGAATCGTCGTGAGTTTTCGCCCTTCAGGATGATCTCGTCAAAAATGTTGATGGGGATTTTTTTTAGCTCATCGGTATCACGCAGCGAAAGGATATAATGCCTGGCGGTGGTTTCAACCAGCTTCCGAAGGTCCCATGTTCTGAAATCTTCGCCGGTAACGGCTCCCGGAGTGCGGTCGAGGATAATAAACCTGTTTTGCTGGTAATAATTCCAGTAAAGGGTTCCGATAATGGAATGAAGAACGGGAAAGGCTGGCATATCAGCCCGTTTGATCTCTTCATTTAATTCGTTTATCATGTGATACTGGTAATCTTCCTCGAACTCCGACCTCAGCACAATCTGAAAAAGCAGCGCTCGCAGCAGCAACGAAGGATTTTTTTCTTCGCGTGCCTCATTGTAAAGTTGTCTTGTAATTTCGAGTGCCGATCGTGGCAGGCCTTGTTGGCGGAGCGAATCGGCCTTTTGCCATAGCTTTTCATGGCCACCGCCATTGGTTCCTTCGGTCATGTGTTCATGTATTGTTATAGGAAATGCGGAATTTACAGCTAATATCGCAAGTAAAACTCCTAAAATCAGTTTTTTCATAGTTTATCCATTTAAATGGGTTCGCAAAGTTACAATGATAGTGGTCGTGTAGCGACCAGATAAATAAGGTAATCTCAATCGAGCAGCGCAGAAAACGGGTTTGCAAGGCCTGAATACTGGATAAGCTCTATCTTCAGCGATCCTATCTGCACATCGGACTGTATCAATACAGGAACGCGGTTCTTATCGTCGGACAGGTACAGGATCATAGGGTAAGCATCGGTAAACACATCCCCCACCACAACCATTGGTTTTATTTTCAGGCATTTCACCTGCCCAAGTGCGGTATTAACGGTTTCGCGACCTACAAATACCATCTTTGCATTGTAAGTAGAGTCGTCGATGAAGTAAGGAAGGTGAAATATTTGTCCGTCTTCAACACCATCGAGTGGGATAGAGCGGGCATAATAAAATACTGTGAACAGGTCGCGCACTTCGGGGGTAATGGGAGTTATGGCCGTACGACTACGCGCCTGTAAGTTGCTGTAATCAAACCAGATGTCGTCGTCTTTTATGTGTCTGCCTTCTCGGGAGCGTCGTATAAACAGCGTCGGCTTTAGAGTATTTTCGTCGAAAAAGGATTCAAAGCGGCTCTCGACTTTATAGAATAGGCTAAACAGATTGGTTGTTCCGCCAGAAAAAACCGCTCTGAGCAGAGGCCCGTTTCCTGATTTGGAATGTTCCCGCATCAGGTTAAGAGTTCCGTAGCCGGCAGTTACACGCCCTGTGAGCATACTGTGGTAATAAATGCGGAATACCATTGACTCCCCGGACCGGAATGGAGTAACAGCCGATGGATTTCGACCTCCGGCATACACCATAATAGCAGATAATACAGTAAGAAGAAAAAAACCTACGGCTGTTGCTGTTGAAATCAGTCTGTTATGAATTTTTTTCTCATGTTTTATTAACGGCCGGAATGATTTTTTTACCATGGATATTTGTGCCATTTTAGCCCCGATTTAATGTTTATTCTGCCCTATCGGGCTTTCTATTGATTAATTCGGGATTAGCCCCGAATAAGTGTTTGTAAACAGCACAGCAGGAATTTAGCTGAACAAACACTATCTACGGCTTAACGCAAATTTCAGACCACAATATTGATGATTTTATGTGGCACCACAATTATTTTTTTTGGTTGTTGTCCTGCAAGCCATTTCTGAGCCTCGCCTGCCTTGAGAACAACGCTCTCTATTTCCGCAGCAGTCATCGTTGCGGGCAGTTCAAGCCTGAACCGCAATTTCCCGTTAAACGATACAGGATAAGTGATATTTTCCTCGGTAATCAACGATTCGTCGTATGCTGGAAAAGTAGCGCTGCTAACGCTTGTGTTGTTTCCAAGCAGGTGCCACAACTCCTCTGCTATATGAGGCGCATAAGGCGAAATCAGGATCACAAGTTCCTGCAACACAGCCCGTTTATTACATTTCAGATCCAAAAGCTCATTCACACATATCATAAGGGCGCTCACAGCCGTGTTGAACGAGAACCTTTCGGTGTCGTCGCGTACCTTTTGGATTGTTCGGTGCAACACTTTCAATTCCTGAATTTCTGGCTGTTGGTTACTAACATTGAACTGGTTTTTATCGTCGTGAAACAGTCGCCACAGTTTGCGGATAAACCGGAAAACGCCTTCGATGCCATGTGTATCCCATGGTTTTGACTGCTCGAGCGGACCAAGAAACATTTCATACATGCGGAGTGTATCGGCTCCGTAGCGTTCGATCAGTTCGTCGGGATTAACAACATTGTGCAGCGATTTCGACATTTTTTCAATCTCAAAACCGCAAACATATTTTCCATCTTCAAGAATAAAGCTGGCATTGGCAAAATCAGAACGCCATTGCCTGAACCGCTCCAAATCGAGAATATCGTTGCTTGTAAGGCCGATGTCAACATTAATGGATTGCGTTTCGTAGTTTTCTTTAAGCCCTTTCGACACAAATGTGTTCGTTCCCTTAATTCGGTAAACGAAATTCGACCTCCCCTGTATCATCCCCTGGTTTATAAGTTTGCGGAAAGGTTCGTCGGTGCAAACAAGGCCAATATCGAACAGGAATTTGTTCCAGAAGCGGGCGTAGATCAGGTGACCGGTGGCATGTTCGGCTCCGCCGATGTAGAGGTCAACATCTCGCCAATAGTCATTGGCTTGTTTAGAAAAATATTGGCTTTCGTTATGCGGATCCATAAACCTGAGATAATATCCGCATGAACCGGCAAATCCGGGCATAGTGTTGGTTTCGAACGGGTATCCTTCGGCTGTGTGCCAGTTTGCAGCTCTGGCCAGCGGTGGTTCGCCGGTTTCGGTGGGAAGGTAGCTGTCGGTTACGGGCAGTTCGAGAGGTAGCTCTTCGTAGCGCAGCGGGTAAGGCATTCCATTTTTGTAGTAAACAGGGAACGGTTCGCCCCAGTAGCGTTGACGACTAAAAATAGCATCGCGGAGGCGATACCTGACTAACCTCTTACCTATCCCCCACTCTACTGCCTTGTCAATCACTGCATTTGTGGCTTTCTCCACCTCCATCCCGCTGATAAATCCAGAATTAATCAGTATCCCATCTTTTGAATCCTTTGCTTCGTTCCATGAGGAGGTATCTTCAGGTTTTTGATTTGTGGGAACCACTACCTGAATAATTGGTAATTTGAAGTTACGTGCGAACGCAAAATCGCGGGTGTCGTGCGCTGGGACAGCCATGATAGCGCCTGTTCCATACCCCATCAGAACATAATCGGCCACCCATACAGGAATCTGCTGGTTTGTGAACGGATTCAAAGCATAAGCGCCAGTGAAAACCCCGCTGACTTTTTTAACTTCCGACATCCTTTCGCGCTCTGAGCGATTTTTCGCCCAACTTATGTATTCTTCCACCTGTGTCCGGTACTGCGGAATGGTGATTGTTTCAACCAGTTCGTGTTCTGGTGCAAGCACCATAAATGTTGCGCCGAAAACGGTATCGGGTCGTGTAGTAAAAAAATCTATTGTCGGCTTTTCAGGATGTGATACTACTTCGAAGAACATCTGGCCGCCCTGGCTCCTTCCAATCCAATTGCGCTGCATCTCCCTGAGCGATTCAGGCCAGTCAATCATGTCAAGCCCGTCGAGGAGCCGCTGCGCATAGGCAGTAATCCGCAACGACCATTGTTTCATGAGTTTACGCTCTACCGGGTGGCCGCCCCGCTCCGAAAAACCCTCTTTTACCTCATCGTTGGCAAGCACGGTTCCCAGCTCCGGACACCAATTTACAACAGTGTCGGACAAATATGCCAGCCTGTAATGCATAAGCACCTGCTGCTGTTCAACTTCGGACAACGAATTCCATGTTTTGGCTTCGAACCGTTCTTCAAAATCAGATGCTGCCTCTATCAGAGTATTACCGTTGTGGTTAAATTCTGTAATCAGCTCAGAGATTGGCTCAGCGCTGCCGGTTTTGCGGTTATACCACGATTCGAAGAGGCGGATAAATGTCCATTGTGTCCATTTGTAATATTTTGGGTCGCATGTGCGAACCTCACGGCTCCAATCGTACGAAAATCCAAGTTTTTCGAGCTGCTCTTTGTATCGTGCTATGTTTTTTTCAGTTGTTATTGCCGGATGCTGCCCGGTTTGAATGGCATACTGCTCGGCTGGAAGCCCGTAAGCGTCGAAACCCATCGGATGCAACACGTTGAACCCATTTAGCCGTTTATATCGGCTGTAGATATCGGAAGCAATATATCCGAGGGGATGTCCCACATGTAGCCCGGCGCCCGACGGATAAGGAAACATATCAAGCACATAATATTTTGCACGGGAAATATCTTCTTTAACCTTAAACACCTGGTTGTCTTTCCAGTACTGCTGCCATTTTTTTTCTATCTCGGCAAATTGGTAGTCCATACGTTGGTAACTGTTTTTTTGTGACCGGCGGTCGAATTGAGGTGCGAAATTAGGAAATTACTAATTTCGTGGCCAATTCTATCACAGCATGTCAAAAAGCCAGGAAACTGTTTTTACCCGTCGCAGGCTGCGATCCTCGTATATTACAACGGTGCTGAGCATAAGCCTTGCCCTTTTTATGCTCGGGCTGATGGGACTGATAGTTATTCATGGTCAGAAACTTGCGGTAACTCTTCGCGAAAGCATAGCAATGTCGGTGATTATGAAAAATGATGTCAGGGAATCGGCAATCATTGCGTTGCAGAAGCGTTTGGAAATTAGTCCTTTTGTAAAAAGCGCCGTCTATATCACGCGCGAAGAGGCAGCAAAAGACCTTATGGAATCGCTTGGGGAGGATTTTATCTCTTTCCTCGGCTACAATCCTCTGCTGCCAAGCATAGAGATCAAACTGAATGTCCCGTGGACATCGGTCGACAGCCTCATGGCAATAGAAAAACGGCTGTTGGAAAATCCCATTGTGAAAGAGGTTGTCTATCAAAAGTCGCTGGTTAATCTTATCAATGAAAACATTCAAAGGATTGGAATGGCACTCTCAGTATTAACCATCATATTGCTTTTTATTGCTATTGCTCTGATTAACAACACTATTCGTCTTTCGGTATATTCAAAACGCTTTCTGATAAGAAGCATGCAGTTAGTAGGGGCAACCAGCGGATTTGTTACCCGTCCGTTTATTGTTAGAGGGCTGCTTAACGGGCTCTACAGCTCACTGATTGCAATCCTACTGCTCTCAGCATTACTATGGTACTTCCGGAACGTAATGCCAGATCTAACCGCACTGCAAGACATCAGGCTTATTTTGGCTCTTTTCGGCGCCTTGATTTTGACAGGATTGTTCATGTCGTGGATTTCAACGTACTTTGCAGTACGAAAACATCTTCGCTCCAGGCTCGACGATCTGTATCTATATTAGCAGTTTTGAGCGTTATCAACTGTCAATAAATTATCAATAATGAAAGATCACAAATTAAAAACCTCCGGCCACGGTAAGCCTCATCAGGACAAATTCGATGATCTTCCGCTGGGGCCAACAAATTACCGGTTAATTGTGGTTGGACTTGTTTTCATAGCTATCGGTTTTATTTTGATGGGCGGCGGCGGGTCGGAAGATCCGGATGTTTTCGACCATTCAATCTTTAACTTCCGTCGTACTACATTAGCTCCAATCCTGGTACTGATTGGATACGGAATTGAGGTATACGCAATTCTGAAGAAACCAGAACAAGCGAAAGCATGACCTGGCTCGAAGGACTCTTGCTCGGACTGCTTCAAGGCATTACCGAATTCCTCCCCGTAAGCAGCAGCGGACATATTGAACTCGGACAAGCGCTTTTCGGAGCGCACGTCTCCGACGATCTTATGTTCTCCGTGGTAGTGCACACAGCCTCGATGTTAAGCATTATGGTGGTTTTTCGCCAGGATCTCGCATTTCTTATCAAACAAAGTCTTCGTTTCGAATGGAATCCAGAATCACGATATGTTACAATGCTCCTGATTTCGATGATTCCAACAGGATTTGCTGGCCTGCTCTTCGAAAAACAGATTGAGGTATTGTTTGCTGGCCAAATCCTGTTGGTGGGTTTTATGTTGCTTGTAACAGCGGCCTTGCTGTTTTCGACAAGGTTTGTTAAGAAAAACGACAAAGATGTAAGTTACCGCTCTGCCCTGATAATAGGCATCGCCCAAACAATAGCCATTATACCGGGAATTTCACGATCCGGCGCAACAATCGGTACCGCTCTGTTGCTTGGAATTGATAAGAGCAAAGCCACCCGTTTTTCCTTTCTGATGGTGCTGCTGCCTATTGCCGGAGGAAGCCTGATAAAAGCAATTGATCTGTTCGGTAACATTGAAAAATACTCCGGCGAATTGCTTCCGATGATCACCGGTTTTGTTGCTTCATTCATCGCAGGCTGGATTGCCTGCAACTGGATGCTTTCAATTGTGCGCAAAGGAAATATCGTATATTTCTCAATCTATTGTATCTTTATCGGACTGATTGCAATTAGTTTTTCAGTGTTTTAAGCTAACCCAACCATTGAAAGGCTCGCAATAGTCAATAGTCAAACAACGATGCAGTTCAACTTCCTGTCAGGAGAAATAATTCTCATAAACAAACCATACGGTTGGACATCGTTTGATGTGGTTAACAAGTTGCGGGTGGCAATACGCCGCTATTTGGGAGTTAAGCGTGTAAAAATAGGCCATGCCGGGACTCTTGACCCACTGGCTACCGGGTTGTTGGTGATTTGTACCGGTAAATTTACAAAACAGGTTGCGGGTATACAGGAGTTGGAAAAAGAGTATTCCGGAGTGATCCGCCTCGGTTCAACCACCCCGTCGTTCGATCTGGAAACGGAGCCAGATTCGTTCTTCTCTTATAATAACATTAATATTCAACACATTACCGACGCCGCTAACCAGCTAACCGGCCGATTGCTTCAGGTTCCTCCGGCATTTTCTGCTGTTAAGGTCAATGGTAAAAGAGCTTATGAGTTTGCCAGAAAAGAGAAACAGCTTCATCTTCCACCGCGTGAAATTCAGGTACACTCATTCGGCATATCTTCTTATGAACCTCCCGATATAGATTTTAACATTACCTGCAGCAAGGGAACCTACATCCGTGCTATTGCCCGCGATTTAGGATTGCTGCTCAACGCTGGTGCCCACCTCACTGCACTATGCCGGCATCGCATTGGAGAGTACGACTTAAGAAATGCTACCTATCCCGAAGAATTTACACAGATGCTTGAGTAGCAAGGCATGATTCTGGTTGCATTGCAATATGTTGACATTCAACACGTTGCAACGATACCGAATTTTATCACACTGAAAATCTTGACTTTCAGCAGAATTTAGCCTATCTTTGCACCCTTTTTAAAAAAACTATTGGTTTGCGGACAAAAGACGTTTCACATGTTTGGCAACATAGGCAAAAATTGTTGTTGTGTAGGAACCGGTAAAATCCGCAACAGCCACAAGCGATTTTAATAGAAAGATGGTTTAATTGTTGGATTGATCTTGTAACACTTCACATAAGACTTTTACAATGAAGCTTTCACACTTCAGGTTCTATCTTCCACAGGAGTTAATAGCAATACATCCGCCCGCCAGTCGGGGTGATGCAAAAATGATGGTTCTCAACCGGAAAAATAAAACCATTGAGCACAAACAATTCAAAGACCTTCTGAATTATTTTGACGACGGCGACGTAATAATACTTAACAACACCAAAGTGTTTCCGGCCCTGCTAACTGGCGAAAAAGAGAAAACCGGAGCAAAAATTACCGTTTTTCTTCTCCGGGAATTGAAACCAGAGTCGCGGTTGTGGGATGTTCTGGTTGATCCTGCAAGAAAAATCCGTATCGGAAACAAGCTCTACTTTGGCGACGACGATTCGCTTGTAGCCGAAGTAATTGACAACACCACCTCGAGAGGCAGAACACTCCGTTTTCTTTACGACGGTTCGCACGATGACTTCATAAAAGCCATTGAAGCGCTAGGCCGCGCGCCACTTCCCGAAGAAATTCAAAAGCTTCGCGATATTGTTCCCGAAGACCTTGAACGCTATCAGACCATCTATGCAAAAAAATCCGGCGCAGTTGCTGCGCCATCCGCTGGCCTGCATTTTAACCGCGAACTTATGAAGCGGCTCGAACTGCAAGGCACATCGTTTGCTGAAGTTACTCTTCACGTTGGAATCGGAAACTTCAGGCAGATTGAGGTGGAAGACCTTACAAAACACAAAACCGATTCCGAAGAGATGTTCATAGACGAAACAGCGGTTCAAATCGTGAACAAAGCCAAGGAGAACAAAAAGCGCATTTGTGCTGTTGGAACCACAACCATGAAAGCAATCGAATCGTCGGTTACTATTTCTGGCGTGTTGAAGCCATACAGGGGCTGGACCAACAAGTTCATCTTTCCGCCATATGAATTTATGATCGCCAATTCAATGATCTCTAATTTCCATTTGCCCGAATCTATAATGTTAATGCAGGTTGCCGCCTTCGCTGGTTATGATTTTACGATGGAAGCATATAAAATCGCCATTGAAAAGAAATATAAGTTTTTTGCCTATGGCGATGTGATGCTGATTATATAACCCCGATTAAGTGTTTGTCGAACACCTGAATTTGCCGGTATTTTTTCTCCCTGCATGCAATCTTGCCGGAACGTAACAGGCTTTGAAGTATCTTTATCCCGCAATTTATTTATAGCAATCTATTGCAACCATGAAAAAATATGCGATTATAGTCGCCGGAGGGAAAGGGAAACGATTTGGCATGGGTTCGCCCAAACAATTTTATCCTTTGCTTGGAACTCCAATGGTTATGTACCCCATAATGATGTTCTACAAAACAATCGAACAAATAGAGATTATTCTTGTGCTTCCAGCCGATTGGATAAGTTTATGGAAGGAATTGTGCGAGTCGCACAAGTTTGATGTTCCCCATACAGTGGTGGAAGGCGGACTGCAGCGGTATCACTCGGTTAAATCGGGTCTTCAACGGATAACCGATCCCGGATTGGTGGCAATTCATGATGCGGCACGCCCCCTGATTTCTGCTGATCTGATTAACAGCGCTTTTTTAATGGCAAGCTTACGCAAAGCTATTATACCCGTGATTGCCCCAAACGATTCTGTCAGGATATTTGATGGCGCATTTCATAAAGCAATAGATCGAACTAACATCAGGCTGGTTCAAACGCCACAGGTATTCGATACTAATCTTCTTTTAAATGCCTACAAGCAGCCTTATGATCCCTGTTTTACCGACGATGCCTCGGTGGTGGAGGCCAATGGCGAACCGGTAACTCTGATAGAGGGAAGTCTAACCAACATTAAAATCACACACACCTCCGATTTGCTTTATGCCGAAGCGCTGCTTCGTTCTAACAATGATAGCAAACACGGTGGTCCGTTGCATTTTAGTTGAATATTATTTTTTCCACCTACGCCCCTTCCATGATATATTAACTATCTGCGCAACCGGCGCTACAATGCTGATGTATAAAATATATACAACCTGAAACAGCGGATAATGCCATAATAGTTTTGTTTTTCCAAAAAAGTGGGAAGCAAAGTAAAGCAAGGGAAAATCAACAAGTAATTTTAGCCCCCAGGCTCCAGCCAGATAAGGCAACAACGAATGGAAAAACAGCGATAGAACAGTACCTGCCATCAAAAGAAATGATGTCGAAAAAACCAGTCCCGCAACCAGCAAAGTGAACCAGTCTGAATACCCTCTTGTTTTGGAAGCCCAACGGATACGCTGCATCAGAAAGCCA
This sequence comes from uncultured Bacteroidales bacterium, assembly GCA_964349765.1. Taxonomy (GTDB): domain Bacteria; phylum Bacteroidota; class Bacteroidia; order Bacteroidales; family JAAYJT01; genus JAAYJT01. Next base: position 20,127 of record CAYGGZ010000001.1, read on the forward strand.
GCAACGGTTGGCTGAGGTGGTGTGTAAACTGTAGCTGCATGATTGGCGATAAAACCAATGCTTTTGCTTCCGTATTGCTTTTTAATGTTCATCATCAGAAAAATATCGTCGCCTGAAACCCACTGGTCTCCGTCCTGTTTCTGGGTTGATTGTAAAAGTTCTGAAAATGAGCTCTTTTTGAAAATCAGGTTTGCGCCGTTGCACATAATCGGTTTTCCAATTTCAATTGCACCGGCTCCGGAAGCAATCAGGCTGATAAACTCAAGCTGCTGAAACTTCTGAAACATCCCTGAAACTGGTTCGAGCAACACCGGCGCACTAAACATCTGCCTGTTGCCAATGCAGATTGATTTCGATATAGTTTCAAGCCAACCTGAAGGTGCAATACAGTCGGCATCAGTTGTAACAATCCACTCTCCTTCAGCCATAGAAATAGCTTTTTGCAAGGCGGCTTTTTTTCCTGGCATATGCCCAGGATTACTAATCAGCCTGATATGCAGCCCGGTAGTGCTGCTGTTCCGGATAAACGCTAAAATTTTCTCATTTGTACTGTCAGTTGAGTGGTCGTCAACAACAACTACTTCGAATTGATGTTTATACGTTTGGTTGTTAAGGCTTTGCAGGCATGAGACTATATTTTTCTCCTCGTTACGGGCGGCGATGATTATTGAAATAGCCGGTGGTTTCAAGGATTTGGTGTCATCCGGCAAGTTTTTTTTCAGAAGACGGAGCCACCCGGCCGTTAGGCTGGTTATCACAGCCGTATATGCCAGCCATACAACAACCAATAATACTCCGATAATAATTGTGATAGTTTCAGCCATCTTTTTTCCTGAAAAATCTGAACTGGAATATGAATAAAGTCCCTAACAATGCAGGGATACCTCTGTTTATCAGCCATAAAAGTGTACTTGCACTTACAATACTTAGGGCATATTGGTCGGGCATGGGTTCGCTACCCGCAATTACCAGGCCCATCAGGTAAATTGCAGCACTTCCTCTAATTCCCAATTCAGTAATTGCAATGGTTGGAATGATAGTCATCACAAGAAACAGAACAGGAATAACCATCATTGCCTGCAACCATGATAAGGGAATGTTAAACGCCTGAATAAGCAGAAAAAATTGAACTGTATAGGCAACAACCCGCAAACCACTAAACAGCAACACTATCATTAACTGCTTGCTGCTGAACGAAGAAAATACAGCACTGTGTTGCTGTATTTTCTTCCACCTGGGTTTGATTAAACTGCGACCCCACGAACCGATGACCGACACATTCAGGTAAATCAGCACAAATAAGAGGTTAAGCGCAAGTGTTGCAATGATTATACCGCCATATAGCCAGTCCCATAATTCGCCAGCGGTATTGAACAGATAAGGAAGAAAAAACAGCAAAGCAATACTGCCCGTTAAAACAGTGGAAAGCAATTGGCCTATGCTGCCAACAATAGTAATCAATATGCCTTTAATGCGAGGAAGCTCTTTCAACAATAAAACACGACCTAAAAATTCTCCTGTCCGGTTTGGAGTAAACAGGCTTACCATAACGCCTGCAAACACTGCTCTCACAGAAAAGCCAAAACTTACATTCTCGAAACGCGATATCAGATAACGCCATTTTTGGGCTTCAATACCCCAATTAACAATGAAAAGCAGCATAATCTGCACAAGGAGCCACAACCAGTTTGGGCTCTGGAGCAACTGCATCATAGTGTTGCCTATCTGAACAAGATCCCTTTTATGAAACAGTTCTTTGTAAATGACCCCGTATGCAACAATAAACAGAGCTATTTGCAGGGCGATATTAGCGGTTTTGTATACATTTGCCTTCATAACAAAGTAATCTTATAGTTAATGACAGGCGAAGGCATGCGCGTAATTTTAGGAATAGACCCCGGCACAAATGTCATGGGCTACGGAGTGGTTTGTTGCAAAGGTAATAAGCTTGAATTGAAAATTCTTGATGTTTTATCTTTATCGAGTAAGATGGATCATTATGCCAGGTTGAATGAGATTTTTCGCACAACACTACAACTGATTGCTCAGTTCAAGCCAGCAGAACTTGCGGTCGAATCGCAATTTTATGGAAAAAACGTTCAGTCAATGCTCAAGTTAGGAAGGGCGCAGGGTGTTGTAATTGCTGCTGCCTTGCACAAAGGTGTATCAGTGTCGGAGTACTCTCCGCGGCGGATAAAACAATCAATAACAGGAAAAGGCAACGCTTCAAAACAACAGGTAGCGGCAATGCTTCAACATATTTTTTCGATGAACAGCACCTCATTCCCTCCAGATGCTACCGATGGGCTGGCAGTTGCCGTTTGCCATTATTTACAGGGTTCGGCTTCGCAAAAGGCTTCTGCGAAAAACGGTGGCTGGAAATCATTTATTTCACAAAACCCTGATCGTGTGTTCTAGGGTCCGTTTGCACAAACGTTAGGCTACATCAGCTTTTGATATGCTTTCCACCAGCGATCCGGGATGTCGTTGTTGCAAGCTGTTTGATAATCGGAATATGTACAAGGAATCAAATTGTGCCGTCGGTATTCCGGTTTAATGTTGTGGCGGCTCCCAACCTCCATCCACCAACGGTCGGTGTTCTTACTTCGGAAAAAGACAATTCCCTGTTGATGCTCTCTCACCGGCACAAAATATTTAATAAAATCCTCAGAAGGTTCCGACGGATCTTCCGTAATGCGGGAATAATGGCCTTCGATAAAATACCACACCATCTGAGCCAAAAGATGCGCCGTTATTCCCTCTTTGTCGAAGGCAGGATTGTATTCAAAAAACCCTGCTACCGACAATTTATCCGACAATCCTGCATATCGTGCAAGCTGGCACATCTCCTCGCCGGTAAATCCATTGGGCGTAGCCGCTGCATGACCCGGCGCTTCGCTTGCCCTTGCAGCCGAAATGTCGAAGCTTATAATATCGGAGTTGCGGATAATTGCTTCGGTTTCCTGGATAGCTTTCCTGGAAATGCCCAACCGGTACAGATCGAAGTACAGATTGTCCATCAGTTTTAAAACCTCCTGGTCAGTGAAATAGGTTTGATATCCGATGTTTGAAAAGTTAAACAGATAGTTGGGCTGTTGGCTGATAATCTCTTTCAGATAGCTTTCCGATTGTATACTTGTATTATACAAATCAATGTCAATCTTTCTGTCAATAGCCACAATGTTGATGACCTTGTTTAGCTTGGCAAACGCCCGGTATATGCCGTAGGTTAAATCCTGACTTCCGCCAATTACTATAACGGATTTGTTGTTTTCAACCAAATCGGATACTATTTCCTGAACTGCAAATTGTGTATCAGAAACTGCATGCCCTTGCTTAACATTTCCCAGGTCGGCAATCCGCGGTCGTATTGGGCCTGCATAAAGCGAATAAAAATACTCTCTCACTCTGGCTGGAGCATAGGCGCTGCCGCTGTTATTGTGGGAGTATCTGTCTTCTTCTACGCCAATGATTGCAATGTCGTAGCTGTTAAGGTCGGGTAAAGGTTTCTCTTTTTCATAAAACAGGCAGATGTTCCCGAGTTGGTTTTTGGCTCTGGGATTAACCCCTTCCATGTTGAATGAAGCTGGAGTGAGTAAGCAGGAATTTTCCATCTTAGTTATATTTCTGAATTGCGAACCGGACAAAGCAAAACCGAGTGCACGTAATTTGTCAGCCTGCCGTCCACAAAAATGGGAAAAATTGCTAAATTATCTTTGCCTTTTATCAGAAACCTTATGTTTTTCTCTTTATTCTACGTTAGACATGAGGCTGCCAAAAATTCCAATGTTTACTTTCCTCCTTTTTTGGGTGATCGTTTCTTTATTTTTGGTTTGGGTTCCGGACTTTGGGATGCAATCGAAAGGCAATCTTCGAGAGTAAGCACAGTAGGATCCTGAATTTTAGGGATTCTGTAATTATTGCCTTCAACAGTCAGGTATGGTCCCCATCTGCCTTTCAGCACCTTCACATCTGTACGTTCTGCATACTCTCTGATTACTCTTTCTGCAACTTTTTTCCTTTTTTCTTCGATAATTTCGATCGCATGGTTTTTGTCTATTAACATCGGGTCGTCATTTTTTCCCAATGAAAAAAAGTCAGTGCCGTGTTTCACATAAGGGCCAAACCTGCCAATGGCAACAGATAGCTCTTTGCCTTCATATTGTCCAACCATACGGGGAAACTTAAACAGCTCAAGAGCCTCCTCAAGGGTGATTGTTTCTATACTTTGTTTTTTTCGAAGCCCTGCAAACAGGGGTTTTTGTTCATTGTCGCCGTCGCCTTTCTGTGCTATGGCTCCGTAACGACCTATCTTAACATAAACATTCAATCCGCTCTCAGGATCTTTTCCCAGAAGACGTTCGCCTTTTACTTTTTCAGATTTAGCCAACACCTCTTTTACCTGATTGTGAAAGGGATTGTAAAACGCTTCAATCATACTGCTCCAGAGTAATTGGCCCTGGGCGATTTCGTCAAAATTTTTCTCAACACTGGCGGTGAAATGATAATCGAAAATGTCGGGAAAATGAGTTGTAAGGAATTGGTTCACAAGCTGCCCGATATCGGTGGGAAACAACCTCCCTTTTTCCGAACCAAATGTTTCTACTTTCTCCTGTTCGCCGATTTCATCGTTTTTGAGTTCAAGCTGAATGTAGTTACGTTCCAATGCTGGTTTGTCGTCTTTTTCTACGTATTCCCGCTTTTGAATCGTTGATATGGTAGGGGCATAGGTTGACGGCCTTCCAATGCCAAGTTCCTCAAGTTTTTTAACAAGACTCGCCTCTGAATAGCGGTATGGACGTTGTGTAAAGCGTTGTGTTGCCGTCATGTTGCGCAGCGTTAACACATCTGCCTTTTTAAGTGGCGGCAACACCCCAGCCTGGTTTTCGTTCTGATCATCGTCGCTCGATTCAATATACACCTTAAGGAATCCATCAAAGAGCAAAACCTCGCCTTGAGCTGCAAGTATCTCCGGAGTAGTTGATATTGAAATAGAAACAGTGGTTTTTTCGAGCCTGGCATCACTCATTTGGGATGCTATAGTTCTTTTCCAGATTAATTCATACAGCCTTTTTTGAGAAACATCGCCTGCGATTTCCCTGTTTTTTAAGTAGGTAGGGCGGATAGCTTCATGAGCTTCCTGTGCCCCTTTTGATTTGGTGGTGAATCGTCGCAGTTGCAGGTATTCTGCCCCAAAGAGATTTTCAATCTCCTCTTTTGCTTGTTTAATAGCTGTTTCGGAAAGGGTTACAGAATCGGTACGCATATAGGTAATCTTTCCCGATTCGTAAAGTTGTTGTGCAACGAGCATTGTTTTGGCAACTGAAAAACCAAGTTTACGGCTTGCCTCCTGTTGCAATGTTGAAGTAGTAAACGGTGGTGCAGGCGATTTTTTGCCTGGTTTCGTTTCGATATCGGTAATGCTAAAAACAGCCCCAATGCAACGCTGCAAGAATTGAAACGCCTCTTCCTTTGTTTTGTAACGTTCAGAAAGTTCTGCCTGAAATATTGCTTTATCCGTTATGTTTTTAGTGCTGAAATGAGCTACTATCTTGTACGATGCAATTGATATGAAGTTTCTGATCTCTTCTTCCCGCTCAGCAATTAGCCTCACTGCAACTGATTGCACGCGCCCTGCAGATAAGGCAGGTTTAACTTTTCGCCACAAAATAGGGGAAATTTCATAACCAACCAGCCTGTCAAGAACTCTTCTCGCCTGCTGGGCATCAACAAGAGCAAGATTTATACTGCGCGGGTTGGCAATGGCTTTAAGTATTGCAGGCTTAGTGATCTCATGAAAAACAATTCGTTTGATTTTTTGCGGCTCTAATTGAAGCGCTTCTGACAGATGCCACGATATAGCCTCTCCTTCCCTGTCTTCATCAGTGGCAAGCCATACTGTGCCTGCCTCATCAGAAAGCTTTCTTAATTCGCTGACAATCTTCTTTTTATCACTCAGAACTTCATAATACGGTTTGAAATTCTGCTTAAGATCAATACTAAGCTGTGTTTTCGACAAGTCTCTTACATGACCGAAGCTTGATTTGACCAAATAATCGCCTCCCAGAAATTTCTCAATTGTTTTTGCCTTAGCCGGCGATTCTACAATTACCAGGTTTTTTATCATGCTGATTATCTTTGGGATCACAAATTCGAAAAACGGGCACAAAGTAACGCAATTCCAATAACCCAGCAGTCAGGCTGCTGAATTATCCACTCTGACGTTTTCTACCCGGTAAAAGTGTGTGCTGTTAACCCGAGGTAATCAACAGATGGTACGTTATGCTGAACTATTTCATTCGGGTAAACGTTCTTTTGATAATTGCTATTTTTGCCGACCCAAAACATTTCGCCTTTGTTGTTGAAATAAACATCATTTAGCCAACCATCGAAAACGCCAGTTATGAATAATCGCTCCCGGAAAGTTTTTATTGAAACCTACGGATGTCAGATGAATTTCTCCGACAGCGAGATCGTTGGATCAATCCTTACTGCCCACAAATTTCAGATAGCCTCCAGCTATTCTGATTCCGACATCATTTTGCTCAATACCTGCTCAATCCGCGACAATGCCGAACAAAAGATAAGAAGCAGGCTTCAATTTTTCGCCTCGCAAAAGCGGCAGAATCCAGGGTTGATAATCGGCGTTTTGGGTTGCATGGCCGAGCGTTTAAAAACAAAACTATTGGAAGAAGAACGCTGTGTTGATATTGCCGTTGGGCCTGATGCATACCGCGACCTCCCCCGCTTGCTAAGCATTGCCGATAATGGTCAGCGAGCCGTTAATGTATTGCTTTCTGCTGATGAAACCTATGCCGACATCAGCCCGGTAAGGCTTGGCAATAACAAGGTAACATCCTTTATAACCATTATGCGTGGCTGTGAAAACCATTGCTCATATTGTGTGGTACCTTCGGTTCGCGGAACCGAAAGAAGCCGCGATCCAATTACAATCGTTAACGAGGCCAAATCACTCGCCAAAGAAGGATACCGCGAGGTTACACTCATCGGACAAAACGTTAATTCATACCGATGGGAAACCGCCAGCAATATTTTAACGTTTCCTGACCTGCTTAAAAACGTTGCCGCTATTGACTCCTGCCTTCGGGTACGCTTTGCAACCTCTCATCCGAAAGATCTGTCAGATGAATTGTTAGCTGTAATCGCTCAACACCAGAATATCTGCAAATCAATTCATCTTCCTTTGCAGTCGGGAAGTTCTGCCATACTTCATAAAATGAACCGCGGCTACGACCGCCAATGGTATATTGAAAGAATTGAAGCCATCCGCCGGATAATTCCAAACTGCTCGATTACAACCGACATCATTGCCGGATTTTGCAGTGAGACGGAACAGGACCACCTTCTCACCCTCTCGGCGATGAAGCAGGCTCAGTTTGACTATGCCTATATGTTCAAGTACTCTGAACGACCCGACACTCCTGCTGCAAACAGATTTGCTGATGACGTTCCTGATAAGGTAAAGTCGCGACGTCTCAATGAGATTATTGCTCTTCAACAGGAGCTATCGTTGCAAAGCAATCGGGAGGATACAGGCAAAACCTTTCAGGTACTTGTTGAAGGATTCTCAAAACGCTCAAAATCCGAACTGATGGGTCGAACAAGTCAGAATAAGGTAATGGTTTTCAAAGGTAATGGCATCAAGCCCGGTGATTATGTAAATGTTGAAGTTGTCTCCTGCACAGCAGCAACCCTGCTTGGGGTCGTGAGACCCTAACAATTGGTGTTTATCCCGAATTAATCAATAGAAAGCTCATTAGGGCTGAACTATTGATTCCATGAGGGCAATCCCGACTTAGTGTTTGTTTAGCACAATTTATATTGTGCTTATTACAAACACTTATTCGGGATTCGGCTCAATTCTTATTTAGCTGATTACAACACTTAATCGGGATTTATGCCTTGCTAATTGTTGTTTTTTTGAAAAAGAAAGCCTGCTCATAAAAATTCTTGCAAAATAATTTATCTTTGTGCAATTTTTAACGAATTAAACAGAATGAACCTCACGAAACTGCCCCCGAAATTACCAGTTGTTTTATTCATCGTGTTTATCGTCCTGACGTTAAGCTCCTGTGTGCCACAGAGAAAGATGATGTTCCTGATGGATGATACAGGATCTCTCCCTTCAGAACTACAATCATTTGAAAACCTTTACCGCAAAGAATACAGGTTGCAACCCAACGATCTTCTTTTTATCAGGGTTTTAGGGCTCGACCAACAGACAACTGATCTGTTTAGTATTCAACCCACGGGAATGCAAACGCAGCTCTATCATGATGAAATGAGTGTTTATCTGAACTCATTTAAGGTTGACGCTGATGGTTCAATCGAATTTCCGGTAATCGGGAAGATAAATGTTAAAGAGCGAACCCTTGATGAGGTTTCGGATCTTGTTCAGAATGCAGTAAATGAATTTATTCGCGATGCCACAGTAATTGTGCGTCTTGTTAACTTCCGGATATCTGTTCTTGGCGAAGTTGCGCGTCCGGGAAGGTATATTGTTGCTCAGAACGAAATAACTATTTTTGAATCCATTGCCCTCGCCGGCGACATGACCCCATGGGGAAACAGGAGAAATGTTCAGGTAGTCAGAAAAACAAAAGATGGTTATGATGTGTTTGGAGTTGACCTCTCGCAGCGAAATATATTGGAATCGGAGGTGTTTTATCTTATGCCCGACGACATTGTGTATGTGGTTCCTATGGACAGTAAAACCTACGCATTCACTGCGTTTCCATATCACATTGTCTTGTCCACGATAACAACAACTCTACTTATATTAAATTTCTTTAGATAAAATATTACCCCATGGAGCCTAACAAAGATGTTAACAATTTGCAGCAGCAGGAAGAAGCGATTGATTTAAAAGTATTGTTCTATAAATTTTACAGTTACTGGTATTTCTTCCTGATAACTGTGTTTATTGGACTGTTCATTGCGTTTCTTTTCAACAGGTACACCGTTCCGGTATTCAAGGTAGATACTACGGTGTTCATCAAAGACGGTGAAGGGGCCCTTGATCCGCAGGAACTCCTTGGATTGGGAATGCTGGGAGCTGCACAAAATCTTCAGAATGAAATTGGAGTGCTGCGTTCTTATTCCTTAACAAAACAGGCAATCCGCGAACTTGATCTCAGAGTTACTTACTATATGGAAGAGAACTTCATTTCAAGAGAGCTTTACCGCGAAAGTCCATTTGAGGTGATTATTGACGTTAATCATCCTCAGCCTGTGAATTTTAAATTCAATGTAAGCATAACTTCAAAAAATGAATACGAAATCAGAGCTGAGGCTGAGAAGGTAGACATTTATGATTTCGCAAACTATGAGGTTTTAAAAGTTGTTGAGGAACGCGTTGCAGCCGACGGCGCCTTCCGTTTTGGCGAATGGGTTGATGGCGAGTTTTATCGCTTCAAAATAGTTCTCAACGAAGAATTTCTCGATAAGGAGTTCATACACAAAAACTATGTGTTTGTTTTCAACAACATTAGTACTCTTGCCAAAAACTTCAGAAACTCCATCGAAATTGAACCAATAAACCGCGAAGCTACTATTGTAGCCGTTTCCTTTAGTAGCAACCATAAGGAGAAATCGGTAGACTTTCTCAATAAACTCACCGAGGTTTATGTAAACCGATCGCTAAATAAGAAGAACCAGATTGCAATGAGCACAATTCAATTTATTGATGCTCAATTAGGAGAAATTGCGGACTCTTTGCACCTGGCCGAAGCCCGTTTACAGAACTTTAAAACTGCAGCCGAGGTAATGAATCTCGATTTTCAGGCAGAGCAAGTGTTTGAACAAATGAAGGATCTCGAAGAAAATAGAGCAACATTGCTAGTAAACTCAAAATACTACTCCCATTTGCGCAACTACCTCCATGAGAATCGTGACAACCTTTACGATATTATCGTACCATCATCAATGGGAATTGACGATCCGATGTTGGCTCAGCTAATCAGTGAACTAATAAAACTACGCTCCGAAAAATCTGAACTCCTTCTGAAAACCACTGCCAAAAATCCTCTTGTTATCGCACTGGACAACAGAATCAATCTCACTAAAAACAACCTTGTTGAAAATGTTAATAACCTCATAAACAACTCTAATATAGCAATCAGGGAAATTGACCGCCGCATCGGCGAATTAAGCATGCACATTAACCGATTGCCGGCTACACAACGGCAACTATTTGGTATAGAGCGGGCGTTCAAACTCAATGATGCCATTTATACGTTTTTGCTCGAAAGGCGTTCGGAGGCTGCAATAACCAAAGCCTCAAACTTTCCGGATAATGAGGTGATTGATCCCGCCCGGGATGATGCATATGAGCAGGTTTTTCCAAAAAAATCGCTTAATTATGCTATCGCTCTTTTACTCGGATTGATTCTGCCGGCAATCTATATAATGGCCAAAGATTTCATGAACGACAAGATTGTTGAACGCAAAGATGTTGAGAATATGACCCGTATCCCAATTATCGGACACACTATCAACAGCCGGAGAGAAAGCAACATTGTGGTTGCCCTTTCGCCAAAATCAAGCGTTGCGGAGTCGTTTCGATCCATTCGCACAAATATTCAGTTTTTCTCCACCGGCAAAGAAAAAGTTACAATTTTGATTACATCCACCATGCCCGCCGAAGGGAAAACATTCGTCTCAACCAACCTTGCAACAGTACATGCCTTATACGGTAAAAAAGTTTTACTCATGGGATTTGACCTTCGCAAGCCCAAAATTTATCAGGACTTTGGTCTTACGAACACTGTAGGGATAAGCTCTTTCCTTATTAACAAAAATACCGTAGAACAAGCAATTCAGAAATCTCCTATAGAAAGCCTTGACATTATGTTGGCAGGACCTGTACCTCCAAACCCATCGGAATTGATTGCATCTGACCGTACTGCCCTGCTATTCAAGCAACTTCAGGAAATGTATGACTATATCATTATTGATACCCCGCCCATTGGCCTGGTCACAGATGCATTCCTGCTAATGAAATATGCTGATGTAAAAATTTTCGTGGCTCGTCAAAACTATACAAATAAAAAAGTGTTTGCCTCCATTATGAAAGACACGGAACAGAGAAATATTGAAAATGGTTGCATCCTTATCAACGACGTCAAACTCAGTAAGAATTCTTACGGATACGGTTACGGTTATGGATACGGATATGGGTACGGATATGGATATGGGTATGGGTATGGATACGGCTACGGATACTATTCCGATGATAGCGAGTTAGAAGGCGATTCTGCCTTGAAACGATTATTCAAAAAGTCATAAACCCGAATTAATCAATAGAAAGTCCGTTAGGGCTGAACTATTGATTCCATGAGGGTAATCCCGATTAAGCATTGTCAAATGCTTAATCGGGGATAAACTTTAATTTTTTAGCAATCTGCAAAACCAGGAAATGTTCGAACTCCTGTTTTTTTGTTAAGTGGGTAGCCTTGTTTCCGAATGTCCGCCTCATTCAAATCATTAACTTTGCCGTTCAATCATCAACTACATCCTTTTTTATGACTGGCCTATTCCGAATGACGCATCTAATGGAGCTGGAATCGGAAGCTATATTTATTATCCGTGAAGTTGCCGCTCAGTTTGAGAACCCCGTAATTCTGTTTTCCGGAGGAAAAGACAGTATTGTCATGGTTCATCTGGCCATAAAGGCTTTCTGGCCTGGCCGGATTCCATTTCCGTTGTTACATATTGATACAGGTCATAACTTTATCGAAGCCATTGAATTCAGAGATAAGCTTGTAACACAGCTTGAAGTAAAATTGATTATAGGATCTGTTCAGGAATCAATTGACAGTGGGCGGGTTATTGAAGAAACCGGATATAATGCAAGCAGAAATGTGTTGCAGACAGTTACCCTGCTCGACACAATTTCAAAATATAAAATTGACGCCGCTATTGGCGGAGGAAGGCGCGATGAAGAAAAGGCGAGGGCAAAGGAGCGTTTCTTTTCGCATCGTGATGAATTCGGTCAATGGGACCCGAAAAACCAGCGTCCTGAGCTTTGGAACATATTAAACGGACGCAAACACATGGGAGAACATTTCAGGGTGTTTCCGCTCAGCAACTGGACAGAAATGGATATCTGGCAATACATACTGCTGGAAAACATTCCCCTGCCCTCCATCTACTATACTCATGAGCGCGAAGTTTTCTGCAGGGACGGTGTTTGGTTTGCCTGTGCCCCGTTCATGAAACGAAAAGCTACTGAAAAACCGCAAATGCGAAAAGTTAGGTGCCGAACCGTTGGTGATATATCTTGTACCGGGCTTACTCTATCCGAAGCAAATTCCGTTGAAGATATCATCACAGAAATTGCTGCTACAAAAGTCACAGAACGCGGTTCAAGATACGACGACCACCGTAGCGAAGCCGCAATGGAAGATCGCAAAAAAGAGGGTTATTTTTAACGAAGCAACCGATTATCATGAAGTACGTTGATATTGATCAGTATAATAGTCGGTTCGCAGATAGCGGCTATCTGAACATGGAACTCCTGCGGTTCACAACAGCAGGCAGCGTCGACGATGGAAAAAGCACACTTATAGGACGCTTACTATACGACACCAAGGCAATTTTCGAAGACCAACTTGAGGCTGTAAAAAGAGCAAGCCTGCGCAGAGGCAGCCAGCAGGTTGATCTGTCGCTGTTTACTGATGGCCTGAGAGCCGAACGTGAGCAAGGAATAACAATTGATGTTGCATACCGCTACTTTGCAACCCCAAAACGGAAATTCATCATCGCCGACACGCCCGGCCATATAGAATACACCCGCAATATGGTTACAGGTGCCTCAACAGCAAACGCAGCAATTATCCTGATTGATGCCCGCAATGGTGTTACCGAACAAACCCACAGGCATGCCTGTATCGCCTCATTGCTCCAAATTCCACACCTTGTGATCTGTATCAATAAAATGGATCTGGTTGATTACTCCGAACAAGTTTATAATTCGATAAAAACCCAGTTCAACAGCTTTGCATCACGGCTAAAAGTAAGGGATATACGATTTGTGCCAATCAGCGCATTGGAAGGAGATAATGTAGTGGACTCATCGCCAAAAATGCCATGGTACAACAACAACACCCTGTTGGAAATGCTTGAGCAGATTCCTGTTGGACAAGATTATAATCTCAGCGATGCCCGATTCCCTGTTCAGCTTGTTATCAGACCCAAAGACAACAATTTGTTTCACGACTACAGAGCTTACGCCGGACGCATTGCCAGCGGCGAATTTCATGAAGGAGATAAAGTTCTGGTTCTGCCAACTGCTCTGCAAAGTACGATAATCGCAATAGACACACATGATGGAAGATTAAGGAAAGCCCTGCCTCCTCAATCAGTAAGCCTGCAACTGTCAGAAGACCTCGATGTGAGCCGGGGGTGTATGATAGTTGACGCTGAAAATCCTCCTACGGTGGCACAAGATATCGAAATTATGATGTGTTGGATGAACCAGCGCCCATTGGTTCCAGATAGCAGATATTTAGTCCGCCACACTACACGGGAAACGAAAGCCATCGTAAAAGAGGTGATTTATAAACTTGATGTCAGCACTCTCGATGCCATTTGTAACGGAGAGCCAGTAAAAATGAACGATATAGCGCGTGTAAGACTCAAAACCGCCGCTCCGTTGTTTTATGACTCATATGTTAGTAATCGTATAACGGGCGCTTTGATTCTGATTGATGAACGAACCAATGAAACGGTTGGCGTTGGAATGATTGTCTGACATCCTGAAGAGTAACGTTTGTGCCTCTTTCTCGCCAACAACACCCGCAATTAAACCCGAATTAATCAACAGGAAGTCCGTTAGGGCTGAACTTTTGGTTCCAAAAGTGTAATCCCGTTATATGATTTTTCTATCTTTGTGGAAGAAAACTATTATTTATAACTTTTATCAACACCTGTTTCTATGAGAAAACAAACACTGACCGCTTTACTTGCAGGAATGCTGATATTTTTCAGCACGGCCAGCGCTGTTTATGCCTGCACCAACATTCTAATCACTCGTGGCGCCTCAACAGATGGCTCTACTATGATCAGTTACTCAGCCGATGCCCATGTGCTCTATGGAGAGCTATACCACTGGCCGGCAGCCACTCACCCCGAAGGCGCCATGGTCGATATATACGAATGGGACACCGGAAAATTTCTTGGTCAAATCAGCCAGGTTCCAAAAACCTTCAACGTTGTTGGCAACATTAACGAATTTCAACTTGCCATTGCCGAAACTACCTTCGGCGGCCTTGAGGAGTTGGGTTCGCAGTCAGGAGCTATTATGGATTATGGAAGCCTTATTTATGTTACTCTTCAAAGAGCAAAAAATGCTCGCGAAGCAATAAAAATCATGACTCAACTTGTTGCAAAATATGGATATTATAGTAAAGGCGAATCTTTTTCAATTGCCGATCCGTATGAGGTTTGGATAATGGAACTAATCGGTAAGGGCGAAGGCCAAAAGGGAGCTGTATGGGTTGCAAAACGAATTCCCGACGGATATGTATCTGCACATGCAAATCAGGCCAGAATACAGACTTTTCCTCTTGCAGGCCGTCGTGTTAAAAATGTAATCACATGCCAGCAGATCGACAGAATCTTCCGACCTGAGATAGAAGTAGTTTATTCTTATGATGTGATCTCGTTTGCACGGGAAAAAGGCTGGTTTAACGGGAAAGACGAAGAGTTTAGTTTTTCCGACACCTACAACCCTTTAACATTTGGTGGCGCCCGTTTCTGTGAAGCACGTGTCTGGGCTGTTTTCAGGCAACTCGACGAAACCATCGACAAGCACCTCGATTATGCTATGGGACACAACCTAACCAACCGAATGCCATTATGGATCAAGCCTAACCGCAAGGTTTCCCTTTCTTGTATGATGACCTTCATGCGCGATACATATGAGGGAACCCCGCTAAGTATGACAAACGATATCGGGGCAGGCCCGTTTGGAAAACCTTATCGCTGGCGGCCTCTTACCTTCGAAGTAGATGGTGTAAGATACTGCAACGAAAGGGCTATAGCAACCCAGCAAACTGCATTTGCTTTTGTGTCGCAGTCGCGTTCATGGTTGCCCGATCCAATCGGCGGAATTTTGTGGTTCGGCGTTGATGATGCCGGCAGTACAGTATTTATTCCCATGTACTGCTCCATGGAAAAAGCACCCGAAAACTTTGCCGTAGGTAATGGAGCAATGATGCAATGGTCAGAAACATCTGCCTTCTGGATTTTTAATAAAGTTGCAAATCTCGCCTACACAAGATATAATGTCATTATTGAAGACATAAGGAAAGTACAGCGCCATCTCGAAGATAAGTTTATTGCCTTCACTCCTGCTACCGATCAGGCCGCGCTTGAACTGTACAAGCAAGACCGACAGCTTGCTGTCGAATTCCTTACAACCTATTCCATCGATCAGGCTGCCCACACCTTTAACCGTTGGAGAACTCTCTATCAGGAATTATTTATGAAATACATGGATGGAAATATCAAGTACTACGTTCCCGGACAGAAAAATCCAAAGGTCGTACAACCCGGCTATGGCGAAGAATGGAACCGGCGTATCGTTAATGACACAGAAGACCACCTCAGGGTAATAGAATAACATGATTTTTATTGTCGAAAAAGGATTGCTGTAAATCAAGCAATCCTTTTTTTTTGACCCATCTGCTTTTTCCCTATATTTGCAAGTATCATAAACCAAAATCAACTTGTTGAATATGAATGTCCAAAAAAAATCATTTGGCGTTGAGCACGTTGTCATGATTGTATTGGCGCTGATTACCGCCGTTATGCTGTTTCTCTTTTTCTCGAATAATGCCAGAATCAGAGAACTCCTTGCCGAAAAGGAGAATCAGCGTATGGCATTTCAAAATGAGCTCGATTCTGTATTAATAGAACACGAACGTGTTAAACAGGAATTTGGTAGCCTTACAGTTGTTCTGCATGAAAAAGACAGCATTATTCAGTCAAATGCTATTGAGATACGAAAACTTCTCGACACTCAGTGGGAATATGTGAAGGTTCAACGAAAACTTGCCCAACTCAGGCGCATTTCACAGGGCTACCTTAAACAAATGGATTCGCTATATACAGTGAACCGAGAGCTTACGGAAGAAAATGTTCATATACGGGCAAGCTTCGAAAGAGAGCGGCGGATTGTACAGGATTTACAAAAAGATAAAGAAGTTCTGACCGATAAGGTTGAACTTGCTTCAGTTTTGCAGGCAATCAATATTAGCTCAACCGGACTTATCGCACGCGGGGGGCCGGAGAGGGAAGGTAAGACTGATCGTACGCGCAGACTTGATAAGATCAGGATTTGTTTTGAATTGGCAAATAATCCGGTTGCACTTCCCGGAAAAAGAGATATCTACGTCCGTATTGCACGACCCGATGAGGCCATTTTGCAGGCCGGATATGGCGAAGAATTCTCTTTTATTTATTTGGGCGACAGGCTTCAATACAGTATGAAAGAAACCGTTGAGTACAACAATCAGGCAGTGTCAGTATGCTCTGAATGGATTTACCGCGATCGCAGCGTTCCACTCCCTGCCGGATTATATAACATCACCATTTTTAGTGATGAAAATATCATTGGGCAAGCTTATTTTGAACTTCGATAATCTGGGTTTAATTGACTAAACAATAAAGGCTGCCTGTGAAAGCAGCCTTTGTTGTTTGCATTATCACACGTTATCTAATCATTAGCTTAATACGCCCAATCACACTACCATCGCTATTAACGGCTTCAAGGATGTAAAATCCTTGCCCTGCCACGGTTAAATCAATAGAATGCTGTAATTCGGTGTGAGTGCGGGAATAAACCACTTGCCCTCTTGTATTGAAAACCCTCACTTGCATTCCTTCCTGGGGAAGCAATATGTTAACCACCCCGCTGGAAGGATTCGGCCATAAGGTTACCTGGCGCGTATTGAGGCTGGAAACACCAACCGGCTGTACTACAATATAATCGTTTTTGGTTATTTGGTTCGACCCAAATGCATTGATAGCTGTAAGTGTAACATCAAACGATCCTGGAGTATGGAAAACAACTATTGGATTTTGATCGCTTGATGTAGCCGGTGTACCGCCCTCAAACACCCATTCCCATGTGGTTGGATTATTAAGCGAAAGATCGGTAAACGCCACCGGCAGCCCCTCAATCACTGTGGTTGGATTTCCAGAAAAGTCTGCAACCGGAATGTGGCCGGCTGTTATATAATCCTGCTTAGTCATTGTGTTCGACCCCCATGGATTTGTAACTACAAGCGTTACATCAAAAGAACCAGGTGTGGCATAAAGGATTGTTGGCGGTGTTTGCCCATTATGGCTATTGGGTGTGCCTCCTTCAAATGTCCATACCCAAGATGTAGGATTACCCGTGGATAGATCTGTGAAAGTAACGGCGTTATTTACAACAACATTGGTTGGTGTTCCGGTAAATTCAGGCCATGGAAGAGGATTGACGTTAATATAATTTTGCTTTTGGATTATTTCGGTTCCATAGGGTGAAGTTACTGTCATGGTTACATCAAAAATCCCGATAGTGTTATACGTTATGGCGGGATTTTGCAGCACAGAGGTTGCAGGAGTTCCCCCTTCGAATTCCCACGCCCATGCTGTGGGTGTTCCTATGGTAAGATCCGTGAACTGAACTGTTACTCCCGGGGATATGTTGGTTTGGTTGGCAGTGAAATCAGGCCAGGGAGTGATTACCATAGCATTGATGCCAGCAGTTGGATTCACGGTGTTGGAGCCATAAGGCCAGATGCCATTGTGTACCGTTGTAGTTCCGGTTGTGATGTTGCCATTCAGGCGATCGCGCACTTCAACGCGCCTTATCCCGTTTGCGAGTTGATTAGGGATAATTGCCCCAAATGCCCCATCAATGCCGTTAACATGATTCTGATAAAATGTGGCATAAGTTGTTCCGCCATTAGTTCCGTCGTCCTCAATAAACGTTCCTGTAATCGGTCGGCCTGTGCCTTGAACATTATCGTACAAAAAGGCAAAATTTTTTCCCGTGGAGAAGTGCCTGCCGTATACGCCTGAACCATGTAATGGGTTATTTGCAGTTCCGAAATTGATCACTTTAACCGAGTCGGCTGTAGTAAGATAATTTTGTGCTACCGTTCCGCCAGCACCATTGTTTAATCTTATACGCATGAATACATGATTACCGGGCGTAAACCTTACGTTGGCAGTAGGTTCTGTTACAAACCATCCTGTGTGTGTTCCGGTTGCGCTGGTGGTAAATTCGCCATACTGTCCAGGCGTTACAAATCCCGCTGAAGTTGTACGGACGAAATCTCCTGTAGGTGTTACAAATATCACATTTCCTGCGCCACTAACAGCAGCAGCATCAGCACTTACAACTACTTGATTGATGTATCTGTATGTTGCGTTCGGTAATAGATTCGATAATGTTACACGAAAGGCAAATGGCACCCGGTTATTGTTCGTTTCATTGACCCCTTGTATGAATTGCGGTAAGATTACCGATGTTAACACGGGGCTTCCCAATACTTGCACAGGCGGGCTTGTTACATTGCTGAAGCCACTGGATGCCGCCAGCAGGGTATATGTTCCTGGGGTATCCATCACTATATCGTTAAAAGTAGCAACGCCAGCAGCGGCTGCAATATTTAACGTGCCTGAAACAATACCCGGGCCTGCATTTTTAGAAAGTGTGATACTTCCAGTGAAATTAAGGTCAACCGAATTATCTGGTCGCCTGGCTTCAACTGAAAAAGAGGGAAGGCTTACATTGGCTTGCGCAAAAGGAGGAAAATTGACAAACGCTATCTGGTTTGCTTTTGGTAGCACGGTGAATAGGGCACTTGTTCCGGGAGTGAGTGTCATCCCGGCTGTGCGTGTTGCAGTTATCGAAACACCAGGTTCGGCAACATTGTATGTAATTCCGGTAAACGTTAGTGTGTGTGTGCCCGCAGGAATGGTTCCCGTCAAAGTCCCGCCCAGAGTGCCCGTTCCGGTAGCCCTCGAAAGCTGTACTGTTGTGTTTGACAGTACATTCCCGGGAAGACTGTTGGCATCCTGTGCCTGCACAACTACCGAGAACGGAGTGTTTGCAGAAGGAGGAATTCCGCCGTTAACCTCAACCACGGCTAACTTTACCGGAACCGCGCCGATGATCTCCATCCCCGACACAATTACATTGTCGAACCGCAGTGTTCCGGATACGCCATAATTGCCCGTTCCGCTGCCAGGCGTTGGCGGATAAGTGGCTTCGGCGCTGGCACGCATGTAGGCTTCGTTCGGTCCAAACGAAATAGTAGCATTTTGATTGAAAGCAAGCGGAGAAAATATGGAAACTACCCTAACCCCAAAGTTCGGATTATCATTTGCTCCAGCTATCGCACTAAAATCAAACGTAAATGGATAAAAAACTCCATCTGGCGACAATCCGCCATTGTTGTTTGTCAATGGCTGCCAAGTGGTTCCATTTAGGGTGTAATGGATTTCTGCCCATCTCGACGCCGTACCGGAAGCTCTATGATGCAGCGTAAGCTGTATATTCGAAAATCCATCCGTACTAACCATAAACTGCACCCCTGCTGTTCCGCTGGCTGTGCTTTGCGCCGGATAGGTTGATGTATTCCACGCCCTGCCGCCCCCGAAACCCGAGGCAAATGTGCTGGTTGTTCCCCCAATTAAAGAGGCCACACCAGAGCCAAAAGCAGGTGTTATAACATCACCCTCAAATGTCCACAGCGTAATTGTATCTGCTGTGCTTTTTGATAACCCTCTGGCTGGAAAAATACAAATCAATGCCAAGCCCAGCATGGCAAAGAAAAAGTTCTTTTTGTTTGGTTTCATGAATTTTTGGTGTTTTTAACTAATTTAAAATCCTAGTCAATATTTACTTTTGTGCTATATGAGCGGTTACCAGTTATTACACGTACTATGTAAACCCCGCCGCCAAATTTCACTTGCGTTTTATTTAGCCCTTCCAACAGGTTGAAGCGGCTCGCCAATCGTCCGGTAAGATCATAGATTTCAGCCACGCCGTTAGCTGATTGTGGTAAAGTTATTTCAACTGTCCTGTTGCGAACCAAAACACTTACCATTCTACGGTCAATCTCAGGTAAACTGTTTGGGCGGATGTCGAGTACAAGCGGTTGTATTCCTCCGTTTGGATTGCGTGTGTCAACCTCGCCCCAAACACCATCGCCCGATGTGAATTGGGCTGCAATTGTTCCATCGCTGAGCCTTCTTTCTTCAATCCGACGAATGCCATTTGGATTGACATTGGGCACAATTCCACCAAAGGCCCCATTAACTCCCTGAACATGATCGCAATAAAATGGTGGGTAAGATGCCGCGGCGCAAAAGTCAACTCCTGTGGTTTCGATTGATGTGGCAAACAGTGGTCTTCCGCTACCATCTGCATTATCAAACACCGTGGCAATATTTTTTGCACTTGTGCCCGATATAACACGAAACGCCGTTCCAGAGGTATCGGCGCTGGTAGTTGCGAAATTAATAACCTTAACAGCATCATCAGTTGTTAGGCTTGTTTGTACTATGTTGCCTCCCGCTCCATCATTCAGGCTGATGCGTATGTGTAATTCGCTGCCTGGCGTGAACCTCACATTTGCTGTAGGCTCGGTTATAAACCAGCCAGTGAATGAACCAGTCGCAGATGTAGTTAGTTCTCCATACTCACCGGGATTAATGAATGATGTTGATGTGGTTCTGGTAAAAACTCCATCATGCGAGATAAAAATAGAGTTTCCGGCTCCCGAAAATGTTGGATCGTCGGTGGATACAACTACTTTATTGAAATAGCGATATGTTGCGTTTGGTAAAAGGTTGTTGAGTGAAAGGCGGTATGCAAGCGGAACGCGAGTATTGTTAGTTACATTCACCCCTTGTGTGTATTGTGGTAGTATGATTGCACTAACGGAGGGTTGGCTTGCAAATGTAACCGATCCGGAGCAAACCACAACTGCAGTGTCCCCACCTCCAATGTGTTCAATCTCTTCGTTGGCATAACTACCTGCGGGTAGTCCGGCTTTCAATCTCACATGTATCGTAAACGGCTGTCCGGTTAAGATTCCGTTCGAAAAAGGAAAACTCAAACTTGCACTAAAAGCCGACCCATCAGACGAAATCTCATAATTCGCAGGAGCGCTTACCGACACATTTCCGGCACCTTCAAGGTTAAAACCGCTTAACTGATAGGTTTGTGCAGGCGATGGGCCCCCCCCGAGTATGTATGTTAATCCTGTGAGCGTTCCAGGATTAACAATTAAGGTAGGCAACAGCCCAGCTCCTTTAAATGTAACATCATCAAATCTCCATGTACCACTCGGGCCATAGGTTGATGTCAGGTTAGAGGCAACATAATTTGAACCATCGGCAAATTCAGAAACGATTTCGACAGCAAAGGCAGGATTGTTGTTGGCTCCTGCGATTGCTCCGAGATTTGCGCTTCGCGAAAACCAAACATTGCCTGCATTAGCAACGAAACGCCCGTTGTCAAATCCTGCACTGGTAGTCCCAGATAGATTGGTGGCGTTGCTTTCATCGGCTTGAAAATCAATCCAGGTACTTCCATCGAGCGAATACTTCAGCCTGACCATATTCGCTGATGTATTGCTGTGCCTCTGATTCCATTCTATTATAATATTAGAATATCCATCGGTAGCAACCGAAAACCGTACGCCGGCCGTTCCAGAATTCGTGTTTTGGGCAGGATATGCGGCAGTGTTCCAACCTCGCCCTGCCACAAAACCAGAAGCAAATGTTGATGACGTTCCCCCTGTGTTTACCGCCGTTCCGTTTCCGGTGGAAGGCGTTAACACGTCGCCCTCGAAAGTCCACTGAGTGATAACAACTTGTGAAGAAACAGGCTCAACAGCAAGCATATAGCCTGCAATCATTATCATAAATTTTAACAATGGGATGTAAAGATTTTTCATTGTATTGTGTTTTGTTGTGTGTTTAGAACCTTAAAATACCATCATCGTAGTTGGTGCCGAAAAATAATATAAAGCATATGCGAGCAACTGTTATTGGAAGTTTCTAATAGTTTATGTTGCTATTTATCAGTTGTTTATGCGCATTTCTGGTTAGGAGCTAATTGTCGCCAGTGCAAAAGTACAACAAGAATTAATACTCTGTCTTATTTTTTTCTGCAGTTTTGTTAAAAAATCGGTACAGATAACATCCATGACAAGTTCACAAACGTCAGGCTCATCAACCTCTGGATTCCGTGCAGGGAATAATAACATTCTCGCACGGCTTTTGGGGAATTTGATCACCCGCCGTCGTCGCATACCAATCGAGGAAGAGCCTCTGTTTGTCGCTCCTGTAAAACAATCACGTATTAAGCGTATGCGCCAATCCTGGTTCCAACGAACCTTTGGTCGCTTCTTTGGTGCACCTCGCCTTCAAGGTGAACGCAGTTCTTCATATAACATTCTAAAACAAGATTTTACACCAACCCAACCACGAAAAGTTCGTTCCAGAAAGTCAGGAGCTATGAACCGATGGATCCGGGGAGTTACAGCCTCTAAAACTACGCGAAAACGATCTTCAGATAAGACCAACCTTTTTGAGCCGGGCTATACCTTAATTAGCTCGCCTCCTACTGAAAAAAGACACACCCGTACACCATATTTTAAGCGTCTCTTTCAGCCTCCTCGGCAAAAAAAACGGTCAACACATTCATTGATTGATAGCGATTTTAAAATAATCCCTCCAAAACCAGAATCTCGCGGGTCAAAAACCCGTTTTAATATTAAAAGAATTTTCTTTCCTTCCGTAAGGCCTAAAAAAACCAAAAAGACCTTGCTTGATCAGGGTTTCGTTCCGGTTTCACCTGAACGTAAGATCAAGAAAAACCCATTACGAAAACTTTTTCATCTGAACATGCTTTTTCCGGTTCGTGGCCGCAAAAAAAGATCAAGCTACTCCTTGATTGAGCCTCATGAGAGCATCACTCCTCCTGAGCTAAAGCGTCAGCGGAAAAAGGCTCGTTTAAATTTAAAGCGCATATTTTTCCCAACTGTAAAGCTTAAGAAAACCAGGAAGACTTTACTTGATCCGGATTTTGTTCCGGTTTCGCATGTGTCTGAAAACAATCCTGGTTCGAAGAGAATAGCGCTCCTTAAATTTTTTCGTTTCACCAAGAGGAGAAAACAGTCTAAAAATCAGAGTCTGTTGCCTCAATCATTCGTTGCACCCAATAAGCAAGAGGCAGTGCCCCATGAACCTATCAGGGTCGTAAAGGGATTTAGACTAAGCCTGAATTCTCTTTTCTTATATATTTTGGCCTTGTTGGTTATGTATCTTTTTCATCAATTGCTAACTCTTTTTATAGCATTTCGCTTCGATATAGCTGGAGATTTATTTCATTATGGAATCCGCTGGCCGATTAGTGCCGATTCTCAACAGTGGCAGCCGCTGAGCAAATTATTGATGATTAGTTTTATAGCTCCGGTGGTTTCTTTAATTGCCGCTCTCACAGTAAACTTTTTTATCCATAAACTCAGCAAAAATCCCTATAAACGACTGTTTTGGTTATGGGTAACCTTTCATGGATATAATTTGTTTTTCGGCGCTTTTGCTGCAGGAATTCTGACATCGCAGGGATTTGGTCATTTATCGCAATGGTATAATGTTTCCGATATTTTTCGAATTTTCATGGCTGTTTCGGCTCTGTTTTTCTTTGTGCTCGCAGGGCTTCGATTAAGCACAACTATTCTGGAAGCCTCCCCCACCCCTCCCCACTCTGCAAAACGAAGAAGCCTTGTTTTCTACCTTATGGTAGTGCCCGTTATGTTTGGTACGATATTAATGATCTTGATCCGCCTTCCATATTTTCCTCATTATGATAACCTTATGCTAATAACCCTGTTGGCCGGCGTAATTCCTCTACTATTTGGCTCGGGTCAAAAAATTAAGC
Organism: uncultured Bacteroidales bacterium; assembly: GCA_964349765.1. GTDB lineage: Bacteria > Bacteroidota > Bacteroidia > Bacteroidales > JAAYJT01 > JAAYJT01. The sequence goes on from CAYGGZ010000001.1 coordinate 44,104, forward strand.
ATGTGCCTGAATATGCAACTGACTATGGCTGGAAGATAAAAACGAGGATTCTGATTATTGCCTTGCTTTCTCTTTTTGTTTACCGCTTCGCACTTTCGTTCGGATTTAATTATGGGCTTCTTGAGTTTAATCTCCCTGTTCATGTTTTTTGATTAATCGTATGAATCAACCACTTCTTAAAATACAAAACCTTTCCATACGCTTTGGGAGTGGTATAGATAAATTTTTTGCCGTTCAGTCAGTTTCATTGTCTGTTTTTAAGGGCAAAACATTAGGAATTGTTGGTGAATCGGGGTCCGGCAAAACACTCACAGCATTGGCCGCGTTAGGTCTGCTTCCTGGCAGTGCATTTGTTGAAAGCGGTTCAATTGTTTTCACCAGTGAAAATATCAAAAGCACTGAACTGATAAATTCCGGTACAGAAATTATACGCCAGATACGTGGTAAAAAGATCGGTATGATTTTTCAGGAACCCATGTCATCTCTGAACCCTGTAATGCGATGCGGCAAGCAGGTTGCGGAGTCTCTTGTTGTTCACAAGAAACTTTCCTGGCGAGAATCGAAAAAAAAAGTGCTTACACTGTTCGACAAAGTATTGCTTCCCGATCCTGAAAGAGTGTTTAGGTCGTATCCACATGAGCTTTCAGGGGGTCAAAAACAACGGGTTATGATAGCAATAGCCATGGCATGTGAGCCGGAACTACTGATTGCAGATGAACCTACTACTGCTCTTGATGTAACGGTTCAAAAAAACCTTCTGCTTTTACTCAAAAAGTTGCAGCACGAAAATCAATTGGGAATTCTTTTTATCAGTCACGATTTGAGTGTAATAGCTCAAATTTCGGATGATGTTGCTGTTATGCAAAACGGGAGGATTGTTGAATATGGAACAGCGGAAACATTATTCAAAAACCCTTCACACCCTTACACAAAAGGCCTGTTGGCATGCAGACCCGTTCTTGGGCAGAGGCCCCTTCGCCTCCCGCTTGTAGATGATTTTATTAATGTTGGATCCGGAAAGCTGGCAATCAAGCTACAGTCGCCGGAGGCAAGAGCAAAAAATCATCAGATGCTCTATGCCAGGGAACCTCTGTTAATTGTGAAAAATCTTACAGTAGATTTCGTGGCCGGAAAGCGTTCCATTTTTCAACGTTTGCAGAATATCAGAGCTGTTGGCAATGTTTCTCTCACCGTGTATCCGGGCGAAACATTAGGTCTGGTGGGAGAATCTGGTTCGGGAAAAACAACACTCGGGCGGGCTCTTCTCCACCTAATAGATTATCAATCCGGCGAAGTCTGGTTTATGGGCCGCAACCTGCAAAAGCTACAATCACGCGATTTAAGAAAGATGCGTAGCTTAATGCAAATCATCTTTCAAGATCCCTTCTCCTCGCTCAATCCGCGTATTCCTATCGGCGAAGCAATTGTTGAACCTATGGCTGTTCACAAACTATTTGAAACCTCCCGACAGCGCCATCAAAAGATGAAAGATCTGCTTCAACAGGTTGGCTTGAACCCCAGCCATTATCGCCGTTACCCACATGAATTTTCCGGCGGGCAACGTCAACGTATCTGTATTGCCAGAGCATTGGCCTCGAAACCAAAGTTCCTCATTTGCGATGAGTCGGTTTCGTCGCTTGATGTGTCTATTCAGGCACAAGTACTCAACCTTCTTAACGACCTGAAAAAGGATTTCGGTTTTTCATGCATATTTATCTCTCACGATCTGTCTGTTGTAAATTATATGGCCGACCGTATCGCTGTAATGAAAAACGGCTCAATCGTTGATGAAGGCGAGGCAGATCAATTGCTTGTGAATCCTTTATCGGAATATACAAGAAGCCTGGTCGAGTCCGTTCCCCAGATCCCTGAGAAATAAAAAAGCTGATCAATCATGATATTGTTTCATAAAACCCGTATTTTTATCGTTGTATTTTCCCTAACAAATCATATATGAACAAAGTTATTTCACAATATGTTTTTTTGACAGCTACTTGTGTTTTCCTCACTCTTTTTGGGTTATCCCTTAAGGGTCAACTACTGGAAGATTTCTCAGATGATAATTTCTCCGACAATCCGGAATGGACTGGCGATATAGAATTGTTTCGGATTGATAATTACCAACTGCGGCTTAATTCAGCAAGTGGTTTCGATTCCAGTTTTCTAGTAACGCCAAACCATTCTGCACAACTCACTGAATGGAGGTTTTGGGTCAGACTAAGCTTTACCCCGTCTGATAATAATCATCCCCGTATATATCTGATTTCTAACACGTCGAATCTGCGTGGCCCTGTTAACGGCTACTTTATTCAAATCGGGAAAAGCGGTACCGCCAATAAACGGATCTTTTTCTTTCGTCAAAATGGAACGCAAACAACCGAATTATTAGCCGGAACCGATAATCTGGCAACTACAAGCAATAATCAAATCCGTATTAGGGTTGTAAGGGACAATGCTGGAACATGGCAAATTTTTGCCGATGGAAATGGTGGCAACCTTTTCAAACATCAAGGCGAAATAACCGACGCTACATTTACCACAACTCAATACTTCGGGATTTTTTGCAAATACACCAGTAGTAATGCTACACGGTTTTATTTCGACGATTTTTATATCGGGCCTATAGTTATTGACACTATACCTCCCTCAATTGTTAACGTCAGGGCAGTATCTTCATCTGATGTAGAGGTATTGTTCAGCGAAGCAGTAGAGCCGGTTAGTGCATCCAATATTAACAACTACTCTGTAGGTGGTGGTATAGGCAACCCGGGGAATGTTACACACTCAACGGATAATCCGGCTATAGTAGTGCTTCATATAGACGAAAATCTGCAAAATGGTAGTACATACCAGCTCAATGTTGATGGTGTTAAAGACTTTGCCGGAAACGCCCTGATATCTCAGCAATATTCGTTTAGCTACTATATACCAATAGCTTATGATGTTGTGATCAACGAAATAATGGCCGACCCAACACCGGAAGTTGGCCTGCCGGGAGTTGAATATATTGAACTGTTTAACAGAACTGAATTCCCAATAAACGTTGGGGGTTGGATTTTTCAGTACGGTGCATCCCAACGGTATTTTTCGAATGCAACTATTTTGCCTGGTAGTTACATCATAGCAGGCAATGCAGCAGCTATTGCTGAATTACAGTCGTTTGGCAATACAGTTTCTATAGAAGGACTGCCTGCAACGGCTCTGAGTAATAGCGGTACTACAATAGCGATTCTGGATGCTTCCGGCAAAGTTATTCACGTGGTTAGATACACCGATCAGTGGTACCAAAGCGGGCATAAGATTGAAGGAGGCTGGTCGCTTGAACAAATTGATCCGGAAAACCCTTGCGGAGAAGCAAACAATTGGACAGCCTCTGTTGATTTGTCGGGAGGTACGCCAGGGAGAACTAATTCAGTAAAAGCTACAAACCCCGACCTGACTTCTCCCTGGATTGATCGTATATTGATTGCCGGCGTTAATCAAATTCATCTCCTGTTTTCAGAAATGATGGAGCACAACACTATTGGCAACCTGAATGCCTACAACGTTGAACCTGGCATTGGCAGACCCGCTTCCGTTGCCCTTTCAGAGCCAGGCCATGATGCCTTAATACTCACGTTCAACAGTACTTTTGACTCTTCTGTAATCTATGAACTAACAACACAGGAGCCATTGTTAGATTGCTCCGGCAACGAACTGCAGGTTGGTTCCACAAAACGATTTGCTGTTCCCGTACCCGCCAGTCCGAATGATATCGTTATCAACGAAATATTATTTAATCCTCCAGCAGGTTGTGTTGATTACGTTGAAATTTACAACCGTTCGAATAAAGTATTTGACCTTAAACAATTACGGCTTACTTCACAAGACACAATTCTAGGGCAACTCACCTCGGCCAAAGAAATCACCACATTAGGTTATCTTATTTTTCCAGGTGATTATCTGGTTCTTACAACAAATCCTGACTGTGTGAGGCAAAACTATTTCACGCCATCGCCACGATCATTTTTAAACATGTCGTCGTTGCCTGCATTTAGCAATACTGGTGATATCGCCGTAATTGCAGATGCAAACGACCAAATTATAGATCGGTTGGTATATGATGAAAATATGCACTTTCCGCTGCTTAATAATTTACAGGGCGTTTCGCTTGAGCGCATTCATTTTGATCTGCCTTCTGAAAACAAAACAACCTGGCATTCAGCTTCATCAGCATCGGGCTATGGAACACCAGGATATCAGAATTCGCAGTTCCTGAATTTCCAAACGCAAGAAGAGTACTTTAATGTGAATCCAGAGATATTTTCGCCTGATAATGATGGCTATAACGACATTCTGTCAATTGACTACAAATTACCCGAAACTGGTTATATGGTGAACATACTCATTTATAATGTATCCGGCATATTGATGCGGCGTCTTGTACAAAATGAGTTAGCTGGTTTGGAAGGTTCGTACATTTGGAATGGAATCACCGACCAAAATCAAAAGGCCCCAATTGGGTATTATGTGATCCTGATTAACCTTTATGACCTGCGTGGAAACCTCAAACAATTCAGAAAAACTACTGTTCTGGGTGGCAGGCTTTAAGATTTTACCGCATAGTACAAGCTATTGATACTACACTGAGTTTTACTCCCGGAATTTGAAGTAATAAGGCCGCACAGGCTTCTATTGTGGCCCCGGTGGTAATTATGTCGTCAGTTAATAAAATGTGCGTATTCGACAGGGATTCAGGGTCGTTTACATGGAATATCTCTTTTACGTTTTCCCATCGGCTAAACCTTGACTTTCGGGTCTGAGTTTCTGATGCTTTAGTTCTGATTAATAATCGTGTATTTAATTGGATTTGCAGCCCTTGTGAAAGACCGATGGCAAATTGTTCGCTTTGATTGTAACCTCGTTTTCTTTGTTTTTTGGGATGCAGTGGCACAGGAATAATCAATTCGGGAATGGGCTCCGGTAAAGTTCTTTTCAACTCATATCCGTACATTTTACCCAGAAACCGCCCAATTTCAGGATGGTTGCAGTATTTAAACTGGTGCAGCAGCTTCTGTACTTTTCCTTGTTTTGTATAATAGTATAACGCATAGGCTCTTTCAATACTAATCCTGCCCCAGAATACCTGCTCTAATGGATTATTGTGATGCAGGTGAAAATTTGTTTTAGGCAAACGAAACCGGCAAAATGTGCAGATTACCTCCTCATTCCTGTATAGAGCATTACCGCAGGCAAAGCATATTCTTGGATAGAGCAGCGATAAAAAATCATCAAAAAGTTTGATAATGCGCATTCGCAATATTTTTGGGGGCTGTTTTCAGCAATAAACAACTTGTAAAATTATTTCTTTTTCTTCAACTAAAGGCTTTCTGAATAGTAGTGGCTGTTTGTATGAGGTAGGTTGTAGTCAGAATATTTGCGTAAATTTGTACCTGTTCTGAAATTAAGTCAAATGCGTCATGGCAGAAAAAGAAATTGCGTTAATACGTCGTCAAATAGTTAAGCTTTCTGAGAAAAGTTTTGACCTGGGTGTTTGGAAAAAAACCACAGTTCTTCTGTTGGAAAATGTTCTTGGCGCCAACGATCGCGCCATCAGCGCAGTAAACGCTATTAATACCGACTACAGCAGTTGGACTTTGCGCGATACATCAGGTGTTTCTGCATTGGATAAATGCAAGAAGCTCGGGCAGGAAATTCTTGAATCTGTTATCGCACGGTTAGAACTGTATGGAATACCCGAGAAAACTAATTCTGAAGGTATTGACCCCATTCAAATTCGTCAGGCTCTTGAAAGTGAGTTGAGGGTTTCGCAGTACAGAATGCTTATTTCCATTAAAAATGAAAAAATCTCAGACGAGGAGAAGATCAAACGGCTGGTAGATTTCTTCTCAGAAGTTAATCAGGAGTCAAATCGCTTAATTTTGGCACGAATACTTTTGGATGTGAATCTGATGGAATAAAACCTTAAACACTCAATCAGGGTCTTCGTATTTATGCTCATCCCAAATCGCACCGAATCTCTTTTTCTGGAAATGCGGCAATGTGCGTCGCGAACCCCATGATTTCGAAAAAAAATGTTTTATTAACTTATTTTTAGCTCCCACCCCAATAAAGTCCAGTCTTTTTCTGTTTAGCATCAGATTTTTCCAAATCCGGAAAACAAATTTATCGGTTCTTGTATAATTTTTTTGTTGAACCGAACTGTTTCGGTTAAATAGCAGCAATTCATGAAGATTGATTTTCACAGGACATACATCTGTACAACGGCCACACAACGAAGATGCATAACTCAGATGTATGTAATTTTGAAATTTTTTCATAAATGGCATTATCACAGCTCCTATTGGTCCACTATACGGCACGCCATATGCATGGCCGCCAATGTTTTTATAAACAGGGCAGGCATTCAGGCATGCTCCACACCGAATACAAGCTAGCGCCCTTCGTTGAACATGTTGTTCTAACAGGTTGGTTCGCCCATTGTCAATCAAAATAACATACATTTCTTCGGGTCCGTCATTTTCCCCTTGTCGCCGCGGACCATTGATAATGCTATTATACGCTGATAAGCGCTGACCCGTAGCATGCGTTGCTAAGAGCGGCAGGAAATGCTCCAGATCTCCAAGCGTTGGAATAATTTTTTCAATACCTGTAATAACAATATGAATTTTAGGTAACGAAGCTGACAAAAGCCCATTACCTTCATTTTCAGTTAATACAACCGATCCGGTTTCAGCTATCAGAAAATTGGCGCCTGTGATATTTATCTCTGATTGTTTGAATTTTTCGCGAAAATACTTTCTCACAAATAATGCAATATCCGCAGGAGAGCTGTTTTTGTGTAATGAAAACTTGTTATGAAACAGCTCGGCAATGTCTTCTTTTACAAGGTGCATCGCCGGCGTTACGATATGATACGGTTGCTGTCCGGCTTGTTGCACAATGAACTCCCCTAAATCTGACTCAAAAACCTCTACTTTTTTGTTTTTTAAATACTTATTAAGTCCAATCTCCTCAGTGACCATGGATTTTGATTTGACAACCATACTGACACTTTCCCTTTTTATGATTGCCCTTACTTCCCTAACCGCCGATTCGGCGTCCAAAGCCCAAATTACCTTCCCTCCATTGTCATCAAAGTTCTTCTCAAATTCAAGAAGTTGATGCTCAAGATGATTTATTGCTTTGTGCTTTATAGAAGAGGCTTTCCGCTTGGCAAGCTCTAGATTGGCATATAGCTGCTTTCCCTGTGAAACAGCTATGTCATATTTTTCAATATTAGAGTTTATTCGCCTGCGATGTTCACGTTCAAATGCAATATCACCAGCTTTCTTCAAAAACTCAGTTTTTTCTATCGAGAAACTATCCATTACCCTATTTTTGATATTCTTGAAACCCTAAGTTCGTGTCTTCCACCTTCAAACGGTGTAGATAAAAACACTTTTACGCATTCCAACGCTACCTCAATACTAATGTATCTTGCCGGTAATGCCAGTATGTTTGCATTGTTATGCAGTCGTGCCATATATGCAACTTCTTTATCCCAGCAAAGCGCCGATCTTACGTTGGGATATTTGTTTGCTGTCATGTTTACTCCATTACCGCTACCGCAAATCAATATTCCTACTTCCAACTCATTTCTGTTTATAGCATTCGCCACAGCGTGAGCAAATACAGTATAATCAGTACTGTCTTCAGAAAATGTTCCAAAATCTGTTGTTTCTAACTGATTTTCTGTTAAATACAGTTTAATTGCTTCCTTTAATCTATAACCCGCGTGATCGCATCCTAAACCAATTTTCATGCTATTATTGGTAATTGTGAATAAATAGAAACACAAAAATAGCTATTACCGAAATTGATTTTCCTATCTGTCAACAAAACAACCTATTATTTGTGACGAAATATTTGATTGAATACACATCTACCTTTGAATCAATCTGTTAAAGATATTAACAATTTCAATCGAATATGGTTAATATTTTGTTATTATCAACTCAGCTAAAGCAGCAATTAATGAGTCTTATATTCCTTTCCCCAAAAATCTTTCGAAATAGATGTAGTTTTTACTTTTTATTAAGAATTTATCAACAACCTCGAACGTAATTTTTATAGTAAAATATTAACAACAGTTATAATCCCGCTATTGTTAATAATTTTTCAATACATGCTATATCAACACTTTACAATTAAATAATTATAAAATAATTGTTGAACCTTTGTTGATAACTCAATTTGCAAGAAATAAAAAAATTATTTACTAACAGTTTCAACAGCAATTAATATATATAATATAATTATTAAAAAATATAATATTAATATCAAAAAACCCAAATTAAAGAAAAAAGTAAAAAAATAAGTAAAAATAGCTCTGTATGTTATTTTTTGCCAATCAGCATGAACACTTTCAAAATGAGCAGGATATTATTACTTCAAATTCCGTGGTCGAATAATGCGAACTATACTAACACTCTGTTTTTGAATTGCTAAAAGATGGTTTAAGCAATCATTCTGATTTTTTATCTTTCTTCAAGGTATTTTCAGCAAGAACGAAATCCATTTGTTTTTTAAGCAAATCAACTTTTTTAACTATGATTTTAACGCGGTCGCCCAGACGAAATTCGTTCCCATAACGTTGACCAACAACACGATAGTTGTCATCGTCGAGATAATAAAAATCATCGTTCATATATTTTAACGATACCATCCCCTCGCATTTGTTTCCTTCTAGTTCAACAAATATTCCCCATTTACTCACACCCGAAATCAAACCATAAAATTCCTTCCCGATCTTGTCCAGGAGAAATTCAGCCTGTTTGTACTTTACACTATCGCGTTCTGCCTCTGCTGCCTTTTTCTCCATAGCAGAAGAATGTTTGCATATTTGTTCGTATTCATCGGCATTAAGTGAGGGTTTTGATGCTAAGTAGTGATCGAGCATGCGATGAACAATTAAGTCTGGATATCGGCGAATTGGCGAGGTAAAATGTGTGTAGTGGTTAAAATTGAGTCCATAATGGCCAATATTGTTGGTAGAATATTCGGCCTTTGCCATTGTGCGTATGGCAATTGTTTCAATCATAGTTTCTTCGCCTTTACCCGAAATTTGGTTAAACAGATTATTGAACGACTGGGCAATTTTATTTCTCGACCCCAAATTTAAACGGTAACCGAGTTTTTGAATAAACTCTGTGAACCGTAATAATTTTTCAGGATTGGGCACATCATGTATACGATAAACGAATGTTTTTGGTTTTGAATGTCCATTAGGTTTTCCTATGAACTCTGCTACTTTTCTATTGGCCAGAAGCATAAATTCTTCAATTAGCCAGTTCGATTCTTTATTCTCTTTTATGTACGTGCTCAAAGGCTTACCTTTATCATCGAGGTTAAATTTTACTTCAACGCTTTTGAAATTTATTGAGCCATTTTTATAACGGTACGATCTAAGTTTTTGTGCCAATTGGTGTAGTACCATTATTGATTCTTTGTTTTCATCTTCTTCGCCTTCAATCAGCTTTTGTACCTCTTCGTAGTTATATCTGCGGCATGACCTGATGATTGTTTTACCGTACCAAACATCTTTGATATTGGCATTTACATCGAGAATAAATACTGCAGCATAGCAAAGCTTATCTTCATTTGGCCTTAGCGAACAGAGATAATTCGATAATTTTTCCGGTAGCATTGGAATAGTTCTGTCAACCAAGTAGATAGATGTTCCACGTTCGTATGCTTCCTTATCAATTACAGAGCCTGGTTGCACATAATGAGATACATCGGCTATATGCACAGCAACTTCAAAGAGTCCGTTGGCAAGTTTTCGGAGGGAAAGAGCATCGTCAAAATCTTTTGCATCTTCAGGGTCAATAGTTATTGTCCAGATGTTTCTGAAATCACGTCGCCGCGAAATTTCATCTGATGTGATTGTTTCATTAATCTTCTCCGCCTCTTTGAGAACTAATTCCGGAAATTTGAGTGGAAAATCATGATTAACAAGTATAGATTTCATTTCCACTTCATTATCCCCGGGGGTTCCAAGAATATCGGTTATTTCTCCAAAGGGATTACGAGAGTGTTCAGGCCAGTCGAGCAGTTTAACAACTACTTTTTGACCGTTTTTAGCGTCTTTCAGGTTTTCAGGAAGAACAAGAATATCAACTGGAACCGAAACAGTGTCAACTACTACAAAAGCGAGCTTACCACTCATATGAACCGTTCCGACGAATCGTGTTTTCTCCCTTTTTATTATCTCAACAATTTCGCCTTCGAGCTTTCTTCCTTTGCGGCGCGGAAAAAGGTGAACCTTGACCTGATCGCCATGAAACGCTTGATATGTATTATTCGAGGCAACGAACACATCCTCATCTAACTCAGGTACAATGATATAAGCTTTACCGGTTTGTTTCATATCAACAGAACCGATAACAATGTTCTCGGGGATAGATGATTTTGCAAGGAGTGTTGCAAGTTGATATTTTCCGCGGTTTAGTTCATTAATCTCTCCCCTGATGCGGAGATCGTCCAGAATTTTCTTAACAAGTTCCTTCTCTGCTTTATCTGTAACTCCAAGTTGAGTTGATACCTGTCGGAAATTGAATGCTCTATATGGATTGGCGGTGAATATTCCGAAAACAGCTATCACAAAACTGTTTTTCGCCGACAAACTTTTACCTGATGTGGCCTTCTTTTTCATGCTCGTTGTTTTAAAATGTTGATGGGGAAATGTTTAACATAATTCGATAATGGGTAAAAATAATCCCAATGCGTTCATTTTAGTTGCATTGGGATTGAGGTCTCGAGCGGAGTCGAACCGCTGTGGAAGGTTTTGCAGACCTCTGCCTAGCCACTCGGCCACGAGACCAAAACTATGAATTGCAAATGTACACATAAAAATAAATCACAGATTAACGGTGTTGTTTACTGGTCTCAAATCCGACAAAGCGGAATATGACGATAGGCAGGCCTCACAAATACAATCGCGGTAATCAGATTTGAGTTGGTCAAGCTGTTGTTCAGAAAGCCCATAGTTTATGCACCAGCAATCATAAGAATTTGAGCAACTAAAAGCATTTTTACATATGGGGCAAATCTTGTTTTTTTCAGTACAAGCTGTCATTTTCTCAGTTTTCAGAGGAAACCGTAAAGCTAACCCTATCGGTTTTCCCTCCTAATGGAGGGTTAATTTTAGATAATTTGATTTTAGCAAAACTTATCTGGGGATAAGCCTTTAAAACCGAGCTAAGTATTCGCTGAGCAACATGCTCAAGCAGATGGGATTTAATTTTCATTTCTGCGCTAATCAATAAATACACAGATTGATAATTTAAGGTGTCACTTAAATTATCACTCGACTGGGCGGCAATAGTATTTGTTTCATAATGAAAATCAACTATGAATGACGTACCGATCACTCGTTCTTCAGAAATGCAGCCATGATAAGCAAAAAATTCCATTCCCTCGATAGATATCAATCCCATAATTGTTCAATTTTTCAACTACTACAAAAGTAACGAATATTGAAACATCACGATTTTGAATAAGTGCTTTTGAGAATGAAAGTTGTTCTGTGAAAACGACTAATTCGGTTATTTTTGCACTTTTAAATAAAAGCAAGATGACCGAACAAAAAGATTCTTTACCGTCAGCATCCGCAGAGAATGTTAAATCGTTGAATTTCATACAATCAATTATAGAAGATGATTTGCGTGCGGGTAAAAATCAGGGCAGGGTTCACACACGATTTCCTCCCGAACCCAATGGATACCTTCATATAGGTCATGCGAAGTCAATTTGCCTGAACTTTGGGATAGCACAGCAATATAATGGGCTATGCAATCTCCGCTTCGACGATACAAACCCACTGAAGGAAGATATAGAATACGTTGAGGCAATAAAGGAAGATGTAAAATGGCTTGGGTTCGACTGGGAAGATCGGGAGTTTTACGCCTCCGACTATTTTGAGACCCTGTATGAATATGCTGTTAAATTGATTGAAAATGGCAAAGCATATGTGTGCGATCTGAGCGCAGAACAAATCAGCATCGACCGCCAAACCCCCACCAGACCGGGCAAGGAGAGCCCTTACCGAAACAGAACAATTCAGGAAAACCTTGACCTGTTTAAAGCTATGCGCGCTGGAAAGTTTGCGGAAGGATCAAGAGTTCTGCGCGCAAAAACTGATATGAGTTCGCCGAATATGCACATGCGCGATTCGGTTATGTACCGAATAATCTTCGCTCACCATCATCGCACAGCCGACAAATGGTGCATCTATCCAACCTATGATTTTGCACATGGACAATCGGACTACATTGAAAGAATAACACATTCAATATGCACGCTTGAGTTTGAGGTGCACCGACCACTCTACGATTGGTATTTAGACCAAATAATTGAGCCGGGAACCTATCGGCCCCAACAAATTGAGTTTGCCAGGCTAAACCTTTCATACACGATTATGAGCAAAAGAAAACTGCTCGAACTCGTTAAAAACGGTTTTGTAAAGGGATGGGACGATCCAAGACTTCCTACAATTTCAGGCCTGCGCCGGCGTGGATATACTGCAGAGTCAATACGCTACTTTGCCGATAAAATTGGAGTTGCCAAACGCGATAATCTGATAGATGTAGCATTATTAGAACATAGCATACGCGAAGATCTTAATAAGAATGCACCCCGCAGAATGGCTGTTATTCAACCTGTTAAATTAATAATTACTAACTTTCCCGAAAACGTTACGGAATGGGTTGATGCTATTAACAATCCTGAACGACCAGAGGCTGGAAGCAGAAAAATGCCATTTACAAAAACGTTGTATATCGACAGAGATGACTTTATGGAATCGCCCCCTCATGGCTACCATCGCCTCTCGCCTGGTAATGAGGTGCGATTGAAATACGCATACATAATCCGTTGTGAGAATGTTGTAAAAGACCCAACAACCGGTATTGTAAAAGAAATTCATTGCTCCTACGACCCCGAATCGCGTAGTGGGATGCCAAATAGCAACAGAAAAGTAAAAGGAACCATTCACTGGCTTTCGGCGCAACATGCAGAAGAAGCCGAATTCAGACTTTTCGACAGGCTATTTCTAACGGAAACGCCTGAGGTTACACCTGAAGGGGAAAACTATCTTGTAAACCTAAATCCAAACTCACTAAAAGTGGTACAGGGATATGTCGAAAACACGTTTTCAGGATGCAAACCGCTCGACAAATTCCAGTTTGAACGTATCGGGTATTTCTGCATTGATCCGGATTCAGGCAGCAATCACGTAATCTTTAACCGAACGGTAACGCTAAAAGATAGCTGGACCAAACTTGATAAAAAGCAAACTGTTTGATGGTTTGCAGTAGGTGGAATTTATTAATTTTGCGCAATACAATTGTCCGATAGTGTAACTGGCAACACGTCTGACTCTGGATCAGAAGACTCTAGGTTCGACCCCTAGTCGGACAACCATTTTCAGAAACGGCGCAAGCCGTTTTTGCTTTAGTGATTGAAAAGGGAATATGCGCAATGGGAAAACAAACCACATTGCGCTTTTTTGCAGGTAGTTAAGGTCGGTTCGAACCTGCAAAAACCTAATACAGGCTTAGTAATTTGCTAAAAGAAACATAATACGAAAACTCGTTGTGGATTAATTGGCTCTGGGCTTCCCAAATTAACCCAACATCAACCAGGTATTCGGTAAATGAGATGTATCCGGATTGCAAAAGATCAAAATTACTCGCCGTCACTTTTTCTTCTTCCAGAATCGCTTTCATGTGCAGAAAGTTGTTTTTGTATGCAAGTGCTTCATTATACACACTTATAGCCTCAGCCTTTATTTCACCGCTTAGTTGCTCAAAAACGGCATCTGACCATTCTGATTGTAGTTGAGCATGCCTTACATTGTTCGCGTTTTGCCATAGCGGAATTGATATCCCAGCGTGAAACCCTCTTAATTTTTGATCAAGAACCCTTTCCGACCTGTAGCCCACTTCAAATACTGGTAACGCCTCCATCTGTTTGTGTTCGATTTCTTTAACCGCTTGTTCCGTGTTAAGCCTGGCCATTACGAGGTAAGGATTGGTTAACGACATATCATGAAGAAATGTATCAAGATTTGGGAGTTCCCAATCTGTCGGATATTCCAGTAATAACTGTGCAACAGTACGACCACCGTTTAACAACTCCAGCCGTCGGGTGTAAACTTCGATTTCGCTACGGGTTTTCGACAACTCATTGTTGATGTCAACTGCATATATTCTTGCCCGGTCGAAAGTTGGCTTTGAGATCTCACCACTTTCAAAGGCGTCTTTCATTAGTGCAACCAGCCGTATTGCCTCCCCGTTTCTCATCTCAAGGAAATGTGCTTTTTTATTGAGCCAGACAAGGCTCAGATAAACCGTACGGGCCGAGTGCTCTAATTCGCTTTTCTCTTCTTCGGCCATTGCCTGGATTTGTTTGAGTTCCAAATGCTGAATGTCGGCTTTCAGGGTGTAGTACCATGGCAAATTAAACCGTTGTGTGATTTCAGTTTCCTGCGGGTTTCCTAAAGAGGCTTGATTTCCCCAAAGATAGTCGTAGCTAAACTCCGGGTTATCAGGATATATACCTGTTTTGGCACGCACCGCTTCCGCTTCAAGCCACTTCCGTAGGGCAATTAGCCGGGGATTGTTTTGTTCTACTGATTTCAGGAAATGATCAATAGCTTGCCCCTTAACCACGAGCGTAAAAAGGGAAAGCAGTATCAGAGTTGTTATGCGTTTCATACCTGTGTTCTTTTGCTTATTAGCACCTTGTCTACTTTTTTTCCGTCAACGTCAACTATTTCAAAGTGATAACCCATAAAATAAAAGCTATCGCCAATTTGAGGTACTTTGTTCAGATTATCATATACAAAGCCCGAAATGGTAGAATAATCAGTTGTTTCGAAATCAACTGAAAAATCCTCAATGATTTCAGTTAAAATTTCTACCTGTGCTTCGCCATTGACAAGAATTGATTTATCGTCCCGCACGTACATATCGGGTTCGTATGTTTCATCTTCCTCCGGAATATCGCCAACAATGTTTTCAAGAATATCATGAAGCGTGATAATACCTTCGAACCCGCCATACTCATTTACAACGCAGCAGAACTGATTTTTTTGCTGCTTCATTAAGCTTAACACTCTTTGCGCACTGGCGTTTTCCGGAGCGATAATAGGATTAACAAACAAGCTCTTCAGTTCAAAAAAAGCTGTTGTGGAGCGAACTCGAAAAAAATCTTTAACATTCAGAATTCCAACAAAATTGTCAAGGTCATCGTAACAACAAACAATCTTGCTATGATGAAAGGTGTACAACTTTTGTTTCAAAACTTCGGGATCATCATTCAGGTTTATCCATTCTACGTCGGTGCGGTGTGTCATGATATGTTTTGCTTTTTTGTCGGAGAAAAAGAAAACTTTCTCATGCATTTTGTTTTGCTCTTTTTCTATTACCCCTTCCGATGAGGCAACCTTGAGCAATTGAATCAGTTCGATTTCAGTTAATTGTTCGGAATGTTTTTTAACTCCAAAAAATCGGCTGATTAGATTTGTTGAAACCGACAAAACCCGTACAAATGGAAAAAGGATGTTGCTGAAATGATAAATTACAGGCGATACTATTACAGCAATGCGCTCCGGGTTTGAGAGAGCAAAGGTTTTTGGTACTAGTTCGCCGATCACAATCGAAAAATAGGTTATTAAAACCACCGTTAAAACCAATGCAATTTCATCAGCATAAATCTGCACCATAGGAAACCGTTCGAATATTGGGGCTATATCTTCAGCAATAGCAAGACCGCCATAAACTCCCGTAACGATCCCGATTAGAGTTATTCCAACCTGAATTGCAGATAAGAAAGTTGCAGAGTTGGCCTTTAAATTAATCGCAATAGCCGCACCGGCCTTCTTTTTCTGCCTGAGATGCTCCAGTCGCGGTTTTTTACTGGAAACCAGTGCAATTTCTGATAGAGCAAAGAAACCATTCAGCAAAACAAGAACAGAAAGAATAAAGATTTCCATAATTATTGGGTCATAATGGGAACAAATTTATATCACAAAGTCGAGTTGGTTGATGATTCGGAATTTTTATGAATGATCTTTAACTCGTATGCGTGGCTTTACAAGTGAGTATACTGCAGGAACGATAAAAAGATTCAACAATGTGGAGCTGAAAAGACCACCAAGAATCACTACAGCCATTGGGCTTTGTATTTCATTGCCAGGTCTGTCGCCGGCGGCTACCAATGGAATAATAGCCAACATTGATGCCAGTGCTGTCATCAAAATAGGATTCAGCCTGTCGCGCGAACCATTTATAATTGCTTGGTGCAATGGCAGTCCTTCGTCCTGTAGGGCATCATAACGTGACACAAGCAATATTCCGTTTCGTGTGGCGATTCCAAACAAAGTGATAAACCCAATAATTGCGGGAATGCTAAGCATTCCGGATGTAAGCCATATGCTTAATACTCCACCAATCAATGCCAACGGTAAGTTTAGCAGAATCACACCGGAAATAGCCAGATTACGGAATTCGAAATACAACAAAATGAATATAACCAGAATAGCCAGCAGTGATGTATAAAAAAGTAACCCTGCAGCACGTGCTTCACTTTCAAACTGGCCGCCATATTCAATATAGTAGTTTTGGGGAAGGCTAATATTTTGTTTTATGGTGTTTTGCACATCGGTTACCACCCCGCGCACATCGCGGCCTGAAACATTCGCTGACACTACAACCCTGCGCTGTACATCTTCTCTGCCAATAGTGTTAGGGCCGGATGTTGATACTACTTCAGCTACTTCACGAAGAGCTATTTTAGAACCACTGTGAGTATCAATCAATGTGTTTTTTATAGCTTCAATTGACTCGCGATACCGGTTGTGATAGCGGAGCACAAGGTCGAATCTCATATTGTCCTGATAAACCTCCGAAACTTTTTCCCCGGCAAAAGCCACATCAATGAATCGCCCGAATTCGTTGACAGAAATCCCATGCAACTTAAGCAGCTCCCGGTTGGGTATAATCTGGATTTGTGGAATCTCTACCTGTTGCTCAATAGATAAGTCAACTAATCCTTCTATTTCACCAATCTGCGATTGAATCTGGTTGGCCAATAAGAACAATTTTTGCAAATCGGTGCCAAACACTTTTATAGCAATATTCGCACGAGTACCTGAAAGCATATGATCAATGCGATGCGAAAGGGGCTGGCCAACGGTTATGTTTATACCCGATATTGTTGCAAGACGGTTACGTAAATCGTTCATAAAGTCGGCTTTCGGGCGCCCGTTAAGCGTAAATGGCACATCAACCTCCGACGAAAACACACCTTGGGCATGTTCGTCAAGTTCTGCGCGGCCAGTACGCCGCACAATTGTGTTGATTTCTTCCATTTCTAACAATTCTGTTTCAATCATCAGGTTCATCTTGTTGCTTTCGACGAGAGAAATTCCTGGCTTGCTCACAGTGCTAAGCGTCAGCATTCCTTCGTTAAATTCTGGCAGGAAGCTGCGACCCAGATTGAATAAAACAAAAACGGATGCAATGAACAATAAACCAGCGGTTATGATCATAGGCTTCTTGTATTCAAGAAGCCGCGCCAAAGCCCTACCGTATAAACGATTAAGACCTTGAACCCATCCTTTTCCTGATGCGTTACGCATCAAAATAGTATCGCTTGTTAATAAATAACTGCTCAAAACTGGTGTGACAGTGATGGCTACTAAAAGTGATGCAAAAAGAGAAACAATAAATGAAATGCCGAGCGGCATGAGCATACGACCCTCCATCCCAGATAGGAAAAACAGAGGAAAAAATGCAACGGCAATAATAAGTGTAGCGTTCAGAATAGAGGATCGAATTTCTTTTGAGGCATTGAAAATCACAACCATTTTGGTCTGCTGTTCGGCCTTTGGTAACCCGCTGTTTTCCCTGAGACGCTTCAGCACGTTGTCAACATCAATAATGGCGTCGTCAACCAGCGACCCTATTGCAATTGTCATACCGCCAAGCGACATTGTATTGATTGTCAGCCCCAACCATTTCAGAGCAATAACCGCAACAAGTAAAGAAAGTGGAATTGAAATTAGAGAAATAACTGTAGTTCTGAAGCTTAACAGAAAAAGGAAAAGTACTACAGCAACAAGAAGGCCACCCTCTATCAAAGCCCGCGTTACGTTGTTCATGGCGCGCTCAATGAAATCGGCCTGTCGAAATATATCTGTCCGGATTTCGACAGAAGGAGGAAATGTTTCGCTCAGGGCGGTAATGGCACGATCAATCCTGGCGGTTAGTTCCAAAGTGTTGGTGTTTGGTTGTTTTAAGACCGTCATTACCACAGCAGGCTTGCTATTGAGATAACCAGCCCCGATTTTGGGAGCAGAGTCAATCTTAACAATAGCAACATCGTTTATTGTAATAGGGTTGCCGTTTTGGACTTTAACAACCGAATTGCCTATGTCGTCAAGGTTGCTGGTATTTATTATTCCGCGTATCACATATTCTTTTCCGAAATCATTCAAGAAACCCCCTGTTGAGTTCTGGTTCAGGTTTTGGCAGGCTACCATAAGTTCCTGCAAACTAACGCCATAGAAGTCCATTCTTTCGGGTTCGGCTTCAATTACGAACTGCTTGTAATCGCCCCCCATCACTACCACCTGCGAAACACCCGCAATTGAAAGCAACCTGTTTCGTATCTGCCAGTCGGCAAGTGTTCGTAATTCTTTAGCTGTTAACGAATCGGAAGTAACAGTCATAATCATTATCTCGCCAATGATAGATGATTGCGGAGCTAAGGTTGGTTGGTTGGCGTTATCTGGCAAGCGTTCTGCAACCAAGGCAAGTTTTTCACTTACAATCTGGCGCGCCTTATAAATATCCGAACCCCAATCGAAGTCAACCCATACTATTGAAAATCCTGTTGATGATGAAGAACGCACCCTACGTACATGTGTAGCGCCGTTAACTGATGTTTCTATTGGGAATGTAACCAAACGCTCCACCTCTTCCGTTGCCATACCGTGTGCTTCGGTTAGCACAACAACTGACGGAGCGGTCAGATCCGGAAAAACATCAACTTCCATTTGCGTTGCAACATAACTACCACCAAAAATGATGGCAATTGCCACAAGCAACACCAATAACCTGTTTTGTAACGAAAAACCTAATATCTTATCCAGCATAGCTTTGAGTATTAGTGAGTGTGCCCGTGAAGCGGAAGAGTGCCGGCCATTGAAGCAAGTTTTACCTGAACAACTCCTTTTGTAACAATGCGCTCGCCGCCAACCAAGCCTGAAGCTACTTCGGTTAGAACGCCGTCATTATCTGCCAGGTGCACTTGTCGCTTTACGTACGACTCACCTCCGGTTTGTACGAATACATAAAAAAGGCCTTGTTCTTCAATAATTGCAGAAAATGGAATTACCAGAGCCAAATCCTTTTTTCCTGTTTTCAGAAAGCACTCCAGAAACATTCCAGGCACCAATTTACCGTTGTTCTCAGCAGAAAAAATAACAGAGGTTCGCGTAGAAGTTTCGTTTATGAAGGCATTTTTTGCTACAACATTACCGTTTACTTCCCCAAGCGAAAAAACTGCATCTTCGCCAGGTATTTTAAAATTGGCATCAAAAATCCCGGGTATTTTTCTAATATCTGATTGATTTACAAATGTTTCGATCAGGACACTGCGGGAACTTGCTACAGTTAGAAGCGACGAACCATTTTCCACAAAAACACCGTTTTCAACATTGATATGCGAAACAAATCCATCAATGGGGGATGTAATTTTTAATCCTTTTTGCGAAACCAAACTTGCTTTCTGGTTGTATCGCAAAGAGTCACGCAGGTAACGCGATTGAATTTCAAGGAAATCCTTTTGTGAGATTGCCTGACTTTCTGCCAGAGGCCTGGAACGTTGGTAGTCGGCACGGCTTTTCGAAAATGCTATTTTGCTTTCGTCAAACTGCATATCAAAATTGCTTTCAAGGCCAGAGCCAGTAACCATTGCCAGAAGATCGCCTTTTTTTACTGTTTCTCCTCGTACGGCATAAAGAGCAATCCTACCGGCAGCTTGTGCATTTATGGTAAAAGTTGATTGCGAATGTGGCTTTACCCTTCCTGAGGTTCTAATAATGGAGTAAAATGGTCTTAAAACAACCTCCTGTGTTTCGAACTCCGTTTTCCATGCCTGTTCCTTTCTAAAGGTGATTTTTTCCAAGCTTTCATCTGCAGTAACAAGATGTGCTGCATCATGTGCATTTGCATACACCTCTATTTGCGTTATCTCAAATACATGGTTACCAAATTCATCAGCTAATTCGAACAAAAGCCTATAAGTACCAGCTGCCTTTGGTTGAAGAGCCGGACGGAATATGCCAGGAGAATCTGGTGCGACAACAGTATGTCTTATGCCTTTATTGCCTGTGATCAAACTAACCGTCATTTTGCCTTGTGGCAATGGCTGGTGGTTGTGCAGTTCTGTTACATGTACTGTAAAAACACTGGTTTGTCCCGAAACAAGAGCTGGAAACTCCACAAAGAGTTCATAATCTGGAGAAAACAAAGTGAGATCAACCAGTCCGTCTCCATGTTCGTGATCGTCATGATTATTATGAACTGCGCCTAAATCATGAGAATGACCACGTGAATTGTGATCATTATTACACGATAGTTGTAGCGCCACCAGAAATGCAAAACCGAAAAATTTAATAGTTTGCATAATAGTTAAGTTAAAAAATTGTTGTGTATTCAACTGCTCATGATGTTTTAATGAACATGGTCATGGCCATGTTCGTGATTGTGTTGATGTTCTTTCACAGATGCGGGTATGCTGTCATCAACAACAAATTCCTCTTGCTCAGTGTGTTCGTGGTCATGAGTATGGCCATGAATGGAATCATGCTCATGCTCATGGGTTTCTGACCCGTGCTGGTGTGCGTTATCTTGTGTTCTCTGTTGACCAGTGCCGCACGACGCAAGCAATAACAAATAAAAAGAAAGGATAAAAAAGATTGAGAATCGTTTCATCTTTAATAAATTTTGTGTCTTCCGAAAAGAAGACGGTTGATAAATTGAATGAAATTATTTATAACAGTTAACCCTAAACATTGAAAAATGTTGGAGGGCCCCTAAAGTTTATGGTTCCGAAAAGTAATGATGATTCAATCGGGGGAGTTTCAATTGAAGATTGCTTATCTTCTTGGAACTGTGGGCGTGATGCGTCTGAAAACACATCGAATGTTAATATTAAGCAAAGCGTAAGGGGTGGAAACGAATTGATATAATCATGATTGTGATAAATGCATTTCTGGCAATTTGTAGATGCGTCTTGATGATTGCGCGACACTGTTTGAATTACAGGATAATAGGCTTCACAAAAGTTAAAGGAATGATTTAAATCCCAAAAGCGACAATTATCGGCGATGCTATGGCAAGAAAGTATATGGGTTTCATTAGCTGGTAACTCTGTGCTATAGAGGTCGTGATCGCTGCACGATACCTCGTGCAAGAGATTTGCGCCAAATGATAGCAAGAGAAATATGGAGTATATTTTCAATTTCATTTTGCAAAACTAAGACATTTAAACAAATGTATATTGTTTAATATTTGTTTTTTTAAGAGTAATCAATTTTCTACATATAGAAGCAAACAATTTCTGATTGCTGTTTTCAGAACACTTGTTGCAAAGGCAGTATGTGTCGGATTGTAAGTCTCAACACCTTTTCCCCTGGCAAACGAATGCCGATCAGGTAAATTGAAACTTACTGGCTGGTTGAAATGGGTCGAACCCCGATTTAGAAAATGTTTGAATCAATTTTAAATTGCTGAATTACATTTTCTTAATCGTTTAAGCATTGTCAAATGCTTAATCTGGCTTAATCCAACAGGAGGCTTGCATGTTGGAGTTTCCGGATTAACCACCATCGGAGCATGCTGCCCCCCTCCGGTATATCCGGACTTTTAATGCATCGCGTTGTATGTAGTTGATATATAGCCACATAAAAAATAAAACAAAATTAGGTTTTTAGGAAACTTAAGCATATATTTGGCGCGAACAACGGCACAGGGAACGTTGTTTATCGAAATGCCCTAAAGTATTTTCTCTGCCAATATAATGAAGTTCGATTATTTTATATTTTGCCTGTATTTTTTACTTGACAACAAATATATAATGAGATAATCTATTTCAATAAAATATTAAGTTTTTGCCAATCAAACAAAGAACAAACTTTTAAAAGAGAATAAAAAATTATGAAAAAACCAGCAGTAATTCTGATTCTTTTTCTTTCCCTGTTATTTATAACAGGATGTGAAGAAGACCCGCCACCTAACCCAATCGTGCCTTATGAGCCAATCATAGAGATAACGATTACTCCAAATCCGCCAACATACGGTAATTTTGTAAATTTTAATTGGACTGTTGCTCCGAATTCGGAGATTAGTAGTGTTTCAGTTTTTATTGAGGATACTTTAATTTCCTCAAAAATGACTGGAGAGTATAGAATAGGCCCAATTAAAAAAGAGTTTGAGGTATCTGTGTCTGTTTTTGTAAAAGGGAGAATAGCTCCTTTTCAAAAGATAGAAAAAGTTATACCTCAAGATGTTTTTCCACGACCAGTTTTAACTGTAAGTATGGACATTGGTGAAAATCCTTTGCCACCAGAAGGCGGAATAGTGAATTTTTCCTGGACTTCCGAATATATGGATACATTATTTTATAAAAATGTTCCATATGGACCAAGTGGAAGCATTCAGGAATTTGTATCTGTAACTTCTACTTTTCAATTTATTGGAAAGGGCAAGGGAGGAGAAACAATAGTTTATAAAGTTGTTACTGTATTGCCACCTCCGCCACCTCCGCCACCTCCGCCGACTCCGTTAGAATTGTTATTAGAATTGTTGCGAGACGGGAAGTGGTATATACACGAATACTGGATTATTTATCCAACAACAAGATACCGACATTTTTTGGGAGATTGTTGGTTGGATGATTACGAACTTTTTAGAGAAGATGGCATACGTGAGACCCACCATGTTGGCATTCTTTGCGAAGGTCAAACAGGGCCAATAATTTCTTATAGTGAATATTCTTTTGATGGAGATTCCCTATATCTTTACCCTATTGGTAGTGGTGGTCAGAATCACACTAGCGCAGCCCATGTATTGTTTTTAAATGATACAATGATGGTTTTGCGTTATCTGGGTCATACTTCTAGTGTGTCAGGCAAGTTGCCAGTAGAAGCGATATTTAAGCAATGGCAACTTCCATTTGATTAAGTTTATTTCATAATTATTTTTGCTCCCGAATGTGAACACATTCGTTACTACCCATTTTTTTATAATAAAAAATGGGTAGTTTTTCATTTTGCCTAATATTTAATATTATATATATTAAAAATAAAAAAATTATAATAAAAATATAAGTATGGAAGTTATCCACATTTTTTTAAATAAAAATTTTTAATTGTTGATTTAATTTTATATGTTATAATAAAAGAGATTGGATAATCCGGATCATATTGACCCCCCTGAAACGGAGTTAAATGGAGGAAGAAGCTTTTTAGGAAACCTGATTTTTACTGCCAATCCGGCAGATACTTTCCTCGTTGCAATTTATTGAACAATTTTTATTGTTATTATTCTGATTTATAGAGGGCTAACTAAGATTTGGTTCGCTCATGCTGTACTTACTACAGAAGGAGCTTGACAGAAATAGAAAGTCAGCTTGCCGGTGCTTAATCCAACAGGAGGCTTGCATGTTGGAGTTTCCGGATTAACCACCATCGGAGCATGCTGCCCCCCTCCGGTATATCCGGACTTTTAATGCATCGCGTTGTATGTAGTTGATATATAGCCACATAAAAAATAAAACAAAATTAGGTTTTTAGGAAACTTAAGCATATATTTGGCGCGAACAACGGCACAGGGAACGTTGTTTATCGAAATGCCCTAAAGTATTTTCTCTGCCAATATAATGAAGTTCGATTATTTTATATTTTGCCTGTATTTTTTACTTGACAACAAATATATAATGAGATAATCTATTTCAATAAAATATTAAGTTTTTGCCAATCAAACAAAGAACAAACTTTTAAAAGAGAATAAAAAATTATGAAAAAACCAGCAGTAATTCTGATTCTTTTTCTTTCCCTGTTATTTATAACAGGATGTGAAGAAGACCCGCCACCTAACCCAATCGTGCCTTATGAGCCAATCATAGAGATAACGATTACTCCAAATCCGCCAACATACGGTAATTTTGTAAATTTTAATTGGACTGTTGCTCCGAATTCGGAGATTAGTAGTGTTTCAGTTTTTATTGAGGATACTTTAATTTCCTCAAAAATGACTGGAGAGTATAGAATAGGCCCAATTAAAAAAGAGTTTGAGGTATCTGTGTCTGTTTTTGTAAAAGGGAGAATAGCTCCTTTTCAAAAGATAGAAAAAGTTATACCTCAAGATGTTTTTCCACGACCAGTTTTAACTGTAAGTATGGACATTGGTGAAAATCCTTTGCCACCAGAAGGCGGAATAGTGAATTTTTCCTGGACTTCCGAATATATGGATACATTATTTTATAAAAATGTTCCATATGGACCAAGTGGAAGCATTCAGGAATTTGTATCTGTAACTTCTACTTTTCAATTTATTGGAAAGGGCAAGGGAGGAGAAACAATAGTTTATAAAGTTGTTACTGTATTGCCACCTCCGCCACCTCCGCCACCCCCGCCGACTCCGTTAGAATTGTTATTAGAATTCTTGCGAGACGGGAGATGGTATATGCACGATGTCTGGTTTATTTATCCAACAACAAGATACCAATATTTCCCATCAGAGTGTTGGATGGATGATTACGAACTTTTTAGAGAAGATGGTATGCGTGAGACCCACCGTGTTGGCATTCCTTGCGAAGGTCAAACAGGATCATTCATTTTTTATACGGAATATTCTTTTGATGGAGATTCCATATATATTTATCCTGTTGGTAGTGGTGGTCAGAATCACCTTATCGCATTTCATGTATTATTTTTAAATGATACAATGATGATTCATCGCTCTCTTCGTCTTCTTGTTTCGGAGCCAGATACTTCATACAGGTTGCCTGTGGAAGTGACACTCAAGCAATGGCAACTTCCAGTTGGCGATTCTGGAGTAAACCCTGCCACCAATTCCGGAGTAAACCCTACCACCCATTTTGAACTATACCCTGCCACCCATTCCGGAGTAAAACATGCCATTGATTCCGTAGCAAATCCTGCCACATTTTTATGGTAAAGATTGCTTGAAATGTGTAGTTGTGATTAATCACAGCGTCTGAGATTCCGGCAGGAACTTACCTCCTTGCAATTTATTGAACAATTTTTATTGTTATTATTCTGATTTATAGAGGGCTAACTAAGATTTGGTTCGCTCATGCTGTACTTACTACAGAAGGAGCTTGACAGAAATAGAAAGTCAGCTTGCCGGTGCTTAATCCAACAGGAGGCTTGCATGTTGGAGTTTCCGGAATGCCTTGAGGATAAAGAAGCTGTGTTTAGTCATAGTTCTGAGGACTTTACTCCGGAATAATCTTAGAAGCCATACTCTACAGATTGGTACATGCTACCCGCCGAATTGAAATAAAGGGTGAAACTTTAACCCAGATTAAGCATTTGACAAAGTTTAATAGGGGTTGCCCTCATAGAATCAACAGCCCAGCCCTTACGGGCTTTCTATTGATTAATCCGGGTTAAATTGTAATTTAGCCGAACGAAACGTAGAGTAAATTAAAGTGATAGCTCAAAATCTGGTTCGCGACATAATCGAAATTTCGCGTATTGAAGAGGTTGTTTCTGATTTTGTTACAATCAAAAAAAGAGGCGCCAATTATGTAGGACTGTGTCCGTTTCATAATGAGAAAACGCCATCATTTCATGTTTCCCCATCCAAGGGGATATTCAAGTGCTTTGGGTGTGGAAAGTCGGGAAATGTAGTTGGTTTTATTATGGATCATGAACGCTATAGTTTCACTGAAGCTATAGAATTTTTGGCGGGTAAATATCATATTGAAATAGAACAGAAAGAACCCACCGCCGAAGAACTCAAGGAGGAAAGGCTACGCGAAAGCCTTTTTAATATCCATGAGTTTGCTGCTAATTATTATGTTGATAATCTGCACAATAGCAACGAAGGGAAATCCATAGGGCTAACATACCTTGCAGAAAGGGAATTTCACATAAACACAATACGCCATTTTAAGGTAGGCTACAGCAGTAGCGACCCAAAAGCTTTTACGAACCATGCAATAAAAAACGGCTATAATTTAGAGGTGCTGATTAAAAGCGGGTTAACAATAGAAAAAGGCACTGATGTTTTCGACCGGTTTAAAGGAAGAATTGTATTTCCGATTCAAAATCTCTCTGGAAAAGTTATTGCCTTCGGCGGAAGAGCTCTTAGTAACGACACATCTGTTGCAAAGTACATCAACTCTCCTGAAACTGATATATACAACAAAAGCAAAGCGTTGTATGGAATCAACCATGCAAAAACGGGAATTTCCTCTAACGGATTGTGTTATCTTGTTGAAGGATATACCGATGTGATGTCAATGGTTCAGAGTGGAATTAAAAATGTGGTGGGTTCATCCGGAACATCTTTAACCGTTGACCAAATCAGGCTAATAAAAAGGTTCTCACAAAACATAACAATCCTCTACGACGGCGACGAAGCAGGGCTAAAAGCTGCATTCAGAGGAATTGATCTTATTCTGGAGGAGGGATTGAATGTTAAAATCGTTGTTTTCCCTCCCGGAGAAGATCCAGATTCTTTCGCCAGGAAAAATCGCCCGGTTGAGGTTCGTAACTATCTTCAAACCAACGCTCGCGATTTCATTCGGTTAAAATCAAGTCTTTTGTTAGAAAGTGCAAAGGATGACCCAGCCAAAAGGTCGGCTCTGATTAAGGAAATAATGAATTCTGTGGCTTTGATCCCCGATATAGTTTACAGAAGCGTTTATGTGAAGGAGTGTGCCAGTCTGTTGAATATTGCTGAAGAAACACTGATAAGCGAATTGAACAGAATTCTGCGCCAACGTTTTCGAAAAACGCATGGAATAACTGAAGAATTTATTCGAGATGTTGGCGAAGAAAAGGTTTCGGGTCAAAATGAAATCGTTGAAACAAAACATAGCAACGATTATCAGGAAAGAAACCTGATACGAATGTTGTTGCTGTATGGAAACAAAAATATGCCTATAGAAATCACTAATGAATTCGACAAGCAGGAAACGGTCAATGTTAACATATCGCAGTTCATTGTTAATGAGTTAGTTAGTGATGGGATCGCACTCGAAAATATTGATTATCAGAAAGTGTTCGATGTATACGAGTCGGCATTCAGGAAAGAAGAACTGCCCCAGGAAAGCGACCTGATATACAATAGTGACGAAAAAATTAGAAATATAGCCTTTGATCTGTTGAGTAATCCCCACCAACTTAGCGAAAATTGGGAAAGATACCGGGTTTTTGTTAAAACAGAGGAGGACATTATAGCAACTGCGGTTGTTAATACAGTTTTAGTTGTTAAAGAACGACGAATCAAGAGTACCATCCTGGAACTTCAGAAGGAGCTGCAAACATGTACAAACGAAGAACGCAGTATTGAAATTATAAAGCTGATACAGAAGCACAAGAAAAAACTGAATCACATAAATAAAGTCCTTGGCAGAGTCATAATATCATAGTAGGAGAGGCCCGTCGAGAGAGGTGTAGGAGATAGAAAGAAGTTAGTTGCCCGATAGTTTGAGGCTATCCAAAAATATGGTACAAATAGTTTTAGATACGAAGAAGGATCAAAATGATTAATTAAGTTTTGCGGGCTGTAAAAAATGTCCTATACCATGCATGGCAAGATATTTGTGGCTGTTTTATCTTGTCATTCGTTAGAATTACAAAGCAGTGAATGGACACAGTAAGCTCATAGCCAATATGATAAAATAAGTAAACCTATAGTAAAATGAAAACGATTGTTTTGTTCTGGGTTTTGGTGATCTCGATGGTAAAACTTCACACTGTTGAAGGCTTTAGCCAGAATCCTCAAATAGAAAAAGGGCCGCAAATTGTTTTCGAATCAGAAACGTATGATTACGGACGAATATTTGTGAACGGCGACGGCAATAGCATGTTCAGATTTACTAATACTGGAAATGAACCGCTTTTATTAACAAGCGTAAGAGCTGGCTGCGGGTGTACAGTACCCGAATGGCCCAGAGCACCTATATTGCCAGGCGATTCGGCAGTAATTAATGTAAACTACATTACTCTTAGCCGTCCGCATATAATAAATCGAAGCATTGTAGTTACTACCAATGCAGCAAATAAACCCACTGTAATTTTACGGCTTAGGGGCGAAGTAATTGCACGGCCAGAAGGATTTGTTCCGACCAAGACACTCGACGGGGCAACCTCTCCAACCGCGGACTAAACATTAATCGAAAACCTGATTATGAAATTGGCTGTTGTTGGCGCCACAGGCCTTGTGGGAAGTGTTATCCTAAAGGTTCTGGAAGAAGGAAAATACCTTTCAATCTCCGATTCCGATGAATTAATATTAACTGCATCTCACGCCTCAGTTGGGAAAAAGATTGCATTTAATGGCAAGGAACTTTCTGTTATCAGTATTGAGGACGCGATAACTAAAATACCTGATATCGCAATTTTCTCGGCTGGCTCTGACACATCAATAAAATATGCAAGGGAATTTACAAAACATGGATCAGCAGTTGTTGATAACTCTGCGGCATGGCGAATGTATCCAGATGTGCCACTTGTAGTTCCTGAAGTTAACATACATACTGTAAATCAGGGCCAGTTGCTGATAGCCAACCCAAACTGTACCACTATTCAACTGGTTATGGCGCTGGCACCACTTCATCTGAGGTATGGGATCAAAAGAATAGTTATATCAACATATCAATCAGTTACAGGGTCAGGTGTAAGGGGAGTAAGCCAATTAGAGAACGAACGCAAAGGTAAGTTGCACTCAGAAGATAAGTTTTATCCACACCAAATAGATTTGAATCTTTTTCCGCAGGCAGGAACATTTGCAGAAGATGGATACAACACCGAAGAGGCGAAAATCATAAACGAAACCAGAAAAATTCTGGTAGATGAATCTATCATGATATCCCCTACAGTTGTTAGAGTGCCGGTAATAGGAGGCCATTCAGAATCTGTGAATGTAGAACTGAAGGTATCATTTGAAATAAACGAAGTGCGGAAACTGATTTCCGAAATGCCAGGAATTATAGTTTTGGATGAACCTTTGAAATCAATTTATCCGATGCCCATTACCGCTCATGGGCGAGATGAAGTTTTTGTTGGAAGAATACGTCGCGACAATTCTTGCGAGAATGCACTTAATCTCTGGATCGTGGCCGACAATTTACGCAAAGGCGCTGCTACAAATGCTGTGCAGATAGCAGCAAGCATATTGAGTAATCGGAGAGCCCTGAAAAACCTAAATCCGATTGATAATCATTAAGCAATATCCACTTCTGTTAAATTGTGAATTACGTAGCTTTGCCGGCTGAAGCACTCGCGAAACTGAGCTCGTGGAAATAATTCGTGATATAAAAGAATATATACCCGACAAAGCCTCTGTTGTTTGCATTGGCATGTTTGATGGCGTACATACAGGGCACAAAGCCATACTCGGCAAAATTGCTGATATTGCATCGAATTCTGGCAATTACAGTGTAGTTATTTCCTTCAATCCTCATCCCAGACAAATTCTAACTAATCGAAAATCTGACATAAGGTCATTATCGACAATGAATGAAAAATGTCAGAAGATCAAGGAGACAGGTATAAATTATTTTTGTCTGATCCCATTTACTGAAAATCTATCGAAGCAATCGTATAATACGTTTTTTAAAGATTTTCTGATTAGAGACATAAAAATGAACCATTTGGTTGTTAGTAGCTTGCAAACCATCGGAAGTGGAAGGAGAGGAGATTTATCGCAATTAACAAAAATAGCCGAGGAATGCTCTTTTAAACTAACCGTAGTCGAGCCAGTTTCATTCCGAGAGCGCATTGTAAGTTCATCGCTTATTAGAATTTTGATTTCTGACGGAAACATTGAAGATGCAAACATTTTATTAGGTTATGAATATGAACTCAGCGGAGTTGTAATTCGGGGGAATCAGATAGGGAAACTTATTGGTTTTCCAACGGCAAATTTGCTAGTTGACTGCCCGGAAAAGCTCATTCCTGCTAACGGAGTATATGCTTGTAAGATTGAATGGAGAGGAAAAATTTATTTTGGAATGGGGAACATCGGGTTTCGACCCACGTTGCTAAACGAGGGAAGCTTATCAGTTGAAGCACATATTTTTGAATTTAATCAGGATATTTACAACGAACAGATCACGATAAAATTTGTGAGCCGAATACGCGATGAGCAAAAATTTGGAAGCCTTCAACTGCTTAAGCAACAGCTTCATTATGACCAGAAACAGGTAAAAAACATTTTCAGACAAATATTAATTCCTGACAACTCGAACTCCTACTGAAGAAATTCCATGTGTATTGTAAGTAGGATGAAACTGTTCCAGGGATAGCTGGTGTGATCCGCGTTCATTGAATTTCATGTTGTTGCGAACCACAAACTCAAATTCATAAGCCCCTTGCCTTTGAGTGCCGCGAATACTGTTGTCAGGATTTCGAAAAAGGAAAGTATGTTCCCAGATCCGTGTTTCGCCGGATGGCGATGTTAAGATAAAATGTATAGGGAATCGCTCTGGAATGCGATCATCCGAAACATTAACAAGAACAATCAAATCGTATTCCGACCTTAAATCGGTTACACTCAAAGTGTACTCGAGTATGTTAAAGCGATTCCAAACCGACTCTGGAAGCGTGATAATCTCCTCAACCACAACTGCCCGTTTGCAGGCAGCAGAGGATAAAACCAGCAAAACAATTAAAACCTGAAAAAAGCGCAATTTCATGAATTCATTATTTTAAATTATTGATGCAAATATAGCTAAGTCGCACCTACGTGATGAACCCTTACAAAGAACAGTTTACTATTATAACAACTCTGAGAATGAAATATTAGTTTATCCCGAATTCATCAACAAAAAGTCGGATAGGACTGAATTATTGATTTCAATGGGGTAACACCGATTTAGGGTTTGTTTAGTATAATTCTTAGTGTGCTGATTACAAACACATAAGCTGGGTTTATTGGATGCAAACTTTCTGGAGCGTTAAATATTAATTTTGCGGGAAGTCAAATGAAAACATTAGTCAATGGGTTCTAATAAGAGAAAGAAATTCTATGTGGTATGGAAGGGGAAAAACGAAGGCGTTTACCCTGACTGGGAGAAGTGCAAACAACAGGTATTAGGAGTTCCAGGCGCAAAATACGCTGGATTTTATACTCTCGAGGATGCAAATCTTGCTTTTCAATCAGAGCCACCCAATTATTCTCCGAAACCCCAAAGAAATAGTTTATACAGCGAAAGATTTAAGGCAGAAACTATAAAACCTGAAGAACAGGTGCTGTTAGTGGACGCCGCTTGTAGTGGTAATCCTGGAGTGATGGAATATCGCGGAATGCTGTCGGAAAGTAAAAAGATATTGTTTCATCAGGGTCCATTTCAGGAAGCTACCAACAACGTAGGCGAATTTCTTGCTATTGTGCATGCTTTAGCATGGCTTGACCGCGAGGAGAAGAAAATGGATGTTTATTCGGATTCATCGGTAGCAATTTTATGGGTGAAAAAGAAAAAAGTAGGGTCGAAACTGAAGAGAACAGAGAAGAACATTTATGTTTTTGAATTGATATATAGAGCATTACGTTGGCTTCAGGAACACCCTGACCATTGCCCTGTAAAAAAATGGAATACAGCGGAGTGGGGAGAGATTCCTGCCGATTTCGGGCGAAAAGATTAAATTTTTACCCTTAAGGCACAATCCATTATTCGACCAATAGTTTCTGATTTCCCAAGAAGTTCCATTATTGAAAACAAATCAGGACCACTGGCAACTCCAACCAACGAGATACGTAAAGGCAACAACATGCTTGCATGCTTTATGCCTTTTTCGGTTACAAATCCACCAAGAACTGACGAAATGTTGGCCGAGTTAAAGGGGGTAATATCTTTGATACGAGTACAAAATTCCTCAAGTAGGAGGGAAGTGTCTGGTTTCCAGCACTGATTAATTTTTTGTGTATCATAAGTTGCGGGTCGGAAAAAGAAAAGACGTGATTCATTCCATAAATCGCTGATAAAAAATGCTCTATCCTTGATTAAGGGAATGATCGAGGATAGTTTACTTATTTCGACGAAGATATTTTGTGCGTTTAGATATTGTGTTAGATGGTGCAGCAGCGTATCATTATCCAAGCTACGAAGATATTGCTGGTTAAACCACCGAGCTTTATCGTAGTCGAACCGGGCACCTGACTTACTAACTCTTTCAAGCGAAAAAAGGGAAATCAACTCTTGCATTGAGAAAAGCTCGGCCTGGCCTCCTGGGTTCCACCCTAATAGAGCAAGGAAATTAATAAATGCATCGGGGAAAAAGCCAGATTCTCTATAGCCGGTAACTGATTCACCGGTTTTGGGATTTGACCAGGAAGTTGGAAAAACAGGAAAACCCAGACGGTCGCCATCGCGTTTACTGAGCTTTCCATTTCCATCGGGTCGTAACAGAAGAGGCAGGTGCGCAAACCTGGGCATCAACTCGCTAAAACCCAGATAACGATATAGTAACACATGTAATGGAGTTGATGGCAGCCATTCTTCGCCGCGTATTACATGTGTTATCTTCATAAGGTAATCGTCAACTACATTGGCAAGATGATAAGTTGGCAATCCGTCAGACTTATACAAAACCTTATCATCCAATTGGTTGCTATCAACTGATATTGTCCCGCGAATCAAATCAGTAAATTCGATTTGTTCATTGGGCGGAATCAGTATTCTGATCACATATGGCTCTTTTGATTCAAGCATGTGTTGAACCTCATCATGAGCAATAGTCAATGAATTTCTGAGATGATAGCGGGTTGAGGAATCATACTGAAAATGGGAAGAAAGAGAAGATGTTTCCGTTCTTAACTTGTCTAACTCCTGAGGAGTATCAAACGCATAATAAGCGAGCCCCTTTTCTACGAGGCGAAAAACAAATTCAGAATAAATTGATGAGCGTTCGCTCTGACGATACGGCGAATAGGGTCCGCCTTTGCCTACCCCCTCATCAAAAGATATTCCGCACCATGATAAGGCCTCAATAATATATTCCTCTGCTCCAGGCACAAATCTGTCCTGGTCGGTATCTTCTATTCGGAGTAGGAAATCGCCATTATGCTTTTTTGCAAACAGGTAATTGTATAGTGCTGTTCTTACGCCTCCGATATGAAGTGGCCCGGTTGGGCTTGGTGCGAACCTAACGCGTACTTTTTGTTCCATATAGCATTTATTCAAAGCAAAGATATTTTTTTTTAACCAAAACCACCTGTAGAATCAACTTTGCCACAGGAGTTAATTCAAGCAAAGATGGCTATGTTCTCTTGTAATTGTCGGCGAACACACAATAGCGGCTCAATCTTTCGTAATTTTGAGCTGTGCTTTCATGAGCCATACGATGTCGCGAAAATGCTGTATGAAACCAAGAGTTAGTAGTACGAACCATTTAACCAGAAAAGTAAGTTCGGTCGTGTTCACGACCAGGCCCGATACTAAACCGCAGGTTTGGGGTTTACAAAATAAATTTAGACTCAGGGTGTTTTAATATCTAACGAACAAATTAGCAGAGTGGTTTTACGTAAAAACGTGTGGAAGCATTAAAAAGAAAGATCAATCTAAAGCAAAAGAAATTACTAAATCTGGTTAAATATATTCCGAATAAGCAATCAAGACATGTCGCACAATTATTATAACGAATTGATAATCAGGCTTGATGCATTAATCAGGAAGTATTATCGGCAAAAGATAATCAAAGGAATTTTATTTTCAACAGCGTTGATCTTTGCTGTGGTCTTGGCAATTGCACTTGCCGAGTACTTTGGTTACTTCGGAACGAGATTGAGAGCTACTCTGTTTTTCGGATATGTATTATTGGCAACAACAGTTTTAGTACGTTATGTTGTTATTCCGATAACAAAAGTTTACCGTATCGGTAAAACGATTTCATACAGCGATGCTACTACGATAGTTCAGAAGCATTTCCTTCAAATACAAGATAAAATTCTTAATGCCCTGCAACTCGGGTCGCAACTAAATCTTGAAAAAGACGAACAAATACTGATTAGTGCGGCAATCGAACAAAAGGCAAAGCAGTTTACCGGATTGAATTTTTCTGCTGCAATTAGTCCAAAGGAATGGAAAAAGAAGATTCCATATGCTGCAGGTACGGCAATGACATTCCTAATTGCCATCACTCTTTTTCCAGCAATGGTTAAAGATCCAATCAAACGGATAGCCATGTACGAAACAGAGTTTCAGCGCCCCGAAAGGTTTCGCTTTATTGTGAGTGAAGAAAAGCTGCACGTTCTGCACGGTGAAGATTTTGAACTTGTTTTTAAAACTGAAGGCGAAATAATTCCCGCTGATGTAATCGTGAAATCTACACGAGGAAACACTACCGCCTTAACGAACCAAAAAGGGGAGTTCAGACTCAAATTCAATTCCGTAAAGGAAGATATTCAATTTTCGTTAATTGCAAATGGGGTAACAAGCGACCTCTTTACTATCAAATGCCTTCCGCGGAGCAGAATTAATGAAATTGAGATTGAAGTAAGAGCCCCTGAATATACACAGATAGATTGGGTTCGGCATCGGAACAAGACTGATCTGATTGTTCCAGTGGGATCTCAATTGGTTTGGACCTTTTATACAGAAGACACGGAGGAAATTAATTCTTACCTTTCAAAAAACCTTCAACTCATTCAAGTGGCAGAAAAAGAGGAAGATATATATAAAGCGGAATTTTTTGTGTATAACACTGGATTATACATCATAAAACCAGAGAATAGATACCAGAAGCACCATGATTCTATTGTCGTGAACATAACTGTGATTCCTGATCTGAGTCCGCAAATCAAAGCAGAGTTCGAAACTACAGGTGGTAATGACGAAAGAATACATGTAACGGGTACGATTAGTGATGATTATGGGTTTTCAGTTTTAAAAAGAGTGATCCATATGTATGACGAAAATGCCAATATTATGCCTTTCAGCGATACGACTGTGATTGCTTTTGATTTGGATAAAAACAATCAAGGATTTTTTGATCTTGTTGAAACGATAGGTTTAGAGCGTAAGTTAGTGAGGGAAATCAGGATTTGGTATGAAGTTTCTGATAACGATCGGATTACAGGACCTAAAACAACAAGATCGCAGGTTTATACTAAAAGAATATTATCTATTGATGAAATTGCTGATGAAACCAAAACGAAGAAGGATGAGTTTGTAAAAGAGAGTTTTGCTCAAAAGAGTTTACTTGAAGAAATTAGAAAGGAGATAGAAGAACTACAAAAAACAATTTTGCAAAAAGAAAATGTTACTTGGGACGAGAGTCGGCGTCTTAGCGAGTTGATCGAAAAACAGGCACAGGTCATACAATCCTTAGAAGCCGAGAAGTTAACCTTGGGCGATTTGAATGAGAGGATGGAGCGCCTGCACAGCGATGATATCGAGCTGCTCAATAGATTCAAAGAGATGAGCGAGCTATTTGAAAAAGTTGTTGACGACGAATTAAAGAAGAAGATAGAGGAGTTGAGAAGTATGCTGAAAAATCTTGAGCAATCTACTATGAAGGAACAACTGGAAAATCTTCAGCTTACAAACGAAGAGCTAATGAGGCAATTAGATCGAAATATAGAGTTGTTTAAACGTCTGGATGTTGAGAACCGGATAAAAGAACTAGCAGAAAGGCTACAGGAACTGGCAACAGCGCAGGAGAAAATCCAGTTGGAAACGGAAGATGCGAGTAATCCTATGAGCGAAATTAACAGAAAACAACAGGAGATTAAGGATGAGTTCAATCAAATTGAAAGTGAACTTAAAGAAACTCAAGAAGCAAACGAGGCGCTGGAACACAGTATGGATATCCCTGATATGACTGAAGAAATTGAGGAAATTAATGAAGCATTACGAAAGGCGTTATCTTCAATGAGCGAGGGAGAAAGACAAAGGATGATGAGAATTCAGGGAGGAACTTCGAAAAGCATGAAAGAAATGAGCCAAATGTTAATGGATGCATTAATGAATAACATGATGGAACAGATGACAGAGGATATTAACAGTTTGCGGCAAATCCTTGAAAACCTTATTGAACTGTCGTTTAATCAGGAGAATATACAAGAGCGAACGCTTGCTATAGATCGTAACGACCCAAGATACATGCAATTAATGGACGACCAACATGATATAAAAGAACAGCTTGAAAACGTTTCCGACTCCTTGATCCAGTTAGCTAAGCGACAAATTTCGATACAGTCATTTGTGATTAAAGAAACGGAAAAAGCAAAGGCCGAGGTAAATAACGCAATAGAATCACTGGCAAATAGAAACGTGCAGATGGCAGGAACCAGGCAGCAATTTGCTATGACCTCAATTAATAGCTTATCGTTGATGCTTAGTGAGGTCATTGAAAACATGATGAACCAAATGAATCAGATGCAGGCTGGGCAAGGAATGGGCTGTCCTCGCCCCGGGCAAGGAAAACCATCAATAGGGCAAATCAGAAATATGCAAAACCAATTAAAAAGCCAGCTTGAGAGCATGATGAAAGATTTGGCAGGCAAAAAAGAAGGGCAACAAGGATCTGATGGAACCGGGGGTATAAGCGAGCGTTTTGCCAGAATGGCGGCACAGCAGGAAGAGCTTCGAAGGAGGTTACAGGAAGTACTTAATGAACTAATGAGCCAGACTGGATTAAGGGAGCCGGGTTTGCAAAGGGCAATTCAAGAGATGGAAATTACAGAAAAAGAACTGATTAATAAGAACATTTCCAGAGAGACTATTTTAAGGCAAGAAAGAATAACAACGAGATTATTAGAGTCAGAGCAAGCCCAGTTGGAGAGAGAATTTGAGGAACGACGGGAGTCAGAGGAAGCAAAGCAATATGAAAGGCAACGTCCGGGGGAAGCAGAGATTTTATCGGGAGCTAATGAAATAGAAAGCGAAATTATTAGAAGAACCACAAAGGAATTGATTCACTTCTACAGAAACCGATCAGAAGAGTATTTATTGAAAATATTATCACATGATCGCCATACACAAACAGAATAGCAATATAAGAATTAAGGACAAGCGGGTAATTATCGCTATTTTAAGGCAAATAATAAGTGATCACAGCAAAGTTGAAGCCAACATCAATATTATTTTGACTAATGATGAAAAATTGCTCAATCTTAACCGTGATTATTTGAAACACAATTATTTAACTGACATATTAACATTCAGCTACAATGAAGATGAGTCTATTGAAGCCGACCTGTTTATTAGTGAAGAGAGAGCTAAGGATAATGCAAGCAAGTTTAATGTAACGTTCGAAAACGAACTGAAACGGCTTATGATTCATGGGATTTTACATTGTTGTGGACAAAAAGACAAGACAGTTGCTGAAAAGAAAGAAATGCGGAGGAAGGAAGAATTTTATTTAAATAAACAAACGTAGAGATATAAAAAATAATTTGTTCCACGTGAAACAGGCAATCGTTACGGAGTATGATGTTATCGTTGTTGGTGGCGGCCATGCAGGGTGTGAAGCCGCAATGGCCGCTGCAAATATGGGATCGCAGGTGTTGTTAATTTTAATGAATTTGCCATACGTTGCACAAATGTCATGCAATCCTGCAATGGGAGGCATTGCCAAGGGTCAAATAGTACGGGAAATTGATGCTTTAGGTGGATTCAGCGGAATTGTGGCAGACGAAAGTATGATTCAATTTAGAATGCTCAACAGATCCAAAGGACCTGCCATGTGGAGCCCCAGAGCACAAAACGACAGGCAGTTGTTTTCTATAAAATGGCGTGAATACTTAGAACAAAATCTTAAAGTAGATTTTTGGCAAGATTCAGTAATAAGAGTGATAGAAAAGAACAGCCGTGCAGTTGGTGTTGAGACTGGTTTAGGGGTAGTTTTTAGCAGTAAAGCAATTATTTTAACTAATGGAACATTTTTAAACGGTACAATACACATTGGTCTCAAAAGTTTTTCGGGGGGTAGATATGGAGAGAAGGCTTCTTATGGTCTATCTGAACAAATCGAGAGTTTTGGGATTAAAAAATCGCGGCTAAAAACTGGAACTCCGGTGAGGATAGATGGCAGAACGATTGATTTTTCCAAAATGATAGAACAGAAGGGAGATGATCCTCCAGGTAGGTTTTCATATCTATCAGACGTTTGCTTAAAAGAGCAGAAGAGCTGCTTTATAACATACACCAACGAGGAAGTACACGAAATACTGAAAACGGGATTTGATCAATCACCAATGTATAGTGGGCGAATTGAAGGGGTTGGGCCAAGATATTGCCCATCTATAGAAGATAAACTGTCTCGATTTTCCGAAAAGGAAAGGCACCAATTATTTGTAGAGCCGGAGGGTTGGAACACAATAGAGTACTACCTTAATGGTTTTTCATCATCGTTACCGGAGGATATTCAGCTTAAAGCACTTAGGCGGATAAAGGGATTAGAAAACGCAAAGATATTCAGACCGGGATATGCAATTGAATATGATTATTTCCCGCCTACCCAGTTGAAACTTAGCCTTGAATCAAAGCTGATTGAAGATCTTTATTTCGCAGGTCAGATTAATGGCACAACAGGGTATGAGGAGGCAGCCGCGCAAGGGATAATTGCCGGAATAAATGCACACCAAAAAATTAATAGGCAGAATGATTTCATACTGAAGCGCTCAGAGGCATATATAGGCGTTTTAATTGACGATTTAATTACAAAAGGCGTTGACGAACCTTACCGTATGTTTACTTCCCGCGCAGAGTATCGCTTGCTGTTACGGCAAGATAATGCTGATTTGAGGCTTACCCAAAAGTCATATAATATTGGATTGGCTTCCGCTGAAAGATGCGAGCGAGTCAAATCAAGAGAACTCAGGATCTCTGGATTTACTGATTTATTAAACAAGGTTAGCGTTGAACCAGAAACGGTTAATAACTACCTTGAAAGTAGGGAAAGTCAGCCGATTACTCAAAAAACGAAACTTGCCACACTGCTGTTGCGACCGCAAGTAAAAATAGAAGAGATAATACAGGTTGTACCCGGGATTCATAGCGATATTTCTTCACAATTTGCATTAAAACCTGAAGATTTGGAAACGATTGAAATTGCATTGAAATACCAATCATACATTGCAAAGGAGGAAGAACTCGTAAAAAAAAGTTCACGATATGAAGAATTGGAGATTTCAGAAGCATTTGATTATCTGCAACTGACATCATTGTCGTGGGAGGCCAGGGACAAGCTAACCATGGTTAAACCAAAAACAATCGGGCAAGCATCTAGAATTAGCGGGGTTTCGCCTGCAGATATTTCTGTTCTGCTTGTATATTTAGGGCGCTAACCTGTTGAACTGTTTCACGTGAAACAACATAAGCCGACATGAAAGAAAAGTTATTGAATCAAACATGCAGAATCTGTAATGGCAACGACCTTAAACACTATTTGAACGTAAAGGATCATTTTTTAACTCAGGAACATTTTTCTCTAATTCAATGCAAACAATGCGACGTTTTGTACACAAAGCCGCAACCAAATCCTGCTGAGATACAAAAATATTACCTCTCAAACGACTACGATTCCCACAATACTATAAATAAGAATGACCCTTTTTCCTGGCTTTATAAGCTGGTCAGGAATTTCGCTATACGATATAAGTACCGTTTGATAGCAAACAGAGTAGATTTGGCAGGCAAATTGTTGGATATTGGCTGTGGGACAGGCGAGTTTTTGGCGTATGCAAAAACACAAGGGTGGAGAGTAACGGGAATTGAACCAGCCGAAAAACCAGGAACATTTGCCCGAAACCGATATGACCTAACGATTGTAGATCAAATCAATTCTCTTGACGTAAACGAAAAATACAAGGTGATTACTCTTTGGCATGTATTTGAGCATTTTGCTGAACCAATAGATGAAATCAAAAAGATTCTTAGCCTACTGGATAACGATGGATTGATTTTCATTGCTGTTCCAGATTATAGGTCGTACGATGCAAAATACTATAAAGAAAATTGGGCAGCATATGATGTGCCACGGCACTTATTTCATTACACAAAAGCGACTATTCGTTTCATTGCATCACAGCACGGAATGATTTTAACTGAAACCAAAAGTCTATATGCTGACTCCTTTTATATAAGTATTTTAAGTGAGCAATATCGCCGTCAAAAGCGGAGGTTATTTAACTCTGTGTGGATTGGGTTGGTTTCAAACATAAAATCTACAGGAAAGAAATATTGCGCATCAAGTCAGGTATACATTTTGCGCAAAAAACCTGTAAAATAAGAGCTCAGATGAAATAGGCAAATCAAGGATAAGAATTGGCAGTCATAATTTTTCAGTTCTATCATAATATGAATGCCGCAGTTGTTGAAAAATTTTGAATCACCAACAATGTTCAAGCAAATCATAACAAAAAAAGTCTTGTGGTTATGGATCGTAACTGCTTTGCTTATATGCAGCGGTGTAATTATAAGTCATACCGCAAAAAAAAATACGGATCCAGCATACATGTTCGAACGGTTTTTGGCAATTTATGAAAAAAGATTATCTGATTTACACGAACTTATTGCACTAAGCAGCTCAGGAGAGCACGACCTCGATTTCATTCTCGATCGCATAGATCGGTTGCAGGAAGAAGGCATAAGCTTGTTTTTATACAGAAACGACACTTTAATGTTCTGGAGCGACCAGACAGTTGGTATTCCTCCCGTTTATACAAAATCAATTTTTGGGAGGCCGCTAATTAGTTTTGGTAACAGGTATTATTTAATGTTGGAAAAAAACGATACTATCAAGAGGTATGTAGGACTGTTGCTTTTATATGAAATTCAAGGGATCGACAAACAACTCCATTTAAGTGGATTTCATGAGGGCTACAAATTACCGCAAAACTCACAGATCACGTTTGAGAAAAACGGATGGGATATTTATCATAACAACGATTATCTTTTTTCGATAAACATTAGCGAACACGGTGACATTGGGAAATGGGTTATATGGATAATATACGGTGTTTTTCTCGCAGCCTTGCTCTTTTTTGTATATGGACTTTTCGTTATTGCCAATAATCTGAGACAGAAGTATGGTTATGGCTTAATTCTTTTCATGGGCTTGATTGCACTTATAATCTTGATCAGGGCAATGTTTTTTTATTTTAAACTTCCAGCAATACTTTACAATTCTGAATTATTTGATCCATCGATAATGGCCGTGGCGCCTCTGATACCATCACTCGGTGATCTACTGGCTAATTCTTTGTTGTTGTTGATGATATCGTGGTTTTATTACCAATTTCCAATATCTAATCAGTTTTCAAGGATTGGTTTTCTGATTACAGTGACGAACGGTTTCGTTCCCATTTTTCTAATTTTTCTTTTTCAGCAGGTTCCGCTGATACTGATCCAAAGAGCAGTCATCAACTCAGATGTATCCTTTGACCTCAATAATATTTTCAGCCTCAGTCCTGAAAGTATACTCGGACTTACTGCAGTTGCAGCCATTTTAGCGGCATATTTCCTGATTTCTGCAAAGCTCTATGCAATAGCTAAAAATTCTGTATCCGGCAGGAAAGTGATGATTGCTTGCATTGCTGCATCGCTCATAATTTTCAGTGTATGGAATATTTTATCCGGCGATCAAACATGGATTTGGCAAAGCCTGTTCGTAATGATCTTTTTGTTGTTACTGAGTTATTCCTGGCGGGAGATGTTGAAACAGAGGGCCTACTACGCAACTATTCCCTATTTGATGCTATTTGCATTTTACGCAACTTTTGTAATAAATCAGGCAAATAGTCATAAAGAAATACAGACAAGAAAGCTTTTAGCTATTGAAATATCCACCGACAGAGACAAAGTGGCCGAATATGTTTTCAATGAAATTAATGAACAGGTCTACCAGGATGAGACATTGAAAAAATTATTGACGGAGATTAGGGAGGAGATTCCTGGAAGTGAGGAGCAAATAATTGATTATTTGAGACAAAATTATTTTGGAAGATTTTGGCTAAGATATGATGTATTTATTACGATTTGTTTTCCGGGCAAACAACTTTATATAAAACCGACTCACCAAATTGTTGACTGTCAGGATTACTTTATGCAACAAATCAAAACATTTGGGGAACCTACCCAGGAGCCTAACCTGTTTTATATGTTTCCTGGTTCGGGAGAGTTATTCTATCTGGCGTTTCTTGGCTTTCAGAAAGAAAAACAAGAGATAGGCTACCCAATTACCATCTTTATTGAGATTAGTTCAAAAGGCCTGCGGCGAGGAATTGGATATCCCGAATTGTTGCTTGATAAATTAAGCCCCATTAGAAGTGAACTGGCGAGATATTCTTATGTTTATTATTATCACGGAGAAATTGTACGCAGTGTTGGACAATACTCATATAGCACGATCGAATACTTGATGCCAGATGATCCAGATGGATTTACTTTTTTCAACAAAGACGGATTTCATCATCTGAAGTACCGGACAGGAAGCGATTCGGCAGTTGTGATAAGTAAAAAGGAGCCAGGTTTATTTGGGTTCATGGCGCCATTTGCATATTTATTTATCTTTTTAAGTCTTTTTATTTATTGTTTTTTGCTCATTATCAACATCAACGAATCAAAAAAGAATGCTACTATCAGCTTTCGAAACAGGATTCAGAACACCTTGTTTCTCTTTCTACTTTTTTCGTTTATGTTTTCGGCCATAACATCTCTTTTTTACATTGTCCGGCTGAGCAATAGCAAAAACAGAGACGTTCTGAGCGAGAAAAGCAAATCAGTATTAGTAGAATTAGAGACTGAGCTTTCAACGCATAGCGAACTTTCGGAAGCAGAAGCCGACTTCCTTAGGGTATATTTGGCGCGATATTCTCAAGTGTTTTTTACCGATATAAACCTTTACGACACAAGGGGAATGCTATTGGCGTCGAGCCGACCTGAAATTTTTGATGAAGGCTTGATATCGAAACGGATGAATCAGAAAGCATTCCAACAACTGTCAGAATTCGGGAGGATTAGTTTGATTCACGAAGAGCAGATCAGGAACCATAATTTTCTTTCGGCATACTCTTCTATAAAAAATTATCGCAACCAAATTATTGGTTTTCTGAATCTTCCGTATTTTGCAAGGCAGGGCGAGTTGCGTCAGGAAATATCAAACTTTTTGGTTACTTTTACCAATATTTATGTG
Source organism: uncultured Bacteroidales bacterium (assembly GCA_964349765.1). Taxonomy (GTDB): domain Bacteria; phylum Bacteroidota; class Bacteroidia; order Bacteroidales; family JAAYJT01; genus JAAYJT01. The sequence continues at coordinate 87,557 of CAYGGZ010000001.1, forward strand.
ATATTGATTGCGCTCGGGCTGCTTATAACCCTATTTCTTTCTAATTTCCTACTTCGACCGCTGCAGATTTTACGGGAAAATATCGGAAAAATGCAGATTAGTAAACCCGGGCAGCAAATCAAATGGAAACACCAAGACGAAATAGGGCAGCTAATCTCAGAGTATAACCGTATGACAAATGAATTAGCAGTTAGCGCTGAACGGCTGGCTAAATCTGAGCGCGAAAGCGCCTGGCGTGAAATGGCCAAACAGGTTGCCCATGAAATTAAAAATCCGCTCACCCCAATGAAACTAAGTATTCAACACCTGCAAAAAGCATGGGATGAGAAGGTTGATGACTTTGACGAAAGAATACGACGATTTACCGATACATTAACGCAACATATTGATGCGTTGTCGGAAATTGCGACTGCGTTTTCCGATTTCGCACGACTTCCAGGCAACAATCAACAACAACATACCGATCTTGAAGCAACAATTAAAACCGCCATTGGGCTTTTTGAAAACAGTGGAAACATAAAAATCCACTTCAGCTTTCAGGAAGGCTATCAATATCGAATTCATAGCGACGATAAGCAATTATTACGTGTTTTCAACAACCTGATTAAAAACGCTATCCAATCTTTCGAGCCGGGAAAAGCAGGAAGGATAGATATTACCTTATCACAAACCGGAAAATATTATAAAATAGAAATTCGAGACAATGGTTCGGGGATAAAGGAGGAAGAAAAGGTTAAAATTTTCTCGCCCTCATTTACAACCAAGACCAGCGGAATGGGATTGGGGCTCGCAATAGTTCGCGCTACTATAGAATCATTAAATGGAACAATCACTTTTGATTCACAGGAAGGGTACGGAACAACTTTCCACATAAAAATACCGATTCCGGAATAGAATTCTCTTAAGTTTGCCATCATATTTAAGGCTTGATCAATGCCAGAAAACAATCATCCGATTAAGCAACTTCTCGGTCAAACGGCTATATATGGCTTACCAACAATCATTGGGAGAATACTGAATTATCTGCTTGTGCCGATGTACACACGTGTATTTGCTACGTCGGAGTACGGAGTGGTAACTGAATTTTATGCATACGTAGCTTTGATATTTGTACTATTGCTTTATGGCATGGAAACTGCCTTTTTTCGGTTTTCTGAATCCGAAAACGATAAACACAAAGTTTTCAGAACCGCCGTGGGGTCGGTAATAATAAGCAGCCTTGGTTTTCTGATACTTACAGTCTCATTTTCCGGACATATTGCTGGTTTTATGGGATATGCCGGTAATGTTGACTATGTGGTTTTGTTTGCCTTTATCATCGCGCTTGATGCGGCATCTGCCATACCATTTGCTCATCTTCGGAGACAGAAAAAGGCTCTGCAGTTTTCTCTAATAAAAATTATCAATATTGGCGTGAATATTGGGCTGAACCTGTTTTTTATTCTCTTGTGTCCTTTTCTTATCCGGCAGCCACTGCCTGAATGGATTATGATGGTATTAAATGCAATTTACAGCCCTGAAATTGGAGTTGGGTATATTTTCATATCAAACTTAGCTGCAACCCTCGTAACCTTTCTATTGCTGTCTCCAGTAATTTTTCGGGTAAAACTAATGCCCGATATAGTTCTGCTAAAAAGAATGCTAAATTATAGCTGGCCACTTTTAATTCTTGGTGTTGCTGGAATTTTGAACGAAACATTCGGCAGAATTATTCTTAAACACCTTGTGCCAACCGATTTGGATCCAATGGCACAATTAGGCATTTATGGCGCCTCATATAAGGTTGCTGTGTTTATGACCCTTTTTATACAAACATACAGGTACGCTGCCGAGCCATTCTTTTTTGAGCAAATGAAATCTGAGAATGCTCCCAAAATATATGCTCAAACAATGAACTATTTTGTGATGTTTGGTGCAGTTATTTTCCTGTCGATTTCATTATTCCTTGATTTTTCAATCTTATTTGTTGGCTACCAGTTTAGAGAAGGAGCGCCGGCAATTCCAATTTTGCTTCTTGCTAATTTATTTTTGGGGATTTTTTACAATTTATCGGTGTGGTTTAAAATAAAAGACAAAACAAAGCACGGAGCAGCAATTTCTTGTACGGGAGTCATAGTCACGATCATACTAAATATTCTATTAGTGCCACTTTTGGGCTTTATCGGATCTGCATGGGCTACATTAGCATGTTATTTTGTAATCATGGTTGTGTCGTATTTAACTGGCCAAAGGCATTATCCTGTGCCTTACCAGATTACCAGACTATTCGCTATCGTCGCAATAGCTGTGACACTATTTATTGCCGACACTCACCTGTTTTCACAATATACAGAGTACGAAAATTTTCGAAAAATAGGATTATTAGCCGGGTTCGTTTTTTATATTACAATCTCGGATCGAATTATACGTGGAAAGCTGTTGTCAATTTTGAAGACACGAAAAGGCTGATGGACAAATTGAGTAAATTTGCCACCAAAGTAGCAACCAATGATAATCAGAATAGTAAATCGCTCACATCATCCTCTTCCGGCCTACGCAACCGACTTCTCCGCAGGAATGGACCTCAGGGCATTTTTGAAAACAACTGTAAAAGTTGAACCATTACAACGATTGTTAATTCCAACAGGATTATACATTGAGTTACCAGAAGGGTATGAAGCCCAGATTCGCCCACGCAGTGGAATGGCACTTAGCAAAGGATTAGCCGTGCTTAACTCGCCAGGCACTATTGATAGTGATTATCGGGGTGAAGTTAAAATTATCGTTGCGAACCTTTCGAACGAAAGTTTTGAAATAACTGATGGCGATAGGATAGCACAGATGGTTATTTCGCGGTTTGAGAGAGCCAAATGGGATCAGGTAACCGAACTACAGGAGTCAGCCAGGGGAGAAAGAGGGTTTGGCCACTCGGGGGTTCAATAATGTGGCAGATCTATCGTTGTAGATCCATGCAAGAATTGTTATAATGCCAAAATTGAGGACTTACATGATGAAAGCAACTTTTATGCTATTAATAATTCTTCCACTTTTTATCTCACTTTTGGGGTGCCGGCCGGCTAGGCAGATATCAACAAACCACTCAATTAGCCAACCAGCAATGAGTAAAGAGCGAACACCGCGATCTGAAGAGGTTTCTGCTCTGTTTATTGAGGCAAACAAAGAAAAACTACTCGGAAACATTAACATAGCGCTGCAAATGTTTCAAAAATGCTTTGAGCTCGACCCTCTACATGCCCCGTCAATGTATGAATCAGCCCGCATTTTACGAGTACAAGGAAATTTTAATGAAGCCATACGGTTAGGGCGCAAAGCTGTTACTATAGACCCTGAAAACCAATGGTACCAATTGTTATTAGCCGATCTTTACCGGCACTCTCAACAATTTGCATCAGCCATAAATGTATTTGAAGGTCTGCTTGAAAAAGATCCTGGGAACATTGCATACTTGTCGGAAATGGCAGGATTATATATGCAGTTGGGCGAAAATCGAAGAGCACTCGAAATATTCGATGATATTGAAGAGCTACAAGGTGTTAGCGAGGAATTGATTTTAAGAAAGCAAAAGCTTCACATCCTCTCCAACAACGTTCCTATGGCAATTGATGAAACACTCAGGCTAACTGAGCTTTTTCCCGAAGAGAGTCGTTTCCCGGCCATGCTGGCTGAGCTATATTCATCAATTGAACAGGACGATAAGGCAATGTATTATTACCAAAGAGTTTTAGACCTTGAACCGGATCACCCTTATATACATATTTCGATAGCTGAGTTTTATAAGGCGAGAGGTAAAGAAGTTTCCGCATTTTCTGCCCTTGAGAAAGCGTTTTCGAATAAGAGGCTCGACATTGATTCGAAAATACAGGTATTATTAGCTTTTTACGATGTTGACGAGGGGTTTGAAAAAAACAAAAGCTATCTGCTCAGGTTATCCGAAATCTTATCAGACATCCATCCTGAAGACCCGAGAGCGTTCGCAGTTCGTGCCGAATTTCTTCTGCGAAGCGAACGATATGTTGAAGCGAGACAGCTCTATAAAAAAGCCATTGAACTTGATCAAAGTCGTTACTCTATGTGGGAAATGCTGATACGACTTGATGCTGTTAACCGGGATACTGCCGAACTGTATAAAAATAGTGTCAAGGCAACAGAACTCTTTCCATTGCATCCTGTTCCTTTTCTTTATGCGGGGATTGCTGCTTTTCAGAAAGGAAATTATCAACGAGCTGCCATACTCTTCGAGGAGGGAAGAAAAGTGGCTGCTGATGAGGTGTTATTATTAGCAGATTTCTGCAGAAACCTTGGCGATACATATTTCAGGTTGAATAAGCCAGAACTTTCCGACAAAAACTTTGAAAAATGTTTGCAACTTAACCCTGACGATGCAGTGGTTCTTAACAACTATAGTTATTATCTTTCGTTGCGAAGCGAACGGCTTGACGAGGCGCTCGTTATGGCGAAACGTGCAGTTGAGATGGAGCCAAACAACAAGCACTTTCTTGACACCTACGGCTGGGTGCTTTACAAGATGGGAAAATACCACGAAGCCCTTCACTGGATCGGCTTATCTTTACAAAACAATGGAACAGAGAGTGCTGTTGTGCTGGAGCATTATGGAGATGCGTTGTATAAACTGGGAAGGAAAAGTGAGGCGCTGGAATATTGGGAAAAAGCATTGTTAATTGGCAATGGAAGCGAATTTCTTGAAAAAAAGGTTAAGCATGGTGTATTATTTGAGTAGATTATTTCGAAAACGCAATGGTTTCGAGGCTCTGCCTTATAGTGTTAATATAGTGTCTTGTCTTTTAGCAATGGGGTTGCTGTTTTTATTAGGGTCGTGTTCGGCTCGAAGGAAGGCAATCAGAACGCCACTAATGCTTTATGGGACCGAGTTCCTGCTTGAACGGCTAAATGAAAATGAATTTAGCCCGGAACATTTATCAGCGCGATTTGTTGCAGATGCCAAACTCGACAAAAACCGTTTTTTATTTAACGGACATGTTCGTCTGAGGCGCGATAGTATTATATGGATTTCAGCGTCGGCTCCTCTTGGGGTTGAATTATTTCGAATGATAATAACTCCCGACTCAATTAAATGGTTAAACCGAATGACATCAGATTATTACATCGGAGAGTTCGCCAAGGTAAGCCAGAAGATACATCCATTAATCACTTTCAATCTTTTACAATCATTACTGTTTGGCAACGACCTACCCTCACACGAATTGTTGCAATTCAATAGCAGTTTGGACAACATGGAATATAGGTTGACGGTTGCTAATCCCCGTCAGCCGGGAAGGCAAGCCAGAGGTGAAGAGAGTCAAAGCGTAGTTCCGGAGCATGAAATATGGCTAATTCCTGAAACATTTCGCATATCCCGGATGATTGTAAACAACACATTCAGTGCAGGTCAGATGATTGAGGTTCGCTACTCGGAATTTCAGAAAGTTGCCGGATTGCTTTTTGCAACGCAACAACAGTACAAAATAATGAATAAAGACCAACGATATAATATATCGCTTGTTTTTTCTAAACTTGACACAGAATCGGCTTCAGGATTTCCATTTCGGATTCCGGAAAAATATACGCCAAATAGTTCATTTACAATACTTCAATGAGACCCAATGGAACCACATACACAAAATTCGTCCACGGTTTAATGCCAGGAGTTTTGCTGATGGCTGTTCTAATTTTGCATGTTCAGCTTGTGCATCCCCAATCATCAGCAAAGGAACAGCTAAGGCAAGAACAACTGCAACTTGAAGAAGAGATAGAATTTACAACTAAATTACTCACCGAAACGCAGGAGACCCAAAAGACATCCATGAGTCGGTTGGTTATTCTCAACAACCAGATTTCACGCCGGGAGCAATTAATAGCAACAATATCCTCTGAAATTCGCAACATCGACAGAAATATTCAACGCACCAGCGATACCATCAGCCGACTGCAGCAAGAGTACAACAAACTAAAGGAAGACTATGCCAGGATGATTTATGCAGCATTTAAAAACCAGAATGTTTACCATCGGCTGATGTTTATTTTTGCTTCTGAAGATCTGAATCAGGCCTACAAAAGAGTTCGTTATCTTCAGCAATACAGCCAGTATCGCCAGTCACAGGCACACGCTATCAGGCAGTTTAGAGAAGAATTAAGCCAAAAAAAAGCAGGGTTGGAAAAGCAGAGGACAGAAAAGATGAGCCTCAGATCGCGGCACGAGCTTGAGCGCATCAAACTTTCCCGGGAAAAAAGCACACAGGATCGCACAGTAAGTGAACTTCGGCAGCGCGAAAAAGAGTTGTTGAGAACTATACGCGAACATGAGCGGGCAGTGCGACGGTTGCAGAAAGCTATAGAGGAGATTATAGCCGAAGAGATGCGAAGAGCAGCAGAAGAGGCAAGAAGAACAGGGCAGCCAGCCCCATCAACATTTGCATTAACACCCGAGGAACTTATCATATCGAATAATTTCGCTCTTAACAGGGGAAGATTGCCATGGCCTGCAGAGCGTGGCGTAATAGGTACAACCTTCGGCGAACATCCACATCCGGTTCTAAGAGGGATTATTATCAAAAACAATGGCATTGATATTCTTACAAGCCAGGGCGAGAGAGCACGCGCAGTTTTTGAGGGTACGGTAAGCAGTGTTCTTTCAATTCCAGGACTGAATAACGTAATCATAATCAAACATGGGGAATACCTGACCGTATATTCCAACCTGGATCAGGTGTTCGTTAAGCGGGGCGATACGGTTGCAACCCGTCAACAAATAGGCGTAATTCATACCGACAAAGAAAATAAAACGAAACTACACTTTGAGATTTGGAAAGGGAGAGAACTTCAAAACCCTGCAAATTGGATATCAAAAGGACTTCAATTAGCCAATTGAAGGGTTTCGCTTTGCATGAAGAGGGTCCAGAAAATTGGAAATATTAACTAAGTTTGTAAAAGGATATCAATATAACTAACAAAATGACAGCCACACATTTATTGTTTCTCGGTCGTCTGGGACCACTTGAAATCATTCTGATTTTTGCCGTTGTGCTTCTACTTTTCGGCGGGCGTAAGTTACCTGAGCTATTCAAGGGACTTGGCAAGGGTATTCGAAATTTCAAAGAAGGGATGAGCGGAGCAACTAACGACGAAAAAGAAGAAGAAAAAAATAAAGAAACAAAACAGTGATGCCCAATCCGTTGTTTATATATCATTCGCAGCGAGGGTATAATCACATGAAACTTTGCGTTTTGCTACCAAATTAACAATCCTGTGTTAATGAATAAGACGTAGTAGCAATACAACTGGCGTATTGTGTTGTACTTTTGCGAACCAAGGCGACAACCAATTTACGAACATTTAACATCTGGCAGGCTATAAAACACAGAAACTAAAATTTCATAAACATAATGAAAAGTTCCATAATCTCTTTATTGCTGTTTTTTCCGATAATTTGTGCAGCGCAAATTGATAAACTTGAAAGCGAAGACTATTTACTTGATACCAAGAGCCTGGCAACAGACACTCTTGTTGCGGAATTATCAGATACAACAACTTACGAGCCTGAAGGCGACATGATCGATATGCTCGACAGCTTGCTTCGGTCAACACTTTTTCCCCCCAATGGCGATCAAGTGGATCCAGGATACTACAACCCGTTTGGTTTTGCTCCTGACTACATTCCAACTTTTCCCGATTCGGTGTATTATGATAGGATGCATCGTTTAGACATTGCTACTCCGATTGAACTCACCTTCAATCGGCAGGTACGCCAATTTATTGATCTATACGCAGTAAGAAGGCGGTCGCTTACTTCACGCATCATGGGCTTATCCGAGCTTTACTTTCCGATGTTTGAGGAACATCTCGACCGCTTGGGGCTACCGCTGGAGTTAAAATACCTTGCAGTGATAGAATCGGCTCTAATACCCACAGCCAGATCGCGGATGGGTGCTACCGGACTGTGGCAGTTTATGTATGGAACAGGAAAAATGTATGGATTGCGTGTTACTTCGTTGGTTGATTATCGCAGCGATCCATACAAATCTACGGTAGCCGCCGCCGAACATCTTCGTGATTTATACAATCTCTATAACGACTGGTTGTTAGCCATTGCAGCCTATAACAGTGGTGCGGGCAATGTAAACCGGGCAATACGTCGATCGGGAGGAAAACGCACATTCTGGGAGATAAGCCCATACCTACCTCGCGAAACACGCAATTATGTACCTGCATTCATTGCAGTTACTTACGTGATGAATCACACGGATGAGCACAACATAAGACCCGTACGACCAAAATTGTTTTATCACGATGTAGATACAGTTGCAGTGAGGGATGTGATTTCGTTTGCCCAAATTACTGAAAAGCTTCAAATAGATATGGAAGTGCTACGCTTTCTTAACCCGTCGTTCCGCCATGGGATTATCCCGGCATCAGCCGAACAAAACTACTACTTGCGGCTTCCTCATCAATACATAGGCGATTTTATTGATTATGAGAAAGAGCTATATGCATACAGAACTGCTGCAGGAATCGGACGCGAACAAGTTTTGGCGCAAATGAATGAGATTCGGGAACAGCAATATCACCGCGTTCGTAGTGGTGAAAGCCTGAGTGTAATTGCACGTCGCTATCGCTGCACCGTAGCCGACCTAAAACGATGGAACAATCTTAGAAGCTCAACCATACAAGTTGGGCAAAGACTAATTGTACATCCCGGAACAGGACCCAGACCACAAGCCACTGCTGCCTCGGCGCCAGAAGCCACAAATGCAGGAACACCAGAACGACACACGGTGAGAGCGGGAGAAAGCCTTGGCACGATAGCAGAACGCTACGGTTGCTCAGTTGACGATTTAAGAAGATGGAATAACCTTACAGGCAACATTATTCATCCGGGTCAGCAACTTATTGTCTCAAGGCAAATAACACAGGCCGATTCTCAAGACAACAAAGCCCCAAAGAGGTTCGTTTATTATACGGTTCAAAGTGGTGACACCCTTTGGGAAATCGCGGAAAAACACAGGGGAGTCACCATAGAACAAATAAGAGAATGGAACAACCTCAGGGGATCAAGCCGAATTGTTCCCGGACAAAGGCTTAGAATAGGGAAGGAAGAATCGTAATAAAACGTGTTTCTAATTGGTTCGCTATGAACAGACTACATGCAATCGTATTCGGATTAACTATCGGTTTAATTTTCTATTCCTGTAGTAACGAGAGGGTTATCCCTAACTCGTCAGGCAAATCTTCCGAAATGCTTGTTGTTGCAAATCCGTCAATCTGGAATGGAATTACTGGTGAGGCCATCCGTTCTTATTTTGGACGCAATATGGATGGGTTACCACAACCGGAGCCAAAATATTCGCTCACAAATATTGCAGAATCTGCTTTTTCAACGATTTTTCGCTCGCATCGCAATTTATTGATCATTAGCATTAATCCTGACTTTACTACTCCTTTTGTTGAAACCCGAAAAGATTTTTGGGCACAACCACAACGTGTAGTTAAAATCAATGCCTCATCAGACACCGCATCGTATAGAATATTTAAAGAAAACAAAGAAGCTTTCCTTAAGCTGTTTGATCAGGTTGAACGAGAACGCATTCAAATGGCGTTTGCCTCAGCTCCTGATGTGGCATTACAAAATTTGATTGCCAAGGAGATAGGACTTTCGATGTCGTTGCCGCAAGGCTATTTTGTAGCAAAAAACATCCCGGGTTTTATTTGGCTACGTAGAGAAACCCTCGAAATCAGCCAGGGGTTTTTGATCTATGTCGAAAAATATGTGGATACTGCAATGTTTAATCCGAACTATATCCTTTCGCGGCGCGATATTATTACCCAACGCTACATTCCGGGCACATTCGCCGGAACCTTTATGACTACCGCGCGTAGCTTTATACCGCCTGTTTCGAGGCAAACCCAGCTAAACGGGCGTTTTGCAGTTGAAACACGTGGATTATGGGAAGTTGAAGGCGATTTCATGGGAGGGCCATTTATTAACTATACCTTCGTTGACGAAACAACAAACAGGATCGTCACGCTTGATGGGTATGTTTATGCGCCACGTGACAGAAAACGAGACCTGATCCGACAACTCGAAGCAATTATTCACACAACAAAACCATTTTCTGAGTAGAAACAGAGGTTTTTTACTGTTTGACAGGTTATCCTGAGAAAGTTAAATAGGTTCCTAAGATTGAATATATTTGCTGAACAACTAAAACGATTAAACATGAAAAAAGCAACATTATTCTTTTTGATTACAACCCTAATAGTGGTTGTAAACATTGATGTTCTGGCACAAAACAATCCACCCAAGGCAGACGCTGTAGTAGGCTACTATCTTGCCGTTGACGATGAAGACAACCCTAATTCACAGGTTCGGATTTTCAAAGCCGCTAACGGAAAATACTACGGCGAAATAGTATGGCTAAAAGAGCCACTTGAAGCAGACGGATCGGAGAAATTTGACACCAAAAACCCAGATCCTAAACTACACGACAGGAAAATATTGGGTTTGCGTATCCTCAATGATTTTGTATTCGATGCTTCTGATAATGAATGGACTGGAGGCACAATATATAGTCCTAAAACAGGCAAAACGTACCGGAGTTACCTTAGGTTCGACAAAGAAAACAGATTAAGAGTAAGAGGTTTTGTGGGAGTATCACTCCTTGGGAAAACTGTTTTCTGGGAAAAAGAAGAATCGCGACGGAAATAGCTTGCTTGCAAAAACAACAATTCATCACATTGGCTCAGTAAAACAACAGATTTTCATCGTATTGGGCGTATAGCAATATGTGTTTAATGTCTGTGAAGCAAAATATTTGTATCTTTGCAGCCGTTATTGTTTCTGGCAGCATACATGTGAAACACCATATATTTGGCTGTCGAAGCTATAAAATCGATTGCTGTGTTCCCCGAATATCGCAGTAATCTATGTGTAACCTAAATAATTGGAATGACTGAGCCATGGAAACGCTGTACAAGAAAAACATTAAGTTTGCTTTTCACGTTAGCTTTATTGTTTTCAAGCAGTAATCAACAAGGGTACAATCTCAATACCACGCCTGTTTCAAATTCTGGATTAGAAGAAATACTTGAACGCGGAAAGCTAATTGCCGTTACTGATCCCGGTTCAACGAGTTATTTTGTTTTCCGTGGCGAACCAATGGGCTACCAGTTCGACCTGCTTAAATTGTTTGCTCTACATCTGGGAGTGGAGTTAGAGATTTACGCTGAGAGTGACACCGAGGTATCACTCGAAAAACTTGGAACCGGGCAATATGATTTGATTGCCAAAAATCTGGCCATAACCCAACAGCGACAAGCAGAGGTTGATTTTTCGGAACCAATCATGAACTCACGGATGGTGCTCGTTCAAGCAAAGCCTTTCAAATGGCGACAGATGAGAACAGCCGAAGAGATTGAAGCCAACCTTATACGCAATAACCTTGCGTTAGTAGGAAGAACACTTCATATACCGCGTAATCAAGCTATATATAATCGGCTACAGCACCTTCAAAAAGAGACTGGAGCCGTGATCAATGTAGTGGTGGAAGATGAATTTGACAGCGAAGATTTAATAGCCCAGGTGGCAAGAAGGGAAATTGATTTCACAGTTACATACGAACACATTGCCCGCGTTGCTGCTGAATTCTATCCCGAACTTGATGTTCAAACACCTCTTAGCCTCGTGTTTCCAGTTGCATGGGCTGTTGGCAAGGGCAACGAAACGCTATTGAATGCTCTGAATGAATGGGTTAGAGAGTTCAAAAATACACTACACGCACGATTGATATATGATCGTTATTTTAATAATCCCAGAGGGCTGCATGCAGGTATGAGGGAATACCATTCCCAAAAAGGAGGAAGTCTTTCGCGCTACGACGATGTAATAAGAAATCACAGTGCCATACTTGGATGGGATTGGCGCCTCATAGCATCACTTATTTATCAGGAATCGAGGTTTCGGCACGATCAGGTTTCACTTGCAGGAGCATTTGGAATCATGCAAATGATGCCAGCCACTGCAGCAATGTTTGGAATCGATACCACTTCTACGGCACCCGAACAAATTGTTGCAGGAATACGATACCTCGCCTACCTCGACAGGCAATTCAGCGATGAAATTCTTGATCCCACTGAACGCAAAAAGTTTGTACTTGCTGCCTATAACGGAGGCATTGCACATGTTTGGGATGCCCGCCGCCTTGCCGAGAAGAATAATCGGAACCCAAATATCTGGGAAGGGAATGTTGACTATTTCCTTCTCAATAAGTCGCGTCCTGAATACTACACCGATAGCGTCGTACGCTATGGCTATAGCCGCGGAGAGGAACCATACAACTTTGTGATCGAAATTCTCGAGCGATATGGCCATTATCGTAGCGTTGTAAGGAACTGACCTTACAGACTTATCAGACGCTCATATAGCTTGCAATTGCGCTGAATGCTATCTTCAATGGGCGTAAATCTGAAATTAAAAGAGTCAACCAACTTACGGCTGCTATAATAATGCTTTCCGAGTGAGGTTTTGGATGTTTCTTTAGTAATCAAGGGCTTAGAACCGGTCAAAAAATTGCGCAGATACTCAAACCTCCATAAAAGCCCCAACATCCAGCGTTTAGCCTCAATTGAAGGGCGAGGTTTACCAAATCCATCGGCTATAAGGTCGAAGAGCTGCTTATAAGAGCAATTCGCACCACTCACCACAAATCTCTCGTTTTCAACGTTGCTTTCCATCAACAAGATCATTGCACCAACAACATCCTGAACATCCACAAAAGCATTGATGCCGTTCGTATAGAAGCGATTTCCCTTATGAACTTGTGCAAGCAGGCGAGCAGAACTTTTTGCAGGATCGCCCTGGCCAATAATGATGGATGGATTTACAATTACACCCTTGAGTCCTTCGGCAAATCCTCTCCATACTTCCCTTTCTGCGAGATGCTTGCTTATGGCGTATTTTGAGTTTTGGCCGGAGTTGACCCAATCACTTGATTCATCAATCCAACTTGCTTTCGAACTGCGGCCTAAGGCAGCAACCGAACTGACATGGCAAAGCTTTTTTACATTATTGAGCAAGGCAGCATTAACTACATTAGCAGTACCCTCAATGTTTACCTGCATCATTTTGCTGTGGTCGCGCGGGCTGAATGATACAACCGCAGCGCAATGATACACTTCTGATACTCCCTCCATTCCGTGTTCAAGAGAATCATTATCAAGAACATCGCCCTTGACCCACTCAATTTGCTCGCATAACTGCTTGCTGTTTGCGCCATAAAGGCTGAATATCTTTTCGACCCACGCAATAGAGGCGTCATTGCGATAGAGGGCACGTATTCTTTGTTTTTTATTTACAAGCTCATAAAGCAGATGAGAACCAACTAATCCGGAGGCACCGGTAACAAATATCATATTTCGAAAATTAATCAAGTTAAAGATTCACCCTATTTCGGTTTTCTTTCCGATATCGCACGCTAAATCAAGGTAGTCTGCGCAATCGCTTTCCTTCCTGAAACGCAACAACAAACGCATCATGAACATTGTTGTCTCTACGCAGTTTATCACGATTTTCTAAAGCCTCCCTATAAGTTGCAAAACTACCAACAGTATAGATATAATAACCGCGATGCATCCCTTCTTTGATATTGGCAGCGGGTATGTTAAACCTGCGTGATAGCTCTTCGATATTCAGCGGCGCTTTAAAGTTAGCCCTTATTTGAACCCGATATTCAACCTGCATTAGTGCGGGTTGCCACCTCGCAGCCTCAACCTCTGCTGTTTCGAGAGTGGGTGTTGGTTTAATGACTGGAATGCCGACTTCGGGCGGCTCAACCTGCTGCTGTTTCGGTATCTCAGCAACTGTAGGCAATTCAATTTGTTCGGTAACTTGTTGTTGACGAAAATCATCCGGACGAACGGGGGGAATTGGTAGTTGTTTTCGATGAAAAGTATAGGAGATTCCTATGCTGGTGTGGTTATATATATCAAATTCAAAACCACCGACCTGAGTATCCATCTGATCGGAGTCCAATATACGGTTAGCCGACTCAAACCGAAGGTTTAACCTATCGTTGATGCGGTAATCTATGCCTATACCTCCAAGCAAAACTGTTTCCAGAGTCATGCCTGAAATTCCGCTCCCATTCCCATGGCCTCTTTGATCAACAATGAAATCGGTCCCAAGGGCGTAACGGTTAGTGTTATAGTTCAAAAGACCAATTCCTCCCACAACATGGAAATTGAGCCTACGGGTGGGTTTATATCCCGCAAATAAATTGCTCAGATTCAGCGACATAGAAGTATTGAATTCCAGCAGCTCCGATTCAAAATTTGCTGCCCTCCACCGTCGCGTACCCGATAGCTGCGAGTAAAGTACTTGCGCATGTATTCCCAGTACAGAAAAAGGGATAAACTCAAGAGATAAACCTCCGCCGAAACGCAGCTCGTTTTCATTTTGCAAAACTGGAAGTACAGGTTTCTCTTTCAAATCGCCTAAGAAAATACTCGGGCCTCCACTCAGGCGGATGTTCCAATGCGAAGGAAAAGGAGGATGATCGGCAGGTGAATTACTTTTTCCCGACGTAGGCGAAAATGATAGAAATAAGCAAAAAGCCAATAATGATAAGCGACATACTAAATTTTTCATGGGGAGAAGAATTAATTGTTCAACGTTTTTAGTTTAGCATCAAAACTATATTATTCTGTTTGTGTTGCAGTGCAAATATATTGCTTTTAATGCTTTTTCAACGCCAATATCATTCAAAAAACATTATGGTATTTCACAAAATGGTTTCAGAGAGATTTTCAGCATATTTTTCAATTTGAAATGCCGCGGTACCAGTAGCGGCCCTTGGTTTTAATACCACTATCTTTGCAAAAAATATAGTGATATGAATTTTGTGGAGGAACTACGCTGGAGGGGAATGATACACGATATCATGCCCGGAACGGCCGAATACCTGTTGAAAGGAATGGGAGTGGCTTATGTGGGAATTGATCCAACTGCCGACTCATTGCACATCGGACACCTTGTTGGCGTGATGATGCTGCGCCATTTCCAGAACTGCGGGCATAAGCCGATAGCATTAATCGGAGGAGCCACGGGGATGATTGGCGATCCATCCGGTAAATCACAGGAGAGAAACCTAATGGACGAGAGCGCACTTAGGCACAATCAGAATTGTTTACAAAGACAGTTGACGAAATTTCTTGATTTTAATAGCTCATCTACCAACGCCGCGTTAATAGTTAACAACTACGACTGGATGAAAGAGCAGTCATTCCTTGGTTTTATCAGAGATGTTGGAAAACATATCACAGTAAATTACATGATGAGCAAGGATTCGGTTCGCAAAAGAATAGAGGGCGAGGCAGCAACCGGACTATCCTTCACGGAATTTACATATCAATTGGTTCAAGGATACGACTTCCTTCACCTGTATCGTACTTATAACTGCCGACTGCAACTTGGCGGAAGCGACCAATGGGGCAATATTACTACAGGAACAGAGCTTATACGCCGAATAGATGGGAGCGAGGCCTATGCAATTACATGCCCATTAATCACAAAAACCGACGGACAAAAATTCGGCAAAACCGAAAACGGAAATGTGTGGCTCGATCCGGCAAAAACATCACCTTACAAGTTTTACCAGTTTTGGCTTAATACTGCTGACGATGATGCAGACAGATATATCAGGATTTTTACTCTCATGGAGAAAGAGCAGATTGAAGAAATTGTCGGAAAGCATAAACAGGCACCTCATCTGCGTTATCTACAAAAGGAACTTGCACGGTATCTCACAATAGCAGTGCACTCTGAAAAGGAATATCAAACCGCTGCCGAAACGTCGGAAATTTTGTTTGGAAAAGGAACAAGCGAAGCACTCAGAAATCTCGATGAAGAGACTTTACTCGCCGTTTTCGAAGGAGTTCCTGTGATTAGGGTCGCAAAAGCGGAAATTGAATCCGGAATACAAATACTCCTGTTTCTATCTGATAAAACATCTATTTTTTCATCACGTGGCGAAGCAAGACGAATGTTGAAAGACGGTGGCGTGTTGCTTAACAAGGAAAAAACCGAAAATGAAAATATGGTTGTAAATAGCTCAAATTTACTGCAGAACCGCTATATGCTTGTGCAGAAAGGCAAAAAAAACTACTATCTGGTTATTGCTGAGTAGGGTGTGTCAATTTGCAGGCTGTGGCAAGGCATAAATTTTTCATTGCGAGTTTTTATCAAAGATTTTGTCTTGCTTTGAACTCCGAAATATATTCACGAACACGATTTTCGAGTAATCGTTGCAATTGCCTGACAATAGGGTGTACAACATGAATTTTGATGTTGTCAATGCGATTAACTGGCAATACCCTTCGGGATGTTCCTGTAATAAAGGCTCCTTCTACCTGGGAAAGAATACTATTGTGTGCTGATTTTTCCATAACAGAAATCTGGGCTGATTGACAAAGCTTTAAAACCTGTTTTCGTGTAACTCCTTCGAGTATCTGATGCAAAGGTGGTGTTACAATCGCATCGTCAACAACAAAAAACACATTCGAGCGGCTTCCTTCAGTGATGTAGCCACTTTGATCAACCAATAGAACCTCGTTTACGTCCTGTTCTGTTTTAATTCTTTCGGTAGTTCGACGCAAAAGAGTGTCCATTGTTTTGGCATTTGGATTTAGGCGTTCGGCATTGAAAATTTTAACTGCAACCCCATTTTTGAATTGCCTGGGTGAAGGATATTGATGAGGAGTGAAGTATACCAACCAGTTTAAATCTTCATTACATGTTGTGCTAACATAGATTTTTATGTTGCCATCGTTAGCCGGGTTCGACCCTATAAGACGAAAAATATTTTCCAGTATAGTTTCACGAGAACAATGAAGGTTTACTTTTTCAAGCGCTGCGGTATGCCATAGCCTGTCGAGATGATCCTCAATAAAAACAGGCACTCCCCGCTGTACTCTGAAAACTTCGTAGATATACTTTGACTCACCAGTGAAGTTTGCCGGGCAATCGGTTACAGGCTTCAATATGCCGTTGTAAATAATGAAATCGCGTGCGAGTTCCGTCATTATTGATTTTTCTGTGAAAGAATTCTGTGCTGTTGAGAGCACAAATTTAGGAAAGGATTTGATTGGGAAAACGGGCATGTAATATTGATCCCGAAGTTAAGTGCTTGATTCCAGAATATTGGAAGTGTAAGAAATAATCACGCTTAGGGTGGCGGTAATAATGCAGTAAATATGGTTAAATTGCACCCCGAATTTAACTTATCAATTCATGAAAATCCATTTCATTGCTTTTTTAACTGTTGTATTGGTTGTCAAGCTGATGCACAATGTGCGGGCTATGGAGCAAGCCCGCTTACTTCGTTTCCCCGATATTAATAACGATCAGATAGTGTTTGTGTATGCAGGCGACATCTGGACGGTAAATTCTGCGGGAGGTGAAGGCCGCCGGCTCACATCACACGAAGGACTTGAGTTGTTTCCGAAAATTTCGCCCGATGGCAAATGGATCGCATTTTCTGCTGAATATTCAGGTAGCCGGCAGATCTGGCTTATGCCATCTGAGGGAGGCCAGGCGCGACAATTAACGTTTTATAACTCAGTAGGGGAGATGCCGCCACGTGGAGGTTTTGATAATGTAGTTCTCGATTGGACCCCCGACAGCAAAAAAATAATGTTTCGGGCAAACCGAACCCCTTACAGCGAACGTCAAGGGAAATACTATCTTGTGAGTATTGAAGGTGGCCTGGAAGAGGCGCTGCAAATTGTAAACGGCGGGTTTGCAGTTCTTTCGCCTGATGCAACTAAGTTATGCTTTACACCTGTCGACAGGGAATTCAGGACATGGAAAAGGTATAAAGGCGGTAGAGCCACGGATTTATGGATTTATAATCTTACAAACAATACCTCAGAACAAATAACAGACTTTGCAGGCTCAGACCAATGGCCGGTTTGGTACGGAGAGAATATCTTTTTTGTATCCGACCGCGAATTGCGGCTTAATATCTATCGCTATAGCATAGCAACAAAGGAGATTAAGCAAATTACACATCATCAGCAATTTGATGTGATGTGGCCCTCGGGCAATAATGGAAAGCTGGTTTATGAAAACGGCGGGCATCTTTATGTGCTGGATCTTAACTCAGAATCAACAAATAGAATTAAAGTTTCAATTAAGTACGATAATCCAAACCTGATTCAATATTTTGCTAATGTGAAGGAGCATATACACAGCTTTTCTGTTTCACCCACCGGAAAACGAGCCCTTTTCGATGCAAGAGGCGATATCTTTTCTGTTCCCGCCGAAAACGGAATTACTGAGAACCTTACTAACACACAAGGAATCAGGGAGATTTTTCCAAAATGGTCGCCCGATGGAAAATATATCTCCTTTTTTTCGGATGCCTCTGGGGAGTATGAAATATATCTTCTTGAAAACAGAGATGGAGCAATTCCGAAACAACTCACCTTTAATTCGCAGGCATGGAAATATGAGCCCGAATGGTCGCCTAACAGCCAGTATCTCGCCTATAGTGATCGAACTTTAAAACTGTGGTTAATTGATGTAGAAACGGGTAAAAGAACTGAAGTGGCTCATGGAACCATGAGCGAAATAAGATCCTACAGCTTCTCACCCGATAGCAAATGGCTTACATTCGATAAAGAGTCAGAAAACGGGCTTTCGGCTATATGGGTCTATCACATCCCAAGTAACAAGGCTACTCAGCTTACAGACGATTCGTTCAGCGATTTTCAGCCGTATTTCAGTGATTGCGGGAAATTCCTCTTTTTTGTGTCGAACCGCGACTTTAACCTGGCATTTTCGAGTTTTGAATTCGATTATCTGTTTAACCGTGCTGCAAAAATTTATGCTCTGGCTCTGCGCAACGATGGCTCACGACTGATAAAAGAAAAGAATGACGAGGAACTGATCGCACAATCGGATACTGGTTCGGCAGAACAAAACAGGGGCAGAAAAAGAGACGAAAAGCAAGATAATGAGGAAAATAATGTGATTATTGATTTTGAAGGTAGCAACAACCGCATAGAGGCGCTGCCTGTTCCAGCCGGTGATTACAACATTGTAGGCCCTGCCGAGGGAGGATTACTCTTCATGAACGAAGGCAAACTGATTCGTTACAACATTGCGGAACAAAAAACAGAAGAGATTATGGACCGCATTGCATGGGCACAGCCAACGGCCAACAAGAAGATGTTCATGTACCGCTCCGGCAGCGATTACGGAATTGCCAAAGTTGCTCCGGCACAAAAGGCCGGCTCAGGAAAGCTCAACCTTGAACATCTGGAGATGAAAATTGACCCTCGAAGCGAATGGAACCAGATTTACAGCGACGGCTGGCGCATTTTCAGAGATTATTTTTATGTTGCCAATATGCACGGAGTTGACTGGCAAGGACTTAAAGCAACATATGGGGAGTTGTTGCCTTATGTAGGACATAGGTTTGATCTCGACTACATTATTAACGAGATAATCTCCGAAGTTAACGCTGGTCATGCCTATGGCGACTGGGGCGACTTTGAACGGGTGAAAAGGGTTAATACAGGGTTGCTTGGAGCTGAATTGGTTGCCGACAATAAATCCGGACGTTTCAGAATAGCAAAAATCTATCGCGGCGAAAACTGGAATCCTGCCAGGCGGTCGCCGCTAACCGAGGCAGGAGTAGATGTGAAGGAAGGCGATTTTTTGATCAGCATCAACGGAAAAGAAATTACAACCACCGACAACCCTTATAGTTTTTTAGAAAATCTTGCCGGCAGGCGTATTGAGATTGCTGTAAATCATAAACCGTCCGCTGCGGGAGCAAGAATTTCAACAATCACAACTATCGAGAGCGAGCAGGAATTACGTTATTTCAATTGGGTGTTGGAGCGTCGTGAGATGGTTGACAAGTTGTCGGGCGGACGTATAGGATATATTCACCTTCCCAACACTGCCCATGCCGGGAACCGAGAGTTGTTCAGAGGAATGTACACATATCACAATAAAGAAGCACTGATTATTGACGTTCGGTACAATGGCGGTGGTTTTATTCCCGACCAAATGGTTGACCTGCTCGACAGACGCACACTCAACTACTGGCATCGGAATAACCTAAGGCCTAGCCGCACACCTGGCATTGCTCACGATGGACCCAAGGTAATGCTGATTAACGGATATTCATCTTCGGGCGGCGACGCCCTTCCATATTATTTTCGGAAAACCAATCAGGGAAAGTTGATCGGAACAAGAACCTGGGGTGGTTTGATTGGAATTTCGGGTAACGCACGGCTTGTTGATGGAGGTTACATCGCTGTTCCCCGATTTGGTATTTTCGACGAAACAAAAGGATGGATTATCGAAGGTATTGGTGTTTATCCTGATATCGAGGTAGTTGATCGTCCTGAAAAGCTAGCTCAGGGCAAAGATCCGAGCATCGAAAAAGCCGTTGAGGAATTACTCCGGCAACTTACTCAACAGCCACGACCAAGCGTTAAACCACCTCCACCACCCGATAGAAGCAAATGGATAGAGGTTGAAATTGAATGAGGTTTCGATTGGGATTTTGATAGCACCTTCAATAATGGCTAATGGGGCAGTGATTTCATCTGACTTAAAGGCATGAGTTGTCCGGTTTAGAGCCAATCAATTACGATTTTATGCTTCTCCCCGGTAGAATTGTATTGAAAATCACTGCGATCCGACTACGTTTCAAAACTCACTGATTATCCATGTAGTCGACTTATCATTTGAGTTTGTATTTTAAATCCTCAAAACCAACTCACAAAAAGCGTAAGGCAAATTGTAATATGACAGGAGACCTAACCTTTTATTGTGTGTCCTTCTGGTGCAACGAACTGGTTCAGATACATCCATCAGATTGATTTAACGAAAGCGAATCAATGATGCCACACCCGAAAACACGCTTACTCATAACCGCTCTAAATAAATCGAACAAAAAGGTGTAATAGACATTTCTAATGCTTTCTTTTTGTGTTTAGTTCTTAATGGACATTTCTAATGCTTTTTATTTTAATCGATGTTCAGTATTCCTTCCCTTTTGATTTATATTTGTTTGTCAGGTAAGCGAAAACAGGAACCACTGGTACACTATGCTTAAGAACTTAGGGGTAAAGTTTGGGCAGTTCCAAAACAGTTATCTTATAGCTTCGACACACTTTTTGATGTTCGCATGCTTGGCCTGTTCATGCTTTTTGAAATAGGCTTGCGTGCCAAGTAGCTGGAAAATCGTAAAGTATTAAGCTTTAACACGGTTCCGTTTGCTGATCTCTCCCGGGGTTTCACCAAAATAGTCGCGGTAAGAACGGTAAAAATAAGTTCTGTTGTTGAATCCGGTCATAAAAATGATATCTGAAACGGTATGCTTTCCTATCGAGATCATTTTTCGGGCTGTGTTAAGCCTGAAGTTTTTAATCAGACCATGAGGTGTAATGCCTGTCAGAGCTTTAATCTTCCTGTAAAGTTGGGCTTTGCTCATTGCAAGATGATCTGCCATCATATCGGCATTCAGATTATCGCGATGGAAGTTGTTTTCAATGTAAGAAAGTGCTTTTTGCAAAAGATTTCGGTCATGTTCTGACAGGTGATCCTGATCGTATGCATCGTTTTGCTCCAGGGTTTTTCTTAATTGCCGGATTAGCTGTTCACGTGTAGTAATAAGGCGATCAATGGTTACAAACAACTGTCGGGGATGGAAAGGTTTTGCAATATAAGCGTCGGCTCCTTGTTCAAGCCCTTCAATCACATGCTCGGTTTCTGATCGTGCAGTAAGAAGGACGATGGGTATGTGGCTGGTAATCACATTGTCCTTAATAGCTTTGCACAATGTTAGCCCATCCATTTCGGGCATTATAACATCACTGACAACCAGATCAATTCTCTTCGTTTTCAGTAATTCAAGCGCTTCATGACCATTGACGAACGCATAAACATCATAATGAGGAGAGAGCAGATTCTGAAGAAGTTGCAAAAGTTGCAGGTCGTCTTCAACTATCAGCAACCTGTATTTTGATGGCCGATCATGCCTGCTTGTTGTTTTACATTCCGGAACAAGCTTTTGGTTCGGATTCTGAAAGAAATCTTCCGCTATGCTATTGAGTAATTGTACGTGGCTCTTTTGCCGTATTGCGGTTACGGCAGGAGCTTGTTTATCAGTTGATTTTACCAAAGGTAGTTCAACGGTAAACGAAGACCCTAATCCTTCTTTGCTGCTCACATGAATATGTCCTCCAAGCAGCTTCACAAGCCGTTTTGTATAAGTGAGCCCAATTCCTGATCCTTTAGAGATGGTTTTTAAATCGTAGTTTGGTGGATCTCTGTGGTAGTATTTATCGAAAATATAAGGCAGGTCTTTTGGAGAAATTCCCGATCCTGTGTCGTTTACCTGCAGGATAATGTTACTTTTTTTAGTATATAGCTTAATTGATATTGAGCCGCCAGCAGGTGTAAACTTCGCTGAATTGCTTAGTAAATTAAGCAGGATACGCTCTATTTTTTCACTATCGAAAGAAACAAAGAGCTCGTTTACCTCGGGTTCAAAAGAGAGTTCTACTTCGTTTTCATTGGCGTAATGTGAAAATACATTGGTGATCTCTGCAATAAAACTCACCAATTCTCCATTCTGAAGGTCGGGTTTTTCTCTTCCGGCATCCAGTTTTTGAAATGCCATGAGTTCATCAATCATTTTCTGAAGCCGGCGGGCATTCATATAAACAGTTCGGATAAGCGACTTGTTTGCGTCTGCTTCGTATGCTTTATCGAAAAGCGAGGCAGCCGAGGCAAATATCAGGGTTAGCGGGGTACGGAATTCGTGCGCAAGGTTGGTGAAAAACTCAAATTTATATTGGTTCAGTTCTCTTTCTTTTTTCTGGTTCAGTCTTTCAAATGCAAGCTGTTGCTGGCGTTTAATTCTTAATGATTGATAGTAGTAGATCAGGTATGCTGTTGCTAATAAAAATAAAAAATAGGCAAAATATGCATAACTGGTTTGCCAAAAAGGAGGGGTAATAATAATGTTCAGCGTTCTGATATGCTCCGACCAGAAACCGTCTCGGTTAGTGGCTTTGATCATTAAATTGTATTTACCATGCGGAACATTGGTGAAAACGATTTCGCGCTGCATACCTGCATAAAGCCATTCGGTATTAAAGTTTTCAAGTTTGTAGGCAAATCTGATTTTTGGAGCATTCAGAAAGTTGATAGTGGTAAACTCGATTCCAAAAAAGTTTTGATTATGTTTTAAGGTAACTTGATCCAGAAAAGCAATATTTACTGGCAAAATGCCTGACTTGTCTCCTGGAAGAATACGCTGGTTAAACAGTTTGAAGTCGGTTAGAATTACCTCCGGTTGTTGTTTGGAGATATTAATTTGATCAGGATAAAACCAATCAACGCCATTTATCCCGCCAAAATAAAACCTTCCGGAAGGCAAATGATGAAAAACCGCGCCATCGGTGAATTCGTTGTTCAGCAAGCCATCGCCGCTGTTATAGTTGATAAACCTGTTTTCGGGTCTGAGCAATCTGCTTAGCCCTTTATTTGTACTTACCCAGATGTTTCCGTAATTATCTTCAAGAATGCCATGAATGGTATGGTTGGGTAACCCGTCATTAACAGTGAAATGTGTAAAGGAATAGCTTCCTCCACTCAGGTTTAGGTGATTCAATCCACCGCTTGTCCCAATCCAGAGTGTACGATCGTTGCCCATATGCAGGCACAGGATATCGTTATTATTCAAACCCTGCCCGATGTTGGGGCCTTGGTCAAAGTGAAGTATCTCGCCAGTGAGTGTATTATACCGGTGCAGGCCACCCATACGCACACCTATCCATAAAATGTTGGGTTTTTCTTCTTTGATTGCAAAAACGATGTTGCCCATGAGATCATTTTCACCACCTCTTCCCGCTAGATGCACATAATGATTCAAGTGGTAGGATCCGTTTTGTTTTTCAATACTCAAACCATGCAATCCCTTTCCGCTGCTACCCAGCCAAACGGTTCCGAATACATCAATGCAGATATCATAAACAGGCCCGAAATCAAGTTCCTCTGCTCCTGCCAAATCGCTGGGGAAATGCATGATGCGTCCGGTTTCTTTTTCAAGCAGGTGCACGCCCTGTCCGTCAACTCCGATCCACAAATTTCCATGTGCGTCTTCGGCAAGTGAAAGAACGGCATTACTTGAAAGCCCGTTTGCCTTGTTGATAACTTTGGTTGCCTCCCCGCTGGCAGGTATCATATTTAATCCGTTGCCTCTTGTTCCTATCCATTTCCTGCCTTCGGCATCTTCCAAAACCGCTCTGACAATTTGATGGCTCAACATACGCTGTTCGGCAGGACCTCTGATAATGCTCCTAAAAGCTTTTGGCCGGGTATTGAACTGATAAACACCCTCGCCATCGGTTCCGATCCACAACAATGGTTCAGAATATGCGATTGTCCAAACTTTAACCCGGTTTTCGCTGAAAGTCGGTAATTGGTCGAGTATAGATTCATAACGAAAATGTTGCTTTGGGTAGATCCGGAATATATTTCCGTTATCTGTTCCGGCAAGCAAATATTCTTTTTCATCTACCTTATATAGAGTCGTAAACAGGTGTTCAAAACTATCTTCTTTGATAAGAAAGTTGTTTTTTTGCTGAAGATCAGTAATCCAAAGCCCACCTACACGGCCGGCGATAGCAAGGTAGTGCCTGGTGCCACATGTGAAGAACCAGTTATGATTCGGATTCAGTTTTTCGCCGAAAGCCTCTTTGACAACCGGATAGCTTTCAACCAGATTACCGTTGCTGTGAAGCACCGATAGCATTAGATTTTCATGAAGCAGAAAAATAAGGGAATCGAAGGCAGCAACACCGCGAATTGTCTTTTCCAGTCCTTTCTCAGGCAGGCTTAATGCAAGCGGTAAGAAATTCCTCTTTTGAGGATCGAACCTGAACAAACCTTCACCGTAAACGGAAAGCAATAATTGCCCGTCAAAATTGATGCATGCCCGCAGGCTTCTTTCCGAGGATAGTGAGTAATGTGGAGATGAAAACCAGTTGTAGAAACGGTTGAATTTGCGATCATAGAGGTTTATGCCTCTTTCCGTTATTATCCACAGATTCTTGTCTGCGTCTTCAAAAATGTCCCATATAATATTATTGCTAAGGCTGAATTCGTTGTGCGATTCGGGATAAAATGTGATAATGGATGCTCCGTCGTAACGGTTCAGACCATCCCAGGTGCCAAACCAAATGTAACCCCTTGAGTCGGTATATATTGATGTTACTGCGCTGTTTGATAAACCTGTTTCGTTGGTAATGGCCGAGACACTCCATGCAAGAGGTAGTGTTTCGTTATTGCTGATAACTTCCGCTGAGCAGATAACAACCTGAAATACAAGGATGGATAATATTGCTTTAAATTGCAGCATTGCAGCGCATTAATGCAAGGAGTCTTTCTTGCATATAGACCCTGTAAAGGTATACAATATTTATTATACGTCGTGCTTTTCCTGATAATCTGGTGTATGATTTCGATAATGATATGTACATCAGCTAGTATTATTAAGGCTATTATTGCAGTATTAACAAAATTGCTACGATGAAAGCGAAATTTACATTTTCAGTTTTCTTATTGCTTATGTCCGTAACTGCCAGCAAAAGTTTGCCGGCACAACCTATAAGTATTCCCCGAATTGATCTTATGCCCGATTTTCCGCAGCCTTATCTGATGCGCGACTGGAAGCGGGTAGCTCAACAGTATGACTCATTAGTTTTTGACATTACATTGCAGGGGCAGTATCTTCCATTGGTATTTTATCGCGAGCAATCAATCAATTATCCCGGGTACCAAAGTTTTGGCCTGCATACCTCTGTGGGTACCATGTTTCCAACTTCAGGCGAGGCTATCAACGTAATTCCGGCAATTGTAGGCGCCACCCTATGCGGAATTGACAAATCCGACCAGTTCGATCAAAACTGGGCTTTAATGTGCCAGGAGTTTTTCAACCGACGGCCTGCAGAGAACATTTATCTCAATCATCCGGCAACTTCTTCGGGGATTAACTGGTGGTACGAAACCATGCCAAATATATTTTTTATGCAACTCCGGTATTTATATCCTGAATTCGAAGTTTTTGACGAACAACTGATATCTGTTGCTTCACAATGGCGCACTGCATTGAAACATATGGGTGCTTCAACCACACCATGGACAATTCCTGAAATGAATTACCGGGCATGGAACATGTCAACTATGAGCCCGCTTGCAGCAGGGGTGCGTCAGCCTGAGGCGGCTGGTGCGATAGCCTGGATCATGTACCAAACATATCGCATCACTGGTAACGCGGAATACAGAATTGCTGCTGAGCTGGCGTTGGAGTATCTCAACAGCCTAAACTCAAACCCTTCCTATGAGTTGCAGTTACCTTACGGCGTGTATACGGCTGCACGCATGAATGCAGAATACGGTACTAGCTTTGATATTGAAAAAATGGTCAATTGGATTTTTGATCGTGGCCATCTGCGCGGATGGGGTACAATTGTGGGTAACTGGGGCGGTTATGATGTCTCGGGACTGGTTGGCGAAGCCAATGATCAGGGCAATGATTATGCTTTTATGATGAATGGGTATCAACATGCAGCAGCATTGGTACCCATGCTGCGCTATGACAAAAGGTTTGCGAAAGCCATAGCCAAATGGGTGTTGAACCTGGCCAATGCTTCAAGACTATTTTACCCCAAATACTTACCGCCCGGGTTTCAGGATAACTACGCCTGGTCCGAGATGTATGATCCAAATTCGGCAATTGGCTATGAAGCAATGAAGGAGGTAAAACATGGTAAAAGCCCCTATGCTACCGGCGACGCCATTGAAGGAAACTGGTCACAAACAAATCTGATGCTTTATTCATCTTCGCATGTTGGGTATATGGCCGCTCTGATTGATACAACCAACGTGGAAGGTATTCTGAAAATAGACCTTCTCGTCACCGATTTTTATCATGCTCCGGCATTTCCTTCCTGGCTATTTTATAATCCGCATGATGAAGCCAAAGAGGTTCACTTTTTCCTACCCACAGGTCTCCATGATATTTATGACGCGATGATAAGCACAGTGATAGCAGAAAATCAGTCGGGGATGTACATTATTAACATTGATCCAAAATCAACCGTTATGGCCGTGGTTATTCCAGCCGGAAGTACTATCATACAAGATGGAAAGAAAAGTTTTGTTGGCGATATTGTGATAGACTACGATAATGGAGCATTTATTTCCAATTATCCGCCGAGGATCAAAGCCCTGAGTCCTGCTTCATCGCTGATTGAGACCCATACCCTTGCCACAGTTTATTGCACTGCCACAGATCCCGATGAGTACCCGTTGATTTACGAATGGTGGCTGAATGGCGAACCTATTGTGGGAACCCAGATACTTTATTTTACACCCATTGAACCGGGAGATTACGTAGTATCCAGCCGGGTTACTGATGCTGAAGGATTGTACGACAGCACCAGTGTAATTATTCAGGTAGTAGATAAAATTCCGTTTGCACCAGTAATTCATTCTATAAAAGCGTTGCCCCGTAAATGTGAACCTTCGCAACAAATTGTACTGACTTGTGAGGCAAGCGATCTCAACAGCGATACTTTAACTTATGAATGGTTCGATTACCAGGGACGAAAGATTGGAAATTCTAACGAGATAATCTATATAGCACCTTCTCAACCAGGTAATTATTATGTGTTCTGTACAGTTACCGATACCGACGGGTTATTTAGTACCGACAGCCTTGAAATTATGGTCAGAGAGTTTTCGCAGGCGCCGGGAGGCAGCCTGATAGCCAGATACCGTTTGGACGGCAATGCACGGGATGCAGGTGTAAATCAATTGGATGGTATAACAGGAGGTGGAATAACCTGGGGGTTTGATGCCAGCGGTAAGCCGGGTGGTGCTGCCTGCCTTGAGGGCAGCTCGGCTCATATATTATTGCCCCATAGCCCGCTTTTTAACTCCACTCAGGCAATGTCGCTCACCTTTGTCATGAAAATTAACTCTTTTTACGATCGAGAGCAATACGTTGTTTCGCACGGGAGTTGGCAAAACAGGTTTAAAGTTTCGCTGAGTACAAAAAAGATCCGGTTTACCGTAAATACAACAAACGGAGTCTTCGACCTCGACAGCGAAATAATTCCCGAGACCGGACAATGGTATCATGTAGCTGTAGTTTTTGATGGCCAGGATGCGGAGCTTTGGATCAACGGGTATCTTGATAATTTTACCATGCACAGCGGAAGCATCAGGCAAACAACCATTCAACCTGTGATTGGCCTGCATCTTCCTGCTAACAACGAGTACCGTTTTTCCGGATGCATTTTCAATGTTTCATTTTATGATTATGCACTTTCACCCAAAGAAATTATGCAGGATATGGAGTCGGGTACTCCTGATGTTAATAATAACCAAAGGCCGTCTGATCTCCTGGTTTTTCCCAATCCATTAAAAGGGGAAAAACTGTTTTTTAAAACTGACTGGATAAATGGGTCTGACATGACATTTACAATAGTCAATATATATGGAGAAGTTGTTCAAAAAGGGCGCCCCCAGCAAATTGGAGACGGACAATACTACATTTCAATTGACAAATATTTAAGCAATGGAGTGTATGTTCTTTGCCTGCGGGATCAGAATTTTCAAAAGAAGGGTGTTTTTATGTTGTTGCTGCAGTAACATTACACATGCCTGCCGTATAATAATAACAGATACTGCTAATCCTCAAATTAATGACGTTTTGGAACTAGCGCATTAGTTTGGTAAAAATGATAATATAATACACTAATCTGCAATCGGGGTAAACATATAAGGCAGTTGTCAAAGCTATATTTGCAAACGTCTGAATGAACAAATATCACAATTTCATAAAAATCTGAATCTATGGATATCGCACGTCGTTTTGGTAGAAATCCTGTTCTACGGCCATCTGATATAAGGCCAAGTATGGAAGGCTTTAAAGTGGAATGTTTGTTGAATCCGGGCGCCTTTCGGTACGATGGCAAAATCTGGTTGCTGTGCAGGGTTGCCGAGCGGCCTCCTCAGCAATCCAACTCGCTACAGGTTCCTGTTTTTAGTGCCTCCGGTGAAATTGAAATCAAAACGTTTTCTCTCGACGATCCTGACCTTGATGCCAGCGATCCGCGAGTAATATTGTATAAAGGAGTAAATTATCTTACAACCTTATCGCATCTGCGTTTAGTTTGCAGCGATGATGGAAGGTATTTTTATGAACCAGATAATTATCCGCCCATCTTTGGGCTTGGAGCGCTCGAAAGTTACGGAATTGAAGATTGCCGTGTTGGTTTTCTTGAAGACAAGTACCATCTTACTTATACCATGGTATCGGCAATAGCAGTGGGTGTGGGTTATATGACCACGAAAAACTGGAGAGACTTCACCCGGCATGGAATGATATTCCCACCACACAACAAAGACAGTGCTATTTTTGAAGAAAAAATAAACAACAAATATTACGCTTTACACAGGCCAAGCAGCCCCGAACTTGGCGGCAACTACATGTGGATTGCCGAGTCGCCCGATCTGCTGCATTGGGGCAATCACAAATGCATAGCCACAACACGTCCAGGTATGTGGGACAATACCAGAATTGGTGCCGGAGCAGCTCCCATAAAAACCAATGAGGGTTGGCTGGAAATTTACCATGGAGCCAACAATGAACACCGCTATTGCCTGGGTGCACTACTACTCGATCTCAATGAGCCATGGAAAGTACTGGCTCGTAGCATAGAACCTATCATGGAGCCTATCATGGACTATGAAAAAACCGGATTTTTCGGCAATGTTGTGTTTACTAACGGCCATATTGTTGACGGCGATACAATAACCCTTTATTATGGGGCCAGCGACGAAGTAATTTGTGGAGCCACTCTCTCAATCAACCACATACTTGATACACTCAAAAAAGAAATTTGATTGTCGTTATGAAAAACCGATTACTGACCGAATACCGTTTCTTTCAAACTATGCCGAGACCCATGCGCATACTTTTGATCACCAACATGATTTATGCGTTCGTGTTGCCGGTGATTGAAATTTATATTGGAGCATACATCATGCGCGACACTAATAACCCAACATTGGTGATTGTCTACCAACTGTGCGTATTTACCGGAATACCAATCACTTTTCTGATAAACGGATTTTTGCTTAATAAATTCAGGATCGCCCGCTTATATAGTGTAGGTATGCTGCTTAGTGGGATATCCATGGTTTTTATGATGTTATTACCAGAGGTTGATGTCGCGGGTGTTGCGGTAGCAGGGCTGATCATGGGCGGCGCCTTCGGATTTTTCTGGGCAAATCGCAATTTCCTGACACTTGATACTACCAATGATCTGAACCGTAATTATTATTACGGTGTTGAAACGTTCATACACACGATAACCGGCATCATCATACCGGTTACTGTGGGCTGGTTCATTGTCCGGTCGGTTGCTATGGGTTGGTTTGACGGTGAAATTACCGGGGCCTACCAGGTAATAGCCGGAATTGTTTTTGCGCTTGCTATACTGTCAAGTTATGTGATCCATCTTGAGAAATTCCGCAATCCGAGACAGAAAAAATTCATTTTTTTTAAGTTCGATAAGCTTTGGAACAAAATGCTTTTGCTTGCAGTGCTGAAAGGATTAGTACAAGGATTTATTGTTACTGCACCGGCTATACTTATTATGCGATTGGTTGGTGATGAGGGAGCATTGGGAACCATTCAGAGTATTGGTGGCGTAATTACTGCTTTGATACTGTATATTCTTGGCAGAAGCACAAAGCCTCGGCACAGGTTATATGTTTTCTCGGCCGGACTGCTTTTGTTCTTCATTGGTTCCTTAACCAATCAGATAATGTTTTCGTCAACCGGTGTGATTGTGTTTGTTATTTGCCTCGTCATGTTCCGCCCTTTGCATGATATAGCTTATTATCCTATTCAGTTACGTATAATCGATATATTATCAGTAAAGGAAAACCGTAGTGAATTTGCCTATATTTTCACTCATGAGTTCGGATTGTATGCAGGCCGTTTTGTAGGGTTGGTGCTGTTTATTATACTGGCAGTTTTTATTTCGGAGTCTTTTGCGCTCAAATATGCGCTATTGATCGTTGCAATCCTGCAGCTACTGTCAATTCCGCTTGCCAAAAATATTATCAAACACACCAATCACACGATTGAAAATTTTGATGCAGGAGGGCATGAATATGCAGAGGAAAAATTACTGGTTACAAAAGAAGCAGAATAAATAAACCTGTTAAAAAAAAGATTTATGAGTACAATTAAAACATATTTACACAAAATGAATAAGATCGTCCTACTCTTCTCGCTTGCAATCTTTTTAGGCGCCTGTTCACAAAAAAATATAGTTGAACAGTTCTCAATCGAACGCATTGACTCAATGCCTTCATTGCCCGAGCCTTTTAAGATGATGAATTGGCTCGAAACTACTGTTGAATTCGACAAGTATGTTTTTGACCATACACTAAAAGGCCGTTTTAAACCCTTTATATGGCTTGATGATAACCGCAGAAATTTTGATCAGACAACCTTTGGCCTTTATACAGCAATTGGAGATGTGCGCCAGGGCCCTGATAAGTATAACGGAGAGTTTCATGAGTCAATAAACAGCCTTGGGGCATTGTTGGGCGCAGGTCTGGTAGGCATTGACAAGACCTCCCAGGATGGTTTCAACTATGTGAAAATGGTTCAGAATTATTTCAACAGCGAAAACGGCTGGAACATCATGATGAACAATACAACACCTGAAGTCGGGCATCTTGGAGGCGGATACGGGCGCGACTGGTGGTATGATCTTTTTCCTAATGTGCTTTATTATGCTGTTTCATACATCTTTCCAGGTGTTGAACGCAGCGACAGCCTGCTGAGGATCATTGCCGAACAAGTGTTTAAGGCCGATTCAGTTCTCAATGGTTATTATCATTATTCTTTCTTCGACTACTCCTTGATGCGGGGCGTGAAAAGCCATATTCCTTTTCAGGAAGATGCCGCCGCTGCACATGCATGGATATTGCTATCGGCTTACGAAAAATTTGGTGATGACCGTTACTTAAGTGGCGCTCATTCAGCCATGCAGGCATTACTGTCGCAAAAAGAAAGCCGATTTTATGAAGTTCTGATGCCTTATGGAGCTTATGTGGCTGCCCGCCTCAACTCTGAGCATGGTGGCAATTATTGCATTAAAACCATCCTTGAATGGACTTTTAACGGTACACATGCGCCCGATGGGCGATACGGATGGGGAGTAATACTCGACCGCTGGGGCACTTATGATGTTTCGGGGCTTGTAGGTAGCTGGTCGCACGACGGAGGTTATGCTTTCCTTATGAACACGTTTGATCTGGCATGGCCACTGGTGCCGATGGTTCGGTATGCGCCTGAATATGCAGTTGCTGTGGGCAAATGGATGCTGAATGCCGCCAATGCCGCCAGGCTGTTCTATCCCTATGAAATCCCTGATGAGCACCAGTGGCTTCCCGAAAGCAAAGCTATTACCCGCAATGTGATCGCTTATGAGGGATTAAAGAAAACCGACCATCATGGAAAAGAAGCGCTGTTAGGTGTAACTCCGGTAGCCCTGGGCGACGGCCCCCTTTGGGCGAAAGGCCAACCCGATGAATCGGTTTTTAGTTTGTACGGATCGGCACACGTTGGCATTTTTGGAGCCATTATTCGGGAAACCAATATTGAAAGAATTTTGCGCCTCGACTGCCTGGCCACTGATTTTTACCGCAATGAAGCCTTTCCGACATACTTGATCTACAATCCTTACGAAGAAGATAAAACCATCGAATATGTTTATGAGGGAAAGGCTGTGAATCTCTTTGATGTGCTTGAAGGGAAAATTGTAGTGGGTAATGTTGCCGGCACAACATCAATGTCAATACCGGCCAAATCAGCACGGCTCATCGTTGAGGTGCCGGCTGATAAAAATTTGAGATACGAGAACAACCGTGTTTATGCCGGGAATACTGTAATTAGGTTTTAATCTGCCTTAATCATGATCTAATGTTTTAAAAACATAAATTACATAGCTATGAGAACCCAGTTTATTAAATACACTCTTCTTTTCGTAGCGATTATTTTCATGCAGCCTTTACTTATGGCGCAACAGCCCTCCGTGGTGAGCGGAGTAATCACTGATGAAAGAGGCGAAACCATCCCCGGAGTGAATGTTTATATTGAGAACACTACATTAGGGGTGACTTCGGGAATTAATGGCAGATATATTCTCCCGATTCCAACAGAAATCAGGAATCCAGTATTAGTTTTCAGCTTTATCGGTTATCTGACGCAGAAAGTTGAGGTGAAGGGCAAAACCGAAATCAATATCGTCATGGATGAGGAGATACATATGCTTGGCGAGTTGGTTGTTGTAGGTTATGAAGTGAGACGTAAAGCTGATCTGACAGGAGCTGTTTCCAGCATTAATGTCGATGATCTGATAACCTTGCCCGTTGGCGGACTTGGCCAGGCGCTGCAAGGAAGGGCAGCCGGAGTGAATATTACTCATAATACAGGAATGCCCGGCGAAGGAGTAAACATGCGCATCAGGGGTGTGGGATCAATCAGCAGCAGTAACGATCCCTTGTTTATTGTTGACGGTGTTCCCATGGCGGATGCTCTCAGTATTTTGCATCCCAACGATATTGAATCGGTCAGTATTCTTAAAGATGCCGCCTCATCGGCAATTTATGGTTCACGAGCTAATAATGGTGTTGTTCTGATCACTACAAGACAAGGTACTGCAGGAGAACCACGTGTTGAGTTTAATTCGCAGTTTGGTTTTCAACAGCATGGCCGGCTTACACCAATGACTAACCGGGATCAGTACATTGAGATGTATAACGAGGCTGCTGACAACGATAATGCTTTTATCGAAAATCCCCGCCTACGGCGCACACTCATTGACTCTGAACTGGCGGCTACATTACCTGATGTGAATCATCTGAAGGCTATTTTCAGAACGGGTCTAATACAAAACCAAAATATCTCGGTAAGTGGTGGCGACAAGAAGATTACATATTTATTGTCAGGTAACTATTTTAATCAAGATGGTATCATCATCGGAACCAATTATGAGAGAATCAGTGGTAACATAAGGCTAAACGCCCAGGTTTCTGATGCCATAAGTGTGGGCGCAAATATCAATGTGGCCACAAGTGATAATGATGTTATCGGTAGCAGCGGCGATGGGTTCGGTGGTAACGGAGGAAGTGTGGTGCGTTATGCTTTTTTTCGCACTCCTGCCATTCCTGTCAAAGATGAAAATGGTGAATATGTGGATCTTCCAACGCACCCGGCATTTTTTGGTGATGGCTACAATCCGGTGGGTTTGGCGAATTATATGTCGAATAATATTCAACAGGAGCGGTTTTTTGGCAACCTAAACCTGCAGGCCAGGTTGCATCCAGATATAGTTTTTACATCAACATTTGGCGGAAACCATAACAATATACAACAAAGACGTTTTGACCGTACCTGGGGAACCAACAATCGCATCAATAACCCGAATCGTTTGGTGATCAATGATGGTTATGATCAGGACTATTCATGGAGCAATGTACTATCGTATAGTAATGTTTTCGATGGCAAACATGATTTTTCTGCTATTTTCGGATCAGAAGCTATTAAGGGAGTCGGATTTTTTCATTCCGGGTCGCAGCTTGATTTTCCTGATCAAACACCTAAGCTTGTTGTGCTCGGTAATGGGTTGGGAAGCACAGTTGTTCAAGAAAACCACTGGGGCTATGCCCTGCTTTCGTTTTTCAGCCGTGCCAATTATACTTACGAGAATAAATACATGGTATCTGCAACATTACGCCGCGACGGTTCATCACGATTCGCCCCGGTTAATCGTTGGGGTACATTTTATTCACTCTCAGCGGCATGGCGCATAGATCAGGAAGCTTTCATGACACGTTTCAGGAATATTGATGTGCTTAAGATGCGAGCCGGTTTTGGAGCCATTGGCAACCAGGAAGTTGGCAATTATGCGTATTCCGACCAAGTGGGTTATAATTTCGATTATCCTTTTGGTGGTGTGGCAAGCCGTGGTTATGCCATCTCTGTGCTGGGAAACCAGAATCTGCAATGGGAAACAAGCGTGCAATACAATGCCGGAATAGATTTGGGTTTATGGGGTGGCAAATTCAATGTAACGCTTGATTATTTTTATAAGATCACCGATAATATGCTGGTGAGAGAACCCAATCCTCCTTCTGCAGGTTTTGCTGATGCAGCCTGGGTCAACGCGGGAAAAATACTCAATCAGGGTGTTGAACTCGATCTAAATTACCGCAACCGCTTCGGCGAACTGGTTTTTGATATTACAGGGAACTTTGGGTATTTACACAACGAAGTGCTTGAACTTGCAGCGCCAATTTTAGGAGGACGTATTGATCACGGCGTTTTTGCAACCCGAACTGAAGAGGGCTATCCGATCGGCTCTTTCTTCCTTTATGAAATGTATGGCATCTTCCAGAATCAGCGCGAAGTAGATCTTGTCAATGCATCTGCTCATCATGGCGATAACATACGGCCGGGCGATGTTCGGTATGTTGATCAGAACGGCGACTTGGTTATTAACGAAAAAGACCGCATTCATCTTGGAAGCGCTATCCCCAAATTTACTACAGGTCTTCATTTATCAGGCCGATTTAGGAATTTTGACTTCGGCTTGTTCTTCCAGGGAGCCTTCGGCCACAAAATATATTATCAGGTGGCCACTGATATCGAAGGCTTTTACCGCCCCTTTAACCTTACAATGCGATATTATAATGAAAGATGGACAGGGGAGGGATCTAGTAATACACAACCCAGGGCTTCCTGGGCAGCTAAAGCAAACAACACCAGACCATCTACCCGCTTCCTCGAAGATGGATCATACCTGCGACTTAAGAATGTCCAATTGGGATATAACATTCCCGCAGGGTTAAGTGGAAGGCTTGGTGTCAAGAACCTGCGCGTATATTTCACAGCTCAAAACCTGCTCACTTTAACAAAATATCCTGGTATGGATCCTGAAATGACCACTAGTGATAATGCGCAAAACGAAGGCGATATTGCTGCCGGAATTGACTGGGGGACTTATCCGCTTGCAAGATCTTTTAACATTGGAGTACAATTATCGTTTTAACCACATAATCAGAAGCTATGAAACGAATAATATTATTGCTGAGCGTGTTGTTTGTAATGAATGGCTGCCAGAAATTCCTGGATGAAGAGATGCAGGGAATTTATACAAGCGCCACATTTTATAAAACCGATAATCATGCCATGTTGGCATTAACAGCAGCCTATCAACCTATGGCATTTACGAGTATACAGAACTCCCTGTGGGTGTTTGGCGATGTTGCCTCCGATGATGCAATCAAAGGTGGAAACCCCGGTGACCAGAGTGAAATTGAGTTTATTGACCAATTTACTTATACACGCGATAACGGATTCCTGCTGAATATTTGGCGCCGATATTACGAAGGAATCTCCAGAGCCAATGATGTGATACATCGCCTGGGGCCTGATATCACTCCGGCATTGCGCGAACGAGTAATTGCTGAGGCGAAATTCCTTAGAGCATATTACTATTTTCATCTGGTAAATATTTTTGGCGAAATACCATTAAAAACTACGCCTGCATACACAGCCGATGATTTGCATGTTCCGGTTTCACCCGTAAGCAAAATTTACGATCAGATAGAAACCGACTTGAAAGAGGCTGCTAATGCTCTTCCACCTCCTTTTACTGTGGAAGATGGGCGCGCAACCAAAGCTGCTGCATTGGGATTATTGGCAAAGGTGTACTTGTTCCGTGAAAAATACACTGAATGTCTTGATGCGATTGTTCAGTTGGAGCAGTCAGGTAATTTTGATTTATTACCCGTTTACCGTAATAATTTTGAAGTTGAGCACCAAGGCAATGTTGAAACTGTTTTTGCAATTCAGCATCTCACAGGTCAGACGCCCTTTATGGGAAATGTACTGAACCAGTGGTTTGCTCCACAAATTGAAAACGGTTACTTTTTTAATACACCAACGCAGGATTTCGTTGATGCCTTTGAAGTAACCCAGGAGGGTGTTCCTGATCCACGACTTGATTATACATTGGCGCGTGAAGGATCCGTATGGCTTAATGGAGAACCATACAACCCCGCTTGGTCGCCAACAGGTTTTACCCAAAAGAAACACCTTCAGCCTTTGAGCGAGATTCCAAAAGGAATAAAAGGGAATGGGAGTCTGAACTATGTTTTTATGCGCTATGCTGAGGTGCTACTAATGACGGCGGAGGCGCTCAATGAATTGGGCCGAAGCGATGAGGCGCTTGAACCGCTTAACAGGATTAGAAAAAGAGCCCGTGAAAGTTATATCCATGACACTGATTTGCCAGGTTATGGAAGCATACCAGAAAATTTACTGCCCGAAATAACAACTACAAACCAAAGCCAACTCAGGGAAATAATCCGTAATGAGCGCAGGGTGGAACTGGGATTTGAGTTCCACAGATTTTATGACCTGATGAGGTATGGGCGGGAATACGCACAGCATAGATTGGGTGCAATGGGTTTTAATTACGATCAGCATCGTTATTTTCCAATTCCACAAAACGAAGCCGATATCAACAGAAATATTAATTGATCAGTACTCTTTTTATTAACCAAAATTAAATGCTATGAAAAAGTTAAAATTGTTTTCGAAGTTCATGATCATTGCAACTGCAATTGTTGCAATTTCCTTCACCGGATGTAAAAAAGATGAGGATGACAAAGTTGACAAAACCACACTTCAGTTAAAAATTGAACAGGCCGAGACACTTTTGGATGGAGCAGTTGAAGGAACCGCTGCGGGCCAGTACACTTATGGCTCAAAAGCTGTTTTTGAAGGAAAAATAAACCTTGCAAAAGCAGTGTACGATGATGCAAATGCCACACAAACTCAGGTTGACGATGCAATAATAGCTCTCGACCTGGCCATTGATGAGTTTGAAGCTGCAATTGTTGCTCCCATTGCACTCGATCATCTGGTTGGTCACTGGACTTTTGATGATGGTACTGGTACTACGCTTACCGATTTTTCGGGTAATGCTTTTCATGGTACACTCAAAAGTGGTGCGGATACGTGGGGAGGTGGCCTTCCGGAATGGACTACCGACAGGTATGGAAACCAAGGAAAGGCACTCTCATTTAATGAAGGAGCTTATGTGTTGATACCAAACAATCCTGCGCTGAGTCCTCCAAATATCACAATTTCATTGTGGATAAAAGCTTTTGGGACTTTAGAGAACAATCGCTTTATGGGATTGCACTCATGGAATGGTTATAAGTTTCAACTTCAGTCTACCAACAAGTCATTCTTTACTATCAACACAACTGAGGGTATATACGACCGCGATACCGATCCTCCTCTGGTATTAAATGAATGGTATCACCTGGCAGTTACATTCGGAAATGGTAGCACTACTTTCTATATTGATGGAACCAAAACCCAGGTTTGGGACAACACTCCGGGAACTGCCGATCCAGTTACCGGTTTTGATCTGGTGTTTGGACGTGATGCTGATGTTTATGCACCCGATGCCACCAATTATGAAGTTGATTTAATCATTCCTTTGCCGTGGGGTGGATATTTCTATGGTCAAATGGATGAAGTAAGGATTTATAACACTGTGTTATCTGAAACCCAGATACTATCTATTTTCGATCTTGAAAAGCCATAGAATCTAAGGTATTGTAACCGAACCCTTTTGCTCACAACAGAGAAAAGCAGGTTATAATTGGTGATTAATTATAATTAGGTTGGTTAGTGTTAGTCAGGGGGAGTTGCTGTTAAAATGGCCGGCATTCCCCCTGATAACTATTTAACTACAAAACCAAAGAACATTGATCTGCAATTTGGCATGGAATTAATCTGTAACTTTTCTAAAATGGCATATAGTTATTAGCACAACTGTCAACATATTTAGTGGTTTCATCTACTTATTGCCATTTACAGATGTAGTATCAAAAAACACCATATACTCATTTTGCGTGGGAATTGCCCGAACTATATCTATATTTACCCCATACATACAGCGAAATATGCTGGGCTTCACACAACGAGGTCTGAAATAATGAACCGCAAAATAAAACTGTATTATTTTGAGCGGTAGAGAAAAGGGTTTGTTTACAAGAACAAAAAATCTTTGTTTACTTGTTCTTATAATCGCTGATTTTTCAGGTGCAACAAAACCATAACGTAGTCAAAACGCGGCCAGTTTCTGGCATCGGGTTTGCTGGTTTTCCGACTACATCCCGTACATCTCAATTATCTCCTGCTTTGTTTTACCGAGAATATTATATTTCCTGCCTATTTTAATGAATGCATCCAGTGCTTTTTCGAGGTGATGCATTTCGTGACCGGCTGAGATTTGAGTTCTGATGCGCGCCTGACTTTGAGGAACCACCGGGAAAAAGAAGCCAATAGCATAAACACCCTCATCGAGCAAATCGCGTGAAAAATCTTGCGATAATTTGGCGTTGAATAGCATCACAGGGACTATAGGGGTATTTCCTTCTCTAAGCACAAATCCGGCCTCATCAAGCCCTTTACGCCAGAATTTTGTGTTGAGTTCGAGTTTGTCGCGACGTTCAGTTGAGGCCGAAAGGATATCCAATACTTTCAAAACGCCAGCAACTACAACAGGGGCAATAGTGTTCGAAAACAGATAAGGACGCGCCCTTTGACGGCACATCTCAACAAGTTCTTTTCTGCCCGAAACGCAGCCACCTGATGCGCCGCCCAAGGCTTTTCCAAAAGTTGTTGTTATAATATCCATTTTACCCATTACTCCGCAGTATTCATGGGTTCCGCGCCCGGTGTTTCCGATAAAACCGCTGGCGTGCGAATCGTCGACAAATAGCATGGCATCGTATTTATCACATAGTTCAACCATTTCGTCGAGCTTTGCTATGTCGCCGTCCATTGAAAACACTCCATCGGTAATCACCATTTTATAACGTTTGTCGCTGTGCAACTGCAATTTGGATTCGAGGTGTTTCATATCGCTGTGCTTGAAAGTATCGTGCATAGCGCTGCAAAGCCTTATTCCATCAATGATGCTGGCATGAACCAGCCTGTCGCTTATCATAACATCGTCCTTGCCTAGAACGGCTTCAAACACGCCTGCATTGGCATCCATGCAGGATGGAAACAGGATCGTGTCTTCCGTTCCAAGAAACTCTGTAACCTTCCTTTCCAGCTCTTTGTGAATGTCTTGAGTTCCGCAAATGAATCGAACCGACGACATGCCATATCCACGGCTATCAAGCCCATCATGAGCAGCTTTAACCACTTCCGGATGACTTGAAAGGCCAAGGTAGTTGTTGGCACAGATGTTTATAACCTTTTTAAGCGATGAGCCGGCAGGAAATTCTACCTCTATATCCGCAGCCTGTGAGGAGTGGATAAACCGCTCTACTTTGAATAGTCCAGCATCCTTTAATTCGTTTAATGTTTGCTGGTAATTACCTCTTGTTTTATTACTGTAAGCCATTTTTATTATCTTTTGGCTGAGAATATCCTGATTGCTTCAGGAACCCGTTTTCAGGCATTTATCCAAGTAAGGGATCGCACCGAAAAACATGGAAATATTGGCAAGCAACAACCCAGTGGTTCTGTTTGGCTAATTTCGGATAGCTCAGGTGGTTATCATTTTAAAAATTCATTTACAAGCCGAACAATCTTGTTCACCGAATCGAATGCTTCGGGTGTTGCTTTGTCGTCGGGAATGGAGATCTTGTATTTGTTCTCAAGAAACCGCTTAAGCGAAACCATTGAGAAAGAGTCTACTATTCCGCCGGAAATCAGTGGTGTGTCGTAAGTAATTTCTTCATCCGGGTCTTCAAGATACTCATCAATTACGTACTGCAGTACGATGTCTTTCATTTCGTCCATTTTTCTTTATTTATTAAGGTTAGTAATAGATTGATTTTTTGTGATACAGTGTTGTTGTTGTTGTTTTGTGATCAAGTTTTTGTGGAAGCAATCACAGCCACACATCTAATCATCCTCCAAGGTAGAGGTATCTCCAATTTCGCCGCCCCATTCTTTAGCGTGGAGGATGCGGCGCATAATTTTTCCACTGCGGGTTTTGGGTAGTTTATCAATGAACTCAATTTCCTGTGGCATTGCGAGTGGCGAAAGTTTTTTCCTGATAAAGTTCATAATCAGGAGCTCAGTGTCGCTGTTTGCTTCGAATCCGGGTTTGAGGCTTACAAATGCTTTCACTACTTCCATGTTTATCACATCGGGTTTACTTACTACTGCTGATTCGGCAACCGCCTCATGTTCCAGCAATGCCGACTCTACTTCGAAAGGACTTACAAGGTGTCCGCCTGTGTTAATAACATCGTCGTCGCGTCCAACAAACCAATAGTAACCATCCTGGTCGAGCTTGGCGCGATCGCCCGACAGGTACCAGCCGTTTTGGAATTTCTTCCTAAATGTTTCCTCGTTATTCCAGTAGCCACGCATAACTGCAGGCCAGTTGGGGCGAAAGCCAATCAGACCTATAACGCCGGGTTCAGTGATTGGCTCATAGGTTTTTGCATTTAACACCGCGCCGGTGATACCTGGAAACGGCATACCCATGCTACCGGGCTTAATTTTCATTCCCGGGTAGTTGCATATCATGTGCGAGCCGGTTTCGGTTTGCCAGAAGGTATCATAGAAAGGTATCCCGAAAACCTTCTGCGACCATATTACCGCTTCAGCGTTGAGAGGTTCCCCCACGCTTGCAAGGTGTCGGAGCGAGGAAAGATCAAATTGCTTAACTATCTCTTCGCCGGCTTTCATAAGCGAACGGATGGCTGTTGGTGCCGAATACCACATAGAGATGCGGTATTTTTCGATAAAACGGTACCATGCCTCGGCTGAGAATCCGGCTTCAAGCACACATTGGGTTACACCATTACTGAATGCGCCTATGATTCCGTATGAAGTACCGGTAACCCAGCCGGGATCAGCAGTACACCAATAGATGTCATCTTCCTGCAGATCAAGCACCCATTTGCTTGTGAGATATTGTGAGATGAGCGAGTAATGAACATGTTTCACGCCTTTGGGCTGCCCGGTAGTTCCTGATGTGTAGTGCAGCACCGATGGCGATTCTGCGAGAGTTGGATGAATCTCAAAATGCTCTACAGGAGTTGTTTCTTCGAGCGAAAAGGCTACTTCGCGCTCCAGAAGTTGCTTTTTCCCATCGTGATCAACAATAATAATGTGCTTCAGGTAAGGCATCTTGTTTATAATCTTGCGAACCTTGCCTACATGTTTGCGTTGGGTGATAATGGCAGTTGTTTCAGCATTATCGAGGCGCACAAATAGCGACTCTTCACCAAATGCGGAAAAAAGCGGTTGGGCAATAGCTCCAATCTTCAGGATTCCCAAGAACCCCAGGTAGAGTTCGGGAATTCGGTCGAGGAAGAGACACACCCTTTCTTCGGGCTGTACGCCAAGGGTTCTCAAAAACTGACCTATAGTGTTTGAAGCAAGCCGAACATCGTTGTATGTATATTTTTTTTCGATGCCCATGGCATTCTCCCACAACAATGCATACTTATCAGCTTTGCCCAATTGGCAAATACGATCGGAGC
Source organism: uncultured Bacteroidales bacterium (assembly GCA_964349765.1). GTDB lineage: Bacteria > Bacteroidota > Bacteroidia > Bacteroidales > JAAYJT01 > JAAYJT01. The sequence continues at coordinate 130,290 of CAYGGZ010000001.1, forward strand.
AATACCAGCCGATGTTAATTACGTTGCCTGGGGTGTAACCGAGCTCTTTCTCGGCTATTGACCATGAAAAGTTGTTTAGTCTTTCTTCGTAAGAGCGGATATTCGACATAGTTGTTAGTTTATTTGTTGGATTGATAAGACCTTTTTATCAGACACATCTCACCGTTTTAGCAGTATGCTCTGCTTTAAGTGTGTAATAAATTCATTTTTCAACAATAACTATGGCATTCACCATATCGCGGATGTGCGACAGTGATACCTGAATGTTTGTGATATGGATACTATCAACAAATTCGCGTGTTTTGCCATACAATACCAGTGTAGGTTTTCCAAGCTCGTCGTTTGAGACTTCTATCTCATTGAATTGAAGTCCGTCTCTCCATCCTGTTCCGATAGCTTTCAGAAAAGCCTCCTTGGCAGCAAAACGGGCAGCATAATGTTGTGCTTTATTCCGCTTAGGTTCGCAATATGCTATTTCGCCAGGGGTAAAAAGCTTTTCCCGTAGCCCACGAACTGATCCGAGCTGCTTCTCAATGCGCTCAACTTCAATAATATCGGTACCAATTCCGAAGATCAAGGCGTATAAATTTTTAGGCTGCAAGATAGAAAAAACAATCATCTGCCAATAAACAGAGCTTAACTTCTTTCCCACTTTGATATATTTTTCGTTATCGAAAGCAATTTGTTTGCATGGTTATGAGCTAAAATCGTTCACATTGATGGATTGTTTTTGTTTGAATAGGAATGGGATTAACACAAATGGTTTTATTGCACTGTAATAAGAACCTCTATTTAGGTAATTTCGCAGCCTAAAATCCTTGAAATATGTTACGTACACATAATTGCGGCGAGCTTAAATTAGCTGATTCCGGGAAACGAGTATCTCTTTGCGGATGGGTGCAACGCTCCCGCGATCTTGGTTGGATGACATTCATCGATCTACGCGACCGCTACGGCATTACCCAACTTGTTTTCAACATGGAAATCAACAAACTACTATGCGAAAAAGCCCGCGGATTAGGACGTGAGTTTGTGATTCAAGCTAATGGAACTGTTGCAGAACGTAGTAATAAAAACCCAAAGATTGCAACAGGCGATATTGAGATAATGGTTGAGTCATTCGAAATACTGAATGAATCCCAAACGCCGCCATTTACAATTGAAGACAACACCGACGGCGGCGATGAGCTTCGCATGAAGTACCGTTACCTCGATCTTCGCCGAAACGTAGTGAAGCGAAACATCGAGCTACGACACCGCATGGCCATCGAAACAAGGAGCTACATGGATAGCCAGCATTTCATCGAAATCGAAACGCCAGTTCTGATTAAAAGCACACCGGAAGGCGCCCGCGATTACATTGTTCCTTCTCGTGTGAACCTCGGCGAATTTTACGCCTTACCACAATCACCGCAAACATTCAAGCAACTTTTAATGGTTGCCGGATTCGACCGCTATTTTCAGATTGTAAAGTGTTTCCGCGATGAAGACCTACGCGCCGACCGGCAGCCCGAATTCACACAAATTGACTGTGAGATGTCGTTTGTGACTCAGGAAGATATCTTCAACACCTTTGAAGGCCTGATAGCTTATTTGTTCGATAAGGTGAAAGGGATTAAGGTCGAAAAAATTCCACGCTTAGCCTACAACGATGCCATTAAGATATATGGCAGCGACAAACCCGACATCCGTTTTGATATGACCTTCGTTGAAATTACGGATATCGTAAAAGGGAAAGGATTCAAATTGTATGATGATGCTCAACTTGTTGTTGGATTTAACGCCAAGGGTTGTGCCGGATACACTCGCAAACAACTTGATGAGCTAACAGAATTTGTAAAAAAGCCGCAGATTGGAGCCGGAGGTCTTATTTACCTTCGTTGCAACGACGACGGAACACTGAAATCTTCGGTTGATAAATTCTATTCGCCCGAAGACCTAAGAAAGTGGGCTGAAGCATTCAAGGCTAATCCCGGCGATTTGATATTGATCCTATGTGGGGCAGCCTCTAAAACACGAAAACAACTCAATGAGCTCCGTCTTGAAATGGGTAATCAGCTCGGACTGCGGAATCCGGATGTTTACAAACCATTGTGGGTTTTCGATTTTCCACTACTTGAGTGGGACGCCGAGGCTCAACGTTTCTATGCCATGCACCATCCATTTACATCTCCAAAACCGGAAGACATCCACCTTCTCGATACCCACCCCGGCGATGTGCGAGCCAACGCCTACGACCTGGTTATCAACGGTGTGGAAGTAGGAGGCGGCTCAATAAGAATCCATAACAAAGAACTACAGTATAAACTATTGAGAATTCTCGGTTTCTCAGATGAAGAAGCACGCGCACAATTCGGATTCCTGATGAATGCCTTTGAGTTCGGAGCGCCTCCTCATGGAGGTATAGCTTTTGGATTCGACAGGCTATGCTCACTGTTTGGTGGTAGCGAATCAATCCGTGATTTCATCGCCTTCCCTAAAAACAACGCAGCCAGAGATGTGATGATTGATTCGCCATCAGCAATTTCGGAGGCACAACTGAACGAATTGGGAATAAAACTGAGGTAACAGTTTTCGGCAAGGCTAAAAGAATTCTTTGTTATTGCGTCATAACAAGCTTTGCCTGATTTGTCTTATGTGATGGATGCAGATTTTGGGTCGTAACATTATTTATAACAATAAAGATACCAGATTAAAACCAGACAGATGAAAGGCAAACCCCACTCAATTGAAATAATGTCGCCGGTCGGTTCATACGAGAGTCTGATGGCCGCCATACAGGGAGGAGCTGATTCAATCTATTTCGGAGTTGGTACACTAAACATGCGGGCACGTTCTTCGATGAACTTTGGACTCGACGATCTTGCAAACATCACGTCGTTATGCCGAAAGCACAACATCCGCAGCTATCTTACAGTGAACACGGTGATTTATGACGGCGAAACAGAATATATGCAACGGCTTGTTGAAGCGGCTTATGAAAACGGTGTGAGCGCCATCATTGCCTCTGATATTGCCGTAATGGAGTATGCTTACCAGCGGGGAGTTGAACTGCATATTTCAACTCAATGCAACATAAGCAACCTGCAAGCAGCGAAATTCTACAGCCGATATGCCGATGTGATTGTATTAGCCCGTGAGCTTGATCTTGAACAGGTGGCGTTTATAACCCAAAAAATTGAAGAGGAAAACATAACCGGCCCATCAGGAAAACTTGTTTCCGTTGAACTTTTCGTGCATGGGGCCATGTGTATGGCCGTTTCCGGGAAATGCTACATAAGCCAGGATATATTTAACAAATCGGCAAATCGGGGCGCTTGCTATCAGCCATGCCGACGTAAATTCCGCATTCGCGACTACGATGATGAAGTAGACCTGAAGCTCAATAACCATTATATTTTATCGCCCAAGGATTTGAGAACTATTGAATTTTTAGATAAAATAATCGGAGCAGGAGTAAAGATATTGAAAATTGAAGGCCGAGGTCGCCCGCCCGAATATGTGAAAACCGCTACTCAGTGCTATCGCGAAGCTGCCGATAATATTCTTGCCGGAACCTATACTCCTGAAAAAGTTGAGCAGTGGAAACAGAGGTTGAACCAGGTATACAACCGCGGATACTGGGAAGGATATTACCTTGGCAAAACTATAGCGGAATGGACCGATGTTTATGGTTCAAAATCCTCACAGAAGAAATCCTATGTTGGCAAAATAACTAACTATTTTGCCAATATCGGCGTTGCTGAACTTACCCTCGAGGCCGGCGATCTTTGTGTGGGAGATAACTATGTTATCCTGGGACCCACAACTGGTGTTATTGAAGGAACTATTGATGAAATACGGCTGGAGGAGCTACCTGTTAAGAAAACCTTTAAAGGAGATATCTGTTCTATTCCAGTCGGGCAAAACGTACGACGATCCGACAAACTCTATAAAATTACCACCCGCCGATGAACTTGTTTAACCTTCACACCCACTCAAATTTTTGCGATGGAAGCTCTCCGCCCGAAGATTATGTTCAGGTAGCCTTAGAGAAAGGATTCTCAGTGCTTGGATTCTCAAGCCATGCACCCTTGCCGTTCGAGAGCAAGTTCGCCCTTAATCATAAAAACGTAGATATCTACACTCAAACAATTCGCTCCCTGAGTTATAAATATGCCGGACAATTGGAGGTGTATCTTTCGATGGAAATAGATTACATTCCGGGAGTTATTGAAGATTTTGGATATTGGAAAGCCAGGGCATCACTCGATTATGTGATTGGAGGTGTACACTTGCTTGTAACTCCGGGCAATGAAGATCTGTGGTTTATCAACGGGCATAACAAAAACATCTTCGATGAGGGCTTACGCACATACTTTAATGGAGATATAGAGCTTGCTTTGCGAACCTATTTCAATCAGATGAACAGGATGGTAGCCGAACAAAAACCTGATGTGATTGCCCATATCGACAAAATAAAAATGCACAACCAGGAGAGATATTTCAGTGTGAGCGACCGATGGTATCTTGAGTTGCTATTTGAAACGCTTGAAATTGTAAAAACGCATGGCTGTATCGTCGAAGTAAACACCCGCGGTATATATAAAAGTCGCAGCAAAGAACTTTATCCTAATCTTACAACGCTGAAAAGGATCAAAGAGCTTGAAATCCCGGTAACATTGAGTTCTGATGCTCATTCTCCCGAAGAACTTGCAAAAGGCTATCCCCATGCTCTTGATGTTATAAAGTCGGCTGGAATAAACGAATTGATGGTATTCAGTTTTGGAAGGTGGGAGGCGGTTCGTTTCTGATCAAGATTTGGGTCGCAAATCAATATGCCCATTTCAGGTACATTGCCCCCCAGGTGAACCCTGCACCGAAAGTTGTAAGAATGATGTTATCGCCTTTGTGTAGTTTTGATTCCCATTCCCAGAGGCACAGTGGTAATGTAGCAGCGGTTGTATTGCCGTACTTTTCTATGTTTATCATCACTTTGCTTTTGTCGAGTTTCATGCGCTGGGCAGTGGCTTCAATGATCCGCATATTAGCTTGATGGGGAACCAGCCAATGCAGGTCGTTTGTTGAAAGCTTGTTCTTTTTCATGATATCAGTTGCTGCATCGGCCATTTTTGATACTGCCCATTTGAACACTGCCTGCCCCTCCTGATAAATAAAATGTTCCCTGGCATCTACAGTTTCGTGCGAGGCAGGTTTTACCGATCCTCCGGCTTTCTGATGTAGATGTATTCTGCCAATCCCATCGGATTGAAGAATACTGTCGATTATACCAACATCCTCCATTGTAGGCTCAATCAGCACGGCCCCTGCTCCATCGCCAAAAATAGGACAGGTAGCACGGTCGGTATAATCAACAATAGAGGACATTTTTTCGGCGCCAAGCACTACAACTTTCTTGTGCGACCCCGATTCAACAAACTTTGACGCAGTAGCCAGTGCGTATAAAAATCCTGAACAGCCCGCATTCAGGTCGTAACTGAATGCTCTCTGAATACCGCATAAGTCGCTGATTATGTTTGCTGTTGCGGGAAATGGCATATCAGGCGTTACGGTGGCGCAAATCACCATATCAACTTCCGAAGGATGCGTTGCAGTTTTTTCGAGAAGTTGTTTTACAGCTTTGTGTCCTACCTCGGATGTCCCCTTCCCTGGTTCGCGAATAATTCGCCGTTCACGGATTCCGATGCGGGGCATAATCCAATCGTCCGACGTGTCTACCATTCGGCTCAATTCTTCATTGGTAAGGATATAGTCGGGAACGTTGGCGCCGATGCCTGTGATTGCAGCTCTGATTTTGGTCATTGAATGCTTTATTTTCCTGTTCCTGGCAGATTGAAGATATGAACACGCCGGTTACTGATACAAAAGATACGGCAACGGGAGTCTTGAAGGTTAAGGATCGATACTTCTTTCAAGCACATAGAGTTGAGAAAAATAATTGATTGAAAAGGAGTGCCGTCACAATTTGTGTGCATCAAGCGGTTGCGGCTTTCACAATAGCAAGCTTACCTTTATAGAAGCCACACTCCGGACAAACTCTATGATAGAGTACTGGTGCACTGCAGTTCGAACAAACAATGATAGTTGGGGCCACTGCTTTGTAATGTGTTCTTCTTTTATCGCGGCGGGTTTTCGAAATTTTTCGCTTTGGATGTGCCATAACAAATGGAATTAGTTATTTATTAGATTTTAATTTCTTTAAATCGTCCCAGCGGGGATCAGGTTTATGGTTCGAAGAGAGATCGATAAGTTTCCGGATCACTGCCGGGTCGCACCCTGTAGCTGAATTATCATCGCCAGGGTGAACATGCCGGTAAGGCACAAGCAGTGTTATAAACTCATAAACGTAGTGCATTAGATTAATCTGAGTTTGTGTTTCCGGGATCACTACAAGTTCGTGGCTCTCTTCGGAGTACTCCTTGCCGAATTTCACAAAAAGAACATTTGAACCATTAATAGGGATTGAAAACTGCCCAAGGCAGCGGTCGCAGGTTACTTCTACAGTTCCCTTAATGTCGAACTTAAAATGAAGCAACTGGCTCTGCCTGTCTAACAGCAGTTCAACACTCAGTTTTCCGTGGCGGATCTCAGAATAATCGAGCGGTTCGAAAAATTGATCATCAATTTCGAAATTAAAACGGTGATTGCCAATCTTTAACCCGCCGAACGAAATAATAAACTGCCTTTTGTGATTCACCGGTTGTGTTCCCTGAATATTAAGGGGCGCAAAATTAGAAATATTCTTCTGAATGGCAAAGGATTAATGTGGTTCGGTGTAGAAATATAGCTTCCAGGCAGCCTCCTGTATTTCGCTCAGCTAATGGTAGTCATCTCTTTCCGCTTATAGCCGGAAAATTTTTATAAGATTTTGCGGTTATATGCGTAATAATTCTATTAAGCCTGTTGCTTCAGGAAAGAACCGTAATTATCGGGCGCAATTACCTCGTAAGTATGGTTAGAATATGCATTTGAACAAGTTACAGGCAGCCGCGGGTTTGCTTTTTTACCCCATTTGAATTCATAAGCATGAAGGGTACCGTCTTTTTCTTCGATAAGCGATTTTCTGCTTCTTGATTAATTCGGGATAAATATACCATAGCCGGATGAAAAAAGAACAAAATTGTTTTCTGACCTCTGAACCAGCGCCTTCCCACTTATTGGCATATTCAATATCGCCACTTCAAGGCTTTTATTTAAACGCCTTTTCCAGCAACCCATCGCCCTGGAGGTTCATTCGGCTGAAGTAATCCGGAACGGTTTTGCCTGCTAACTTGTCAACATACAGTTTTGCAAGGTATTGGCCCAGCATGAAGCCTTGCCCTCGCAAGCCGATAAACAATCCGGCATCAACATCCAGAACCATGCGAGGTTCAACATAATAACCTGCCCAAACAGCCTGAAACCCCGCCGAAGAGAGGCTTGGAATCCAATCGGTGAATACTTCGGCAATTATCTCGATGAATTCCTTAGAGTTTATTTTCAGGTTTTTGTCGGTTTCCATAGGCTCAATAGCAGGTGAGGCACACCCTATAACCTGGCCAGTTTCGGCAAGTTGTTGACCGTAAACAGCCGTAAAACCTTTGTAATGACGGCGATCGATCATCATCGGCAATGGTGTGCCGTTAATGCCCATCATGGGTAGCCGCCTAGTGATAAATGCCTGATGTTTTACTGGATACAGGCCTGTTTCATAGCCAAGTTTACTTGCGAATTGTGCCCCTTCAGGGCCTAATGCATTTACGAAATGCTGAGTGTGGAACTCAATATACTCCTTTTCATGGTTCTGAACCAGTGCAATACAGCCATTGCTAGTTCGTGTGAGGTCAATTAAACGGCAATCTTCGAGCACTTTACCGCCGTTTTTAATTCCAATCCGACGGATCAGATCAACTACTTTCCCTGGCGAAGCTTGCCAGCATTCTTCGGTTACTAATGCAGAAATGTAGTTTTTAATGTTGTTATTGATGTATGGGGAGATTACTTTCCGAAAGTCCTTAGGGTATATCATTCGTGCATTCGACCATGCCATAGAGGATTCAAGAGCGGTGAACATGTTTTCGTCGTGTGCGAAGGTTACATATCGGATCGGAAGAAAATCAATATCGCTGATTGTATGCAACTCTCTAAAGATATCAAGGTTATGTCGGGCAATATCAGAGAGTTCTGGCAGGCTGAAGTTGGGTCGGCCGGCTGCAATATTACGCCAAGATGCACCACGGCCAAAATTGATAAGAGTTGGATTCATGCCCTGCTCGGCCATGTACCGGAACAATGCACTTCCGGCAATACCGCCACCGGCAATAAATGTTTGAACCTCGATTTTTTTTATTTTTTTGATGGTGTGGTTCGTGATAATTTTATCGGAAACCGGGCGGGGATAAAGTTCTCCCAGAAGAACCTGGTTAGATAGCGGGCCGCGTGGAGTAGGTTCGCCAACTATAGAAATCCCGGTTCCTGCAAGAGTTTGTTTAAGACGTTTGATACACCGTTTTCCCCGGCAAGCGCCCATTCCCAAACGCGTGGTATGCTTAACTTCATCAACTGAAATAAACTTGCGGTCGTTTATTACCTCAAGGATTTCGTGCAAGGTTACATCGTCGCAATGACAAACATACACGTCCTCCTCTTGTTTGTAAGTGGTTTTGGTTAATTTAAGCTCTTCCGGGTAATCGCTCTTTGCCACAAACCCTGTTATTTTGTTAAGGTCTTCACCTTGCACGCTTAGTGATCTTATCCGAGCTATGTTAGTTTTATTTGGTTTTTTTAAAATTTTTTCCACAACACCCTCACCTTGAATTTTTCCATTGTTATCAACAAGAAAAACCTCTGTTTTTTCGTCAACAAAATACTCGATGGGTAAGAAAAGCAATTGTTTTTTCAGGTTGTATCCAAAAATTGCAAGGCCGGGGCATTGATACACGCAATCCATGCATCCAATGCATTTTTCGAAGTCAATTTCAGGGATGGTACTCGTACTTGTTTTTGTGATGGCGCCATGAGGGCAGGCAAACTCGCAGGGATTACAAGCAAAGCCGTAAAGGCAGTCAATCTGAACGTAAGGTTTTGAATTCATCCGTTCAGGATTAGGCAGGTATGGTTGTGGTACAACCTTAACGGGATGTTGCTGCGAATCAATGTATTCCTTAGAAATCGTAAGGTATTCATCATATTCAACAGCCTCATTCATATCCATAAGTATCTCCAAAGCAGTCTGTTTACCGCGCAACACTGCTGAAGTCCCTTCTCCGATGCGGATTGCATCGCCTGCACCAATGCATTTACGGCCAAAGATGTCGTTGCCTTTGATCAATAACTGGTCGTCGGGAACAAGACCAGTGCAAATGTTGATAGCATCAATGCCTTCGATAATTTTTTCAGTTCCGGCAACAGGTTGAAAATTTTTACATTCTGCAATAATAGCTCCGGTTATTCCATTGCGCTTTTTATTGGGAATAGCTTTTAAAAGGATATGCGATAAAAGTATTGGAATGCCGAGCCTTCGAACCCGGTGGGCTTGCACAGGGAATCCGCCTTCGAAAGGTTGGGCTTCGAGAATAGCTTTCACTTTTGCCCCAGCCTGCATCAACTGATAAGATGTTAGGTAGCCGATGTTGCCGGCTCCTACTGTGAGAATATTCTTTCCGAGTAGCGTGAACTCGTTGTTCATCATCTTCTGCACTACTGCAGCGGTATATACTCCTGGCAGATCGTCGTTCTCAAAGGTTGGCATAAAAGGGATTGCGCCTGTGGCAATCACGAGGTAATCGGCGTCAACGTAATAGATTTCATCGGTTCGTAAGTTTTTCACCGCGAGCCGTTTGCCTTCGAGTATGTCCCAAACAGTAGAGTTCAGGAAGATGCCTTCATGATTTTCGCCAGCCAGTGTTTTAGCGATATCAAAACCACGCATGCCGCCAAACTTCCTTTCTTTTTCGAAAAAAAAGAATTGGTGTGTTTGCATCGTGAACTGACCGCCGATCTGATCGCCGTTATCTATCACGATGTTCTCAACTCCATATTTATTGAGTTCCATCCTGGCCGCCAATCCTGCAGGTCCTGCGCCAATAATTGCTACCTGAGTCTTGTATATCAATATAGGAGCATCCTGCTTGTATTTAAAAATGGGAGGCGAATAGTCAATAGGAACTTCTTTAACCTCTTTTATTTTATCAACAGTTGCAATACAGATGCGTTTTATCTGACCGTCAACCAGCATTTCGCAGGCACCACATTTCCCGATACCACATTCGAGGCTTCGTTCACGATTCTTCAGACTGTGGCTGTGAACCGGAAATCCTGCCTGGTGCAATGCAGCAGCAATAGTGAACCCTTTTTCGCATTCGATAGTTTGGTTGCTGAACCGAAATGAATGTTTTTCGCCTGTTCGGATTTCAAGAATGGGATGCCTGGTGATTTTGTCCATTAACTAATGATTGTTTGAAAATAGCACGGTTAAAAAATACAGCAGAGTTAGTAGATGTAAAAGTTATTCTGACGGCGGCAAAAATAAGCAAAGCCATTATAATGGTAAATCAGGAATAAGAGCTTAATCTTCATACTCTACAATAATACGCGAACTTCTTGCTAAATAGAAAATAATGCCTTTTTTTTATTAATTTTGCACTTTGATTAAATTGACAAACTACCGGTTCATGGAAAAAGTCAAAGTTCTTTATGTATCGCAGGACATAATGCCATATCTTAAAGACAGCCACATAGGATATGTTACAAGGTACCTGCCGCAAGCCACTCAGGAGCGCGGGAGGGAGATCAGAACCTTCATGCCTCGATTTGGAAACATCAACGAGAGGCGCAACCAGCTTCACGAAGTTATCCGCCTATCGGGAATGAACCTGATCATTAACGACAACGATCATCCACTCATAATCAAGGTTGCTTCAATCCAATCGGCTCGCATGCAGGTGTATTTCATTGATAATGAGGATTATTTTCATCGCAAGTTCATTTTTAGGGATAAGACCGGTAAATTTTTCAGGGATAACGATGAAAGAGCAATATTCTATTCGCGTGGTGTTCTTGAAACAGTTAAGAAGCTTGGCTGGGCACCTGATATTATCCACTGCCATGGGTGGATGTCGTGTCTTGTTCCACTGTATGTAAAAACATATTACTCAGAAAATCCGCTTTTTGCTGAATCGAAAATTATCACGTCGTTCTACAACGACGATTTTGAAGAAGCATTAAGTAAAGACCTCATAGCCAAACTTAAGTTTGATGGCATCGCAAACAAACACCTTAAACACTATAAAAAGCCAACTTTCGTTAACCTCATGAAGGCGGCAGTTGATTTTTCCGATGCCTTGGCAATAGGTCATCCTGAAATTAATGCCGACTTGGCTCAATACATTCGCGAATCCGAGAAACCATGTATGGACTATCATTCGAATGAGACGTTTATTGAAGCCTTTAATGAGTTTTACGACAAAATATTTGTTAAAGAAGCTGTTGACTATTAATATCCTCCTAGTGAGGGTCAAATTCTAACCAAATTGAATACTCTAACCTACAAATCTGGTGGCTTAAACTTTATTTTGGTAGCAATGGTTCTGTTTATAGCCTCCTGCACCTATCAGGCCGATGAGATTGGCCTTGATCTTCAGCCGGCAGATGAAAAAATGCTTGTACTGAAAACTGATACAATCTCCATAGTAGCCTACACTATACTTGAAGATTCGATTCGTACCGATGATTTAAGAACCGGGGTGCTTGGCAGTTTTTACGACCCCGTGGTTGGAATTACTACAGCAAGTCTATATTCCGAGCTACGGCTTAGTGCTGTGCATCTTAACTTTGGAATAGGAGCAGTGATTGACTCTGCTTTTCTAACATTGGCTTACAGTGGTTTATATGGCGACTCAGCATCGGCGCTAACGTTTTCCGTATTCGAATTAAGCGAAAATATTCATATTGATAGCACATATTTCTCCAACCAAACGGTGGGTGTATTCGATGATAATCTATTGGGCCAATACACTTTTGTCCCAAATGTTGAAGATAGCGTAATAGTGGGTACAGTGCGGCGTGCGCCACACTTGAGAATTCCCCTGAACAATAACCTTTCGCAACGACTTTTGCAAGGTCCTGGCGACAGATTCCAGACAAACGATAAATTCAGAGAGTTTTTTAAAGGATTATACATTACTGCCAGCCCAGCCAGCGCATCCGGGCAAGGCGCTCTGATAAGCTTCGATATGATATCGCCTTTAACCGGGCTTACCATTCACTTTCGAAATGAGTCTGAGGATTCGTTGAAATACGACTTTATCATAAATGCTGCAACCGCCAGATTCAACAACTACAATCACCATGGCTTTTCACAGGCAGATCCTTTGTTCCGGCAGCAGGTTATTGATGGCGACACTATGCTTGGTCAGCAGAAAATCTATCTTAAACCCCTGTCTGGTACAATTGCAAGAATCAGGTTTCCTTTTTTAACTCGTTTTGCAGAACAGGGAAACATTGTTGTGAATGAAGCCAGGCTGGTGCTGCCCGAGTTTGACGATGATAGCGATCTCTCCGTTCCGCAGCGGATTGTTGTTGCAAAAGGCTTGGACAACCAAGGAAAATATACCGTGATTGTTGATCAGCTTGAACCATTGGGCGACAGATATTTTGGCGGCTTTTTTGATAACGAAACTGACGAGTACAGCCTTAGGATCACACGTTACATCCAGCAACGTATTTTGAATCCGGCTACTCCCGATTACGGGCTATATCTCTTGATTCCAGGCGCTTCATTTAATTCACAACGGCTCATTCTAAACGGTCCGGATCACGGAACAAAACCAATTCAACTTATTGTAACTTACACCATTGCAAATTAGCAAGGTGGCAGATGCTTTACCTGAAGTTGTTGTTGAACATATTACTTCCGCAAACATTTTCATTAAATAACAGTTGTTGATTGTGTTTTACAGTTCAAAACTGTGTTATTAGCAAATAAAATACTCAATGATGTTGTATATTTGCGTTTCAACTCACCAAACTCTGATACCATGTGTGGAATAGTTGGCTATATTGGATATCGCGAGGCATATCCCTTGTTAATCAAAGGGTTAAAACGGCTCGAATACCGGGGCTACGACAGCGCCGGTGTTGTGCTTCTTGATGGCGACCTGCATCTTTATAAAAGTAAAGGAAGGGTATCGGATCTGGAAAAACTGATAGAAGGAAAAATAACATGCGGTACTGTTGGCATTGGGCACACCCGATGGGCTACTCATGGAGAGCCGAATGATGTAAACGCACATCCTCACTTCTCTCAAAACCACAACCTTGCAATTATCCATAACGGGATAATCGAAAACTATGCATTGCTGAAAAAAGAACTTATTTCAAGAGGCTTCGTTTTTCAGAGCAATACCGATACCGAAGTGTTAATTCATCTGGTTGAGGATGTTATGACCAACATGAAGGTTGACCTGGTTGAGGCACTAAGAATTGCCTTAAACCAGGTGGTTGGCGCATATGCCATAGTTATTATCTCAAAGAATCATCCTGATATGCTGGTTGCTGCCCGAAGGAGCAGTCCCCTTGTGATCGGGCTTGGCGAAGATGAGTTTTTTATTGCATCCGACGCAGCTCCAATCGTGGAATACACAAAGGAGGTCGTATACCTGAATGATGAAGAAATTGCCATTATGCAGCGGGGCGAAAAACTGAATATCATAACAACAAGTCAAATCAAAGTAACCCCTTACGTTGAAAAACTCCTAATGAACCTATCTGAGCTAGAAAAGGGAGGATATGACTATTTCATGCTTAAGGAGATTTTTGAGCAGCCAAACTCCCTGCGCGACAGCATAAGAGGACGGCTTCGAGTAAACGAAGGCGTAGTATCATTAGGTGGAATTCTTGATTATGAAGAAAAACTCATAAACGCACGTCGAATCATAATTGTAGCCTGCGGAACATCGTGGCATGCTGGTCTTACGGGGGAACACATGATAGAAGAATTGGCGCGTATTCCGGTGGAGGTTGAGTATGCTTCCGAATTCCGTTACCGTAACCCATTGATTTTCGAAAATGACGTTGTATTGGCTATTTCGCAATCTGGCGAAACTGCCGATACTCTCGCTGCCATTGATTTGGCAAAGTCGAAAGGCGCCACAGTTATTGGCATTTGTAATGTTGTAGGCTCTTCAATATCGCGTGTTACACATGCCGGTACTTATACCCATGCCGGTCCGGAAATTGGTGTTGCCTCTACGAAAGCTTTCACCGCACAAGTTGTAGTACTCGCTATGCTAGCATTACGTTTGGCCTATAAGCGAGGAACTATCACCATGTCGCGCTATCAAAGCATGCTCTGGCAAATTGAAGAGATTCCTGCAAAAGTGCAGAAAGCGCTTGAAAGTAATGACGATATCTATAAACTTGCCCAAAAATTCCAACACGTCACCAATGCACTATATCTTGGGCGCGGCATCAACTTTCCGGTAGCTCTTGAAGGAGCGCTTAAACTTAAAGAAATCTCATATATTCATGCCGAAGGCTACCCTGCAGCCGAAATGAAGCACGGACCCATTGCTCTGATTGATGAAAATATGCCTGTTGTAGTTATTGCAACAAACAGAACTATTTATGAAAAGGTGATTTCCAACATACAAGAGGTCAAAGCACGAAAGGGTATAGTGATTGCTATTGCGACCCAGGGCGATACTGTAATACAAAACAATGCCGACTATGTTATCACGGTTCCTGAAACCGATGAGTTGCTGTCTCCGCTGGTATCCACCATTCCTCTTCAACTACTTGCATATCACATAGCAGTTTTGCGTGGCTGCAATGTTGACCAGCCCAGAAACCTGGCAAAAGCAGTAACTGTTGAATAGATAACAGCAAGCAAGATAATGCTTAAGCTTACCGATTCTGTTTTTGTTCAATCAACGAAAGAGGAACAGGTTCGCCCAAAGGCCATTGTCTGATTTTTTCCAGCGCTGTTTGAAACGTTAAGTCGGTTTGCAGGAAAATCGGAAAGAAACCCACTTCGCCATATAAATTGCGGGCTATGAATGCTTTGATCTGATGGGCAATTTCTTTTTTCGACGCCTCAGTAATTCGAATATCCGTTTTTACGCCACTTTCTGTTGCAAAGTTTACAAACTCAGCAATCATAGCGTCCGTAACATTGAATTGCTTCGCGAACTGTGCTGCATCTCCTATCCGTGTAAGGCGTTCACGGTTAGCGTCGGTATAGTCGAATGCAAAACGATGTATTAATCCCTTGTTCATGACGGTAAAATAATATTGAAGCAGCGGATCAGAATCGGCTGCAACAAAAACATCGGGCATAATACCGCCTCCGCCAAAAACAATTCGCCCTGCGGGAGTTGTGAAGCGCAAAGTGTCGTTGAAGTGAATGCTGTCGGGGCTTGTGAGTTCACCGCTCAAAATACGCCGGTAAAACTCCATGAAATACTCATCATCACCATTTTCATATGGTTTTTGTATACTGCGACCCGTTGGAGTATAGTATCGTGCCACAGTAAGCCGTATTGCCGAACCATCGCGAAGGTTCATCTGTTCCTGAACCAGCCCTTTTCCAAAAGAGCGGCGGCCGATTACAATTCCACGATCGTTGTCCTGAATAGCGCCTGCAATAATTTCACTTGCCGAGGCAGATGATTCATCTATCAGCACAACAAGCGGTGGAGTAGTGAAGCCGCCTTGCTCGGTGGCAAATGAGTATTGTCGGGGACGGTTATGCCCTTCAGTATAGACAATAAGCCTGTTCTTATCTAAAAACTCATCTGCAACGCTTATAGCTGCCTGCAGTATTCCACCGGAATTACCGCGAAGATCAAATATCAAACGCTGCATACCCTGGTTTTTCAAATTTCTGATAGCTTCAACCAATTCCTGATGAGTTGTAGCAGAAAATTTACTGAGTCGTATATATCCGGTTTCTTCGTCGGCCATCCAAGCCACATCAACACTATAGGTTGGTATCACATCACGGGTAATTGTAAAAGTTATCAGATCGCGAAAACCTCTGCGATAAACAGATACATTCACTTGCGACCCTTTTGAGCCACGCAATTTTCTTACAATATCCCTATCTCTTATTCCAACGCCAGCCACGGTAGAGTCGTTGATTATTATTATGCGGTCGCCTGCGATAACGCCTGCTTTTTCCGACGGGCCGCCCGGGATGGTGTGAATCACGGTGCAACTATCGCGCTCCATTCTGAATTGAATTCCAATTCCTTCAAAAGCCCCGAGCAGAGGGTCTACAACTTCATCGAAGTCTTCACGTGGAATATATTGCGAATGGGGATCAAGGCTCTTAAGCATCCCGAGCACCGCTTCTTTTTCCAGATCTAATTTTGAAACAGGGTTTACATAATCCTCAAGGATATATAGCATGACATCTGAAGTTTTGTCGAAACGCGGCGCAAAAAAAACTGCAGGAGTCTCCTGCGTAACTTGCGAAACGCGCATTAAGCGGCTGCCCAGCATCATGCCTGCAATCACAGCCAGAGCGATAATGATTGGCAGGTAAGCAACTATACGGGTACGGGAACTATTGAGCATTTTGATTATTGTTATTATCGAACTTCTGGAAATTACAACAAAATAGCTAAGCAAAAAGGTTGCCGTATTTATCATTAATAAGGCAACCTAATCGCTTGAATGTGTATGAATTTTGTACCCGGAGCCGGAATCGAACCGGCACGGGGATTACCCCATTGGTTTTTGAGACCAACGCGTCTACCTGTTCCGCCATCCGGGCAAGTGTTCATGCAAACCGCTATATCGCGCTGGATTTGCTGAGTGCAAAAGTAAAAAACTTTTCCAGAAGCATTATTTAAGTTGAATTATTGTAATTTTGCGCCTTTCTTAATTTACCAGCAATAATCTAACCCGTTTCGTAATGTCGGCGATGGTTAAAATTTTTTCAGGCAGGGCCACAAGATATCTGGCCGAAAAAATTGCAGAATGCTATGGAAAAAAATTAGGTGAAGTAGTAGTTACCGACTTCAGCGATGGAGAGTATCAGCCTTCATTCGAGGAAAATATCAGAGGACAAGAAATATTTATCGTTCAATCTACTTTTGCTCCAGCCGATAATCTTTTCGAACTCTTGATGATGGTTGATGCAGCAAAACGGGCATCGGCAAAACATATTATTGCTGTGATCCCGTATTTTGGCTTTGCCCGGCAAGACAGGAAGGATAAACCTAGAGTATCAATTGCATCAAAACTGATTGCTAATCTACTCACTGCGGCAGGCGTAAATCGGGTGATTACAATTGACCTCCATGCTGATCAAATTCAAGGCTTTTTCGATTTGCCTGTTGATCACCTCTATGCCTCCAGCATTTTTATTCCCTACATCAAGCAGCTTAACTTGCCGAACTTAACCATGGCCTCGCCTGATGCCGGCGGAACCCGAAGAGCTGCTGTGTATGCCAAGATGTTAAACTCCGGATTTGTTATCTGTTATAAGCATCGCATAAAACCCAACGAGGTTGAAACAATTTCGTTAATTGGCGACGTAAAAGGGAAAGATGTAATTTTAGTTGACGACATCATTGATACAGCCACTACCATTTCAAAAGCCGCCTGCGTATTAATGGAAAACGGAGCCAATAGCGTAAGAGCCTTTTGCACTCACCCATTGCTCACGCGAGATGCACACAGGAAAATAGAGCAAGCCCCTTTCACTGAGGTGGTAGTATCGGATACCATTCCGTTGCGCCACAACAGCAGCAAAATTAAGGTGCTAAGCACGGCACCGCTGCTTGCTGATGTTATAGCACGTGTACATAACTACGAATCAATCAGTTCGTTGTTCAAAAACTGATTAACATATCATCTACTAAATTAATTTTAAAATGAAAACAGTATCATTGAGCGGTTCCCTGAGAGGGAACGTAGGGAAAAAAGATGCTAAGCAAAACCGGAGAAATGGGAATATTCCCTGTGTTTTATACGGCGGCAAAAGTCAACTTCATTTTCTGTTAAGCGAAAAGGAGACGAAACCCTTTCTATTTTCCACGGAAGTTTTTCGATACAAGATTACTATTGATGGAACACAATACGATGCCATCCTTCAGGATGCACAGTTTCATCCAGTTTCTGATAGTGTGTATCACATTGATTTTTTAGAGGTTATACCAGATAAGCCTGTCAAATTATCTTTACCTCTACGATTAATCGGAACGCCTGCCGGAGTATTTCGCGGCGGCAAACTTGTAAAGAAATTTCGCAAACTGAAAGTAATGGGTTTGATTGATAATATTCCCGACGCAATTGAAACCAACATAAGCCATCTGGAGATTCTTGATGTGATAAAGATTTCGGATATCAAGGTTGATAACCTAACTGTGCTTGATCCACCGGGTTCTCTTGTGGTTACAGTGCAATCCACGCGTACGGTAGCGGCCGAACCAGTACAACCAGGCGCTTCAAAAACGGAACCTGCAAAAAAATAACGAAGAAAGTTACCATTAGCCTTCCGGTTTACTACAACTGGATTGGCATCGAATCTTCAACAAAGCCTGAACGTTAATCCGAAGTTGTCATACAACTGCTTGCAATAAACTTATTATATGAAGTACCTGGTTGCCGGATTAGGAAACATCGGCGCCGAGTATGCTGAAACAAGGCATAATATCGGCTTTATGGTTGCAGATTATGCAGCCAAGGGGTTGGAAACCACTTTTGCCACCCGCCGTTATGCATCGGTTGCTTATGGGCGATATAAAGGCAGAACTTTGGTGATAATAAAGCCAACAACCTATATGAATCTAAGCGGAAATGCAGTAAAATACTGGCTCGCTCAGGAAAAAATCTTACTTGAAAACCTACTCGTAATTTCAGACGATATCGATCTTGAACCAGGTGTATTACGGCTGAAAAGAGGCGGCAGCGGCGGATCGCACAATGGGCTGAATCATATCATTGAAACGCTTGGCACTCCAGAATTTCCACGCTTGAGGTTTGGAATAGGCAGCACTTTCCCCAGAGGATTCCAGAGCAACTATGTACTGGGGGAATGGAACAGGGAAGAAAAGGAATTTTTGTCAACACGAATTGAGAGAGCGGTTGAAATAGTTCTGAGCTTTGTTTCGGTTGGTATCGACCAAACAATGAACTTCTACAACAACCGGTGAGAGCATTCTTAGGTAGAAGAGTCTGCCTGAATTAATCGTTCCGTAATCTGGCTGTTATTATTTCCTGAACACAATCAAAGCTAACCCGCTCCTGCACCATTGTGTCGCGATATCGAATTGTAACGGTGTTGTCATCAAGTGTTTGGTGATCAACAGTGAAGCAAAAAGGAGTTCCGATAGCATCCATCCTACGGTAACGACGGCCGATTGAATCTTTTTCCTCGTAGAAACACATATGGTTGGACTTAATTGTGTCGAATAATTGCCGGGCTTTTTCAGGAAGTCCGTCTTTTGCAACCAGCGGAAAGATAGCAGCTTTTATCGGGGCAAGAACAGGCGCTATGCGTAACACCACCCGCTCACTGCCATCTTCGAGTTTTTCTTCACAGTATGAATTACTTAGCACCGCTAAAAATGTCCGGTCCAATCCAATGGATGTTTCAACCACATAAGGCACATAACTTTCGTTAAGATCGGGGTCGAAGTAGTGCATTTTCTTTCCGGAATATTGCTGGTGGGCGGCAAGATCAAAGTCGGTACGCGAGTGGATTCCTTCCAACTCCTTAAACCCAAAAGGAAATTCAAATTCTATGTCGCAGGCGGCGTTGGCATAATGCGCAAGCTTTTCATGATCATGAAAGCGCAGCTTAGATTCTGGAAAACCCATTGAAACAAGCCACTTTAACCTTTGTTGCTTCCAATATTGGAACCAGTTTAGCTCTTGTCCCGGTCGGACGAAAAACTGCATTTCCATCTGTTCAAACTCCCTCATACGGAAAATAAACTGACGTGCAACAATTTCATTACGAAACGCTTTGCCTATTTGCGCTATTCCGAACGGAATTTTCATTCGGGCTGTTTTCATCACGTTCAGGAAATTGACAAATATTCCTTGAGCCGTTTCGGGTCGCAGATAAATTTGATTTGCTCCTTCATTTATCGAACCCATCTGAGTTGAAAACATCAGGTTGAACTGTCGAACGTCGGTCCAGTTTCGGGTTCCCGACACCGGGCACACAATGCCAAGTTCTTCTATCAATAGCTTGGCACCGGCAAGATCGTCGCGATCGAGCATAGCATAAAAGCGCGTCTTGATATCGTCAATTTTTGCCTTGTGATCCAGAACACGGGGATTTGTAGACATGAATAATTCGCGGTTAAACGATTCTCCAAAACGTTTAGCAGCCTTTTCTGCCTCTTTTTCAACTGCATCCTCGAGTTTGGCGATATAATCCTCAATCAGGACATCGGCGCGATATCGCTTCTTTGAGTCTTTATTGTCAATCATAGGATCATTGAATGCATCAACATGCCCTGAAGCTTTCCAGATTGTTGGATGCATAAAGATTGCGGAATCAATACCTACAATGTTATCGTGATGCCGCACCATTGCACGCCACCAATAATCCATGATATTACGCTTCAATTCTGATCCAAAGGGACCGTAGTCATATACTGCACTTAAGCCGTCGTAAATTTCACTTGAAGGGTACACAAAGCCATATTCCTTAGCGTGTGCAATAATTTTTCTAAAAAGTTCCTCGTTTTTTGCCATGCGGCAAAGGTAAAGGAATTCCAAATTCTCAAAGCATTACCTTTGTTTCATGAATTTAATCAATAACATTCTGGTTTCTGATGAGGTAATGACCACCTATTTTGCTTGCGACATTGGTCGCTGCAAAGGTGCCTGCTGTGTAGCCGGCGAAGCCGGTGCTCCGCTTCTGGATGAGGAAATAGGGTTGCTCGAAGATTATTTAGACGATATAATTCCTTATATGACCGCCAGAGGGGTTGCTACAATTCGCCAAACGGGAGTGTTTTGCTATGATGCAGAGGGTGGTTATGTAACGCCGCTTAATGAAGGTAAAGAGTGTGCTTTTGCATTTTTTACCGGAGGCATAGCACGGTGTGCCATTGAGAAGGCTTCGGAGCACGGAATAGTACCGATACCCAAACCAATATCTTGCCATCTCTATCCTGTACGTGCAACATTTAACGGCTCATTTTACAGACTGAACCTTCACAAATGGTCAATTTGTGCTAAAGGTTATGTGCGGGGAAGGAAAGATGGCCTCCTGCTGTACCGGTTTCTTAAACAAGCGCTCATACGCAAGTTTGGCGCAGGGTGGTATGAAACGCTTGATCGGCTATTTTCGTCACACAAGCGAGTATGATTCGTATTAGACGTAAACCACAGTATCAAGCCTAATCATTGTACCATTCCGGTGCCCGATATGCAGCTCTGTCAATATCCCGTATTGATTGAAGCACACGTGGAGGTTTTAAATATCGGGCAAGAAACGAATATATACTTAGCCGGATTTCACGCGCAGCACGCGTATCAATCCGGTCGAAACTGTGCCCACCCGGAAAGTCTTCAAACACCGTATATTCAAAATCCTTATCTTCTGCCTTCAAGGCGCGTATCAAATGTTCGACTTCGTGAAAATGCACATCGTCGTCGTTTGTATTTGCATGGATAAGCAAAGGAATTTCCAATTTATGCGCATGATAAACTGGCGACCGTCGCCGGTACTCAGCAATGTTTTCGTTAGCAGTTTTGCCAATATGATAATCGGCCGAGAATAGTTTCCTGTAATCATCGGTCATGTATCCCATCCGGGCAACAAGGTCGCTAACTGGAACACCAGCAAAAACCACCTGATAATCGTCAGGGTATTCGAAAGCGTTCATCAAAGCTATCATGCCTCCATGACTCCATCCGATTATTCCCACTCTGTTTGGATCAACCATTTCGTAGTTTTCAACCATATAGTTACGGCTCGCATAAACATCTTCATTCTCCAGCCCCCCATAATCAATCAACTCCATGAATCTTTTTCCGTAGCCGATCGACCCTCTGTATTCAGGAGCAACAACAATGTATTGTTGCGCCATTAGCTCTCTGATTATGTGAATATAATATGTATTGAAATCGCCATGCACACCACCATGCGGAAGCACAATCAAAGGATATTTTTTAGAAGGGTCAATATCACGAGGGATAAAAATGTAGGTCATGAATCGCACAGGATTGTTTACTCCCATTGCTGTTGGATTTTTTACAACCGCGCGTGGCGGTCCTAGAATATAGACCTTGTCAATAAAAGCGATGTCGCCGGCACGTTGAAACCATAGGAGGTCGTCAACAGCTTTGTCGAGCAAACTGAAACGGTGCTGCATGTCGTCGAGTTTGCGGATGATTTCATCAAGTTTCTGGTTCGTTGATTGTTCCTGGGAAAACAATGATGTTGTTGCTGCCATTACAAACAGGAGGGAAAACAGTTTAATGGGTCTCATGTGTCATGAAGATTTGTTTAAATATGTGATAAAATTAATAATTTCTCCATGACGAGGTTCTATCTTTTACACATTGTCAGAAAAAACATTGAAGAGCAAATACTATTACACCACAGCAAAAAGTTGTTTGACCACCCTTTTGCTGAGTAAATCATGCAATGTAAGCGCATGATTCACATTAACTATCTGTCAATGTTTCAAAGCCAACCTCTTTTTTAATTAAAAAATAGCTGTTAGTTTTGCAAACTAAACCTAACTTTATGAAACCAACTCATATTGAGCATATTGGAATTGCTGTTAAAAGCCTTGATGAGAGCATCGCATTTTACCAAAACGTTCTCGGACTAAAGTGTTATGCAATCGAAGAGGTAAAAGATCAGAAAGTTAAAACTGCTTTTTTTATGGTCGGGCAGACCAAGGTCGAATTACTGGAATCAACAGACCCTGAAGGGCCGATTGGTAAGTTCATCGAAAAGCGGGGAGAGGGTATCCATCACATTGCTTATGCGGTTGAGGGATTGGAACAATGGTTGGCTGACACTGCCTCTAAAGGGGTTGTACTAATTGATAAACAGCCGAGGTTGGGAGCCGAGGGAATGCACATCGCATTTCTTCATCCAAAATCAACAGGAGGGGTACTCACAGAGCTTTGTGAAGATAAAAGCCGGCAAACTTCCAACAGCAAATAAATCGCTACAAGTTACTCTGTTCAATCATCTCTCATCTGGCAAGGCAGTTCAATGCTTCCGTCGTAGATACGTAAATCGGAACTTACTTGTGCAGTCGACTTTGGAAAGTTTGCTTTCCCTGGTTTTTTGCTGTTTTATCAATAGGAAAATTTCTAATCAGGGTAGCAAAGCGAGTATAATGGCTCACCTCTTTATTTTAGCGAACCGGTTGTCGTACAGAATTCAAGGTTTGCATACCACGTCATTCAGGATAAAATCAACAATTACGGCAACTATTATGACCCAACATTTACCAGACCCAGATAAACATTTGACAATACTTATTCGGGATTATCCTCAAACATTAAATCGGGGTTAACCTCATGGAATCAATAGTTCAGCCCTAACGGACTTTCTATTGATTAATTCGGGTTAAAGGTGCTCAAAAAAAGGAATCGTGGTTTTGACAAAATATTTTCATGTACTTTAACCTGTTTGGAGTCAAGAGCGGATATTCGGAAAAGTTTTTTACTACTTTAGCGCCATGCTAATTATAGGTATTGCTGGCGGATCAGGCTCAGGGAAATCCACCGTGGTTCGCAAGATAATGAAGCTTCTTCCTGGCGATAGCGTGGGAGTGATCCCTCAAGACGCTTATTATCGCGACAATGGCCACCTTCGACCCGATGAAAGAGAAACTATCAATTTCGACCACCCCTCTTCAATAGAGTTCAGCTTGCTGGTCAAGCATTTAGATACCCTGCGTGAAGGAAAATCCGTTGAGATGCCCATCTATTCGTATCTAACATGTGGCAGGGCGAAGGAAACAATCCCGGTGAAACCGAAAGAGGTTATGATTGTTGAAGGAATTCTTATTCTTACAAACGCCCGGATGCGCGAAAGAATGGATATTAAAGTGTTTGTAGATGCCGACTCAGATGAACGCCTGATGCGTATTATCCGTCGCGATGTTGAGGAGAGAGGCCGCTCGTTTATTCAGGTGTTGGAGCATTATGAGCGTTTTGTAAAACCTATGCACCTGCAGTTCATCGAACCTGCAAAGCGATATGCCGACATTATAGTTCCGCTTGGAGGAACCAATAAAGTTGCTATAGATATTCTCACCTCCAAAATTATGAGGTCGCTTAACAGCTAAGCCACATTATTGTTATTAACATCACGCTCAGTGCATGCCATAATGGCAGGGCAAAACAACACAAATAAGACATTATGTCTTGTTTGTGTTAAAATTATACCTAAAATCACCCTTTTTTTATTGTGGTACACTATTTGAAAATCCTCGCTTAAATCAACAAATAAATTTAAGTAATTAATAATCAAAATTATAGGAGGATTAAGTCATGTTACGAATTATCAGGAGAAACACGATGTTCCCAAATCTGGTTGACGAGTTCTTTGGAAGAGATTTATTGTCGAATTTCTTCGATACCCAAGCCGGCATCAGTATGCCTTCGGTAAATATTGTTGAAGGCAAGGAGGATTTCCAGATAGAAATAGCCGCTCCCGGATATGAAAAAGAGGATTTCACCCTTGATCTTACCAACAATGTTCTTACCATTTCGAGCGAAAAGCAAGGAACAAGCGAGGAGAAAGATGCAAACTACATGCGCAGGGAGTTCAATTATAGCACTTTCAAACGCGCCTTTGCCCTGCCGAATAGTGTTGAGTCCAACAAAATTTCGGCCAGGTACAAGGATGGAATCCTTTACATTGTGATTCCAAAGAAAGAAGAATCCAAAGATAAACCAGCCCGTCAGATTAAGATTTCGTAAAACGAGATGATTTTATCTTAGCGAGAGCCGGCCAAACGTGCCGGCTCTCGCTATTCTGCGCTTTGAAATCTCTACTTTTGAAGTGCGTAAACGAAGTGTTTCGCCTTGTTGCAAGACGGTGTTTAATATACTCACAACTAATTAGTTACAAAGGTAATGTTTGCTGTAATTGACATTGAAACAACAGGCGGAAACCCGCGAACTGAAAGAATTACCGAGGTAGCTGTATTTTTATTCGATGGCAATAGCGTGGTTGACTCTTTTGTAACACTTGTTAATCCAGAAAAACCCATTCCACCTTTTATTACACGGCTCACTGGAATCAGCGATGCGATGGTGGCAAAGGCCCCTCGGTTCTGCGATATAGCACGAAAATTAGTTGAGATAACTGAGAACAAACCCTTTGTTGCCCACAACGCGCCATTCGACTATGGCTTTATAAGAGAAGAATATCGCCGGCTTGGATATGACTATCACAGGGAAAGAATTTGTACAGTGAGGCTCGGACGGCGACTTATTCCAGGATTGAGATCTTATGGACTTGGCTCGCTTTGCCAGCATCTGGGAATTCAAATCGATTTTCGACATCGGGCCGCTGGTGATGCTAATGCAGTAGTGCAACTATTAAGGCATTATCTTGCGCAGAACGACGCCGACAGGTACATTCAACTCACTTCAGGAAACAATAACATAGAGAAGGAAATAATAGGTAGCCTGCCAGAAACTACCGGAGTTTATTATTTGCTCAACAACAACGGAGATGTAATTTATATAGGAAAAAGTTGCAACATTCGCCAAAGAGTAGCACAACATCTGATTCAATGCCGAACGCGGCGGGCAAGCGACATGAAAAACGCTATCACTTCTGCAACATACGAGGAAACAGGGTCGGATCTGATTGCAATGTTGCTAGAATCGGAAGAGATAAAAAATATTGCACCACTTTACAACAGGAAACAACGCAGAAAATCTGCCCAATATGGTTTGTATATGCACACCGACACGTTGGGGTATCAACATTTGAAAATTGAAAAAACACGTGCCAACGGTATACCTTCAATAACATATTCAACCATGGTTCAGGCAAAAACACATCTTTTTGGACTGATCGAAAACTATAGGCTTTGCCAGAAATTATGTGGATTATACGTTACCAATGGAGCTTGCTTTCAGTATGGGGTTAAACTTTGTAATGGTGCATGTGTTGGAGAGGAGCCGGCACAAGATTATAACAAAAGGATAAGCATGGCGCTTGAATCATTTACCCTTGGCGCCGAAAACCTGTTTGTTTTTGATAAAGGCCGCCATAGTCAGGAAAAATCTGTTGTTAAGGTTGCTTCCGGAAAGTATATTGGGTATGGGTTTTTCGACCCAGACTCCATTGGGAGCAATTATGAACTGTTGAATGATGTAATTCGCACTAAAGAGGATAACCGCGACGTCCACAGCATTATCAGAAGCTATATCCGACGTAATCCAAATAAGGTTATCAGGTTTTGAAAAGCTGTTCGACGCTCTTGTAGCCTCACCAGGACTCGAACCTGGATTTAAAGTTTAGGAAACTTCCGTTCTATCCCTTGAACTATGAGGCCTTTATTTTCAGCACCGCAAAAATAATAAAACTAATTAAAAATCTCTCATTTTGAAGCATAAACCTCAACTGACTGACAAACCATGCCAAAAAAACAGGATATTCGTGTAGGGGCCAGAAGCCGATACCTGCATTTTTTAGCCCATCTCAAATAATCATTTGAATGTTTATTCGTTTATGTCCTTATGCATATTTTCATGTAAATTTGCATTATATGTATATCTCATGTACTTTTCTAATTAACACTCGCAACGAAATGAGGAAAACAATCATTGCTTTAATGTTGTGCCTTATCTCTGGCCAGCCGGTTTTTACTCAAACCACCGGAACTTTTACCGATCCACGCGATGGTAAGGAATATCAAACCATAATAATCGGTAACAAGGAATGGACTGCCCAAAATATGAACTTTCGAACCAGAAACAGTTGGTGCTATGGCAACAATCCCGACAACTGCCTGAAGTACGGTCGATTATATACTTATCAGGATGCATTGAGAGCATGCCCGCCAGGATGGCGGCTACCATTTGATGAAGAATGGGATGCCCTGATTAAACACATAGGCATTGATGTGGCTGCATTGCGACTAAAAACAGATGGTAATTCTGGGTTCAACGTACTGATGTCAGGATTGAGATACGATTACGGAGAATTCAATCATATGGGCGAATATGCGTACTTCTGGAGCAATGTGGGCGATGCCGACTATGCAGCATGGGTTTATGTCGTAGGCAGGGGATTGAATAAGGTATACAGGATTCATAGTTTTACAGGAACCGGTTTTTCTGTACGATGTATCAAGAGATAGGTTAACGGATCTCGCTACCGTCATGAGTTTTGGCTGCTGTGGCCAGAAATAAAAACTTCCCTTGGCTGTCTTCGGCCATCAATACCATTCCTTGCGACAAAACGCCTTTGATTTCTCTGGGTGCGAGGTTCACAAGCAATACAACCTGCTTGCCTATGATTTCGGCGGGAGCATAAAATTCAGCAATTCCTGAAACGACAACACGCTTATCGAACCCGGTATCTATAGTGAGTTTCAAAAGTTTTTTTGTTTTAGGCAAAGGTTCGGCAGCAATGATTGTACCTGTACGAATGTCCATTTTTAGGAATTCTTCGTAGCTAATATCGGGTTTGGAAGGAGTAACCGTAATTGTTGGCTGATCCTTACGCTGGCGCGTGGCAATCAGTTTATTGATTTGATAATCAATTTGTGCATCCTCAATACGGGCAAACAGCAGACCAGGAGTTCCCAATTTGTGTCCGGGGGTAAGTAGCGTTTGTTTTCCTGCATCGTTCCAATTTCCTGCCGGAATGTTCAACATTCGAAACAGTTTTGTGGCTGTAAAAGGAAGGAAAGGTTGCGATAGAACAGAAAGATTTGCGCAAATCTGTAAAGAAATATTCAAAACCGTTCCGGTTTTATCAGGATTGATAAGTGCGGTTTTCCACGGTTCTTTATCGGTTAAGTACTTATTTCCGATACGAGCCAGATTCATCAACTCGTTGAGTGCTTCTCTGAACCGGAACTGGTCAAGGCTTCGGGATATTCTTTCCGGAAAGTGCGATAGTTCATTTAATATCTGCAGGTCGTGAGTGTCGGGATTTGTCAACCGTGGAACTTCGCTCGCAAAATACTTTTGTGTGAGTACGAGGGTGCGGTTCACAAAATTACCAAAAATAGCAAGCAATTCACTGTTGTTACGTGTCTGGAAGTCTTTCCATGTGAAGTCGTTATCCTTAGTTTCCGGAGCATTGGCAGTGAGAGCATACCGTAATTCATCTTGTCGGTCAGGAAAATCGTTAAGGTATTCATGTAACCATACAGCCCAGTTGCGTGAGGTTGAAATCTTATCGCCTTCGAGGTTCAGGAATTCATTAGCCGGCACATTGTCGGGAAGGATATAGCTGCCTTCGGCACGCAGCATAGCTGGAAAAATGATGCAATGAAATACTATGTTGTCTTTTCCGATGAAATGTATCAGACGCGTTTCCTCGTCCTTCCAGTAGTCTTCCCATTTTACTTTGACCCCATTGCCGGTTTGATCCACCTTTTGGTTGCGTTCATCAGCCCATTCCCGTGTGGCAGAAATATATCCGATAGGCGCATCAAACCATACATAAAGCACTTTTCCTTCTAAATCGGGAAGGGGCACCTTAACGCCCCAGTCCAAATCGCGGGTTACAGCACGAGCAACAAGGCCTTGTTCGATCCATGATTTGCACTGACCGTAAACATTCACTTTCCAATCATCACGATGGTTATTTAAAATCCATTCTCTGAGCCAAGGTTCGTATTGATCGAGTGGCAGATACCAATGACGGGTCTCTTTTGTTACAGGCTCATTACCACTAAGTGTCGAACGAGGATTAATAAGTTCTGTAGGACTCAGAGAAGTACCACAGCTTTCGCACTGATCGCCATAGGCCTTTTCGTTGCTACAGTGTGGACAAGTGCCGGTTACGTATCTATCTGCCAGAAATTGCTGCGCCGCCGAATCATACAATTGTAATGTTGTTTTCTCGATTAATTTTCCTTCGGTATGCAGTTTTTTAAAAAAGTCGGCGGCCGTTTGGTGATGTATATGATTCGAAGTGCGACTATAAACATCAAACTCAATTCCGAATTCAGCAAACGAATCTTTAATTACGTTGTGATATTTGTCAACCACCTCCTGTGGCGTTATACCTTCCTGCCTGGCTTTAATAGTAATAGGAACTCCATGTTCGTCCGACCCGCAGATAAATACAACATCCTGACCTTTAAGTTTCAGATAACGGACATAAATATCGGCAGGGATATATACTCCAGCCAAATGGCCAATGTGAACAGGCCCGTTGGCATAGGGAAGTGCTGCAGTA
The DNA here is from genome assembly GCA_964349765.1 of uncultured Bacteroidales bacterium. Classification (GTDB taxonomy): domain Bacteria; phylum Bacteroidota; class Bacteroidia; order Bacteroidales; family JAAYJT01; genus JAAYJT01. Next base: position 159,649 of record CAYGGZ010000001.1, read on the forward strand.
ACAGTAGTTCGTTTAAAGCGTTTTGTCGAACTTGCCATAATAGAGTTTGTTTCTGATTTGTGTTAGAATCCACAAAAGTAATACTTTAGCCTAAAAGCGCCTGTTGAATAAACCTGGGATACAAATAGCTTTCCTATTTTTACAGTCGAACTATTATTTTAACTGCCTGAGATGATTACTCCACCATATCTTCGCCAAGGACAATGTGTTGCAGTTGTTGCACCATCCCGTTTTGTTATCCCCGATGAGATAGAACCAGCCATTCGTTTGATTGAATCATGGGGTTTAGAAGTGGTCAGAGGAAAGAGTCTCTACAGCCGTTGGAACCAGTTTGCCGGAACAGACCAGGAAAGGGCAGCCGACCTTCAGGGTATGCTTGATGACACCAGTGTAAAAGCGATATTATTTGCAAGAGGGGGCTACGGAGCTGTTAGAATTATTGACAAGATTGACTTCAGGCCTTTCACAAAACATCCAAAATGGATTGCCGGATACAGCGATATCACAGTTTTTTTTCAACATATCGAAAAAAATTGCGGTATTGAAGTTCTCCATGCGCCTATGCTTATAAATTTTGATGGAAGCAATGAGGCCTTGTCCTCGTTCGAGACCCTTCGTAAAGCTGTGTTTGGCGAACCGATAGGCTATAACATAGATCCGCAGCCTTTTTCCCGGCCTGGCGTTGCAGATGCACCGTTAACCGGCGGAAACCTGTCGTTGTTGTGTAGCCTGTCCAATTCAACATCTGAAGCTGGCACAGAAGGAAAAATTCTATTTTTTGAGGAAGTTGATGAGTATCATTACCATGTCGACAGAATGATCCAACAGCTTAAACGAAGCGGAAAACTCTCAAAGCTTGCAGGGCTAATTGTTGGAGGCATGGAAAAGATCCACGATAACACGGTTCCTTTTGGATCTACCACAAACCAAATAATTTACGAAGCGGTGAAAGAGTATAATTTTCCGGTTCTTATAGGATTCCCGGCTGGACATACGCTATTGAATTCAACATTGATATTGGGTCGGAAAGTCTCAATGCAAGTGGGTCAGAAGGCCATGATTACGTTTATGGAAGCGGAGGAGGAAATTCAGTCGGATACTTGTAATAAGGATTAAACCCCCTTTTTTGCTGGTTGACTGGTTGTTATGTGATAGCTCTTAATTATCTGATTTTTGAAATAATAATTTGATTATGGCTGAACACAATGAGCTTGGAAGTAGTGGTGAGGGAATTGCCCGCGACTATCTGTCGAGGAATGGATACGACATTCTTGAAACCAACTGGCGGTCGGGCAAATATGAGATTGATCTGATTGCCCGCATTGGGAAACAGTTGGTAATTGCCGAAGTGAAGACACGTTGTGTAAATTATCTGGTTGAACCGGAAGCTGCGGTTACATCGGAAAAACAAAAACTACTAATTCGTGCAGCGAATGCTTATGTGCAGCGGTTTCAGTATGATCTTGATGTGCGGTTCGATATCATTTCGGTTGTGATCGCAAAAAAGGAACACAAAATCAGGCACATCATTGATGCCTTTTATCCAACACTCCGATGAAGGGCCATTTACGAGGTTCTGAAAATAAAAACAGGCCGATTTAACCTCGAAAGAGCTTTTTTTGTGATACTTGGAGTGAAAAGTTCAGTAAATAAACTGCGTTTATGCGTGTTAAAGGCCACTAATCCAATGCCGTTGTTTCGCATATAGGTTTCAAGACCGTTGAGGATGTCGTCGCTAACCATTAACGAACACTTAATATCCTGAGCCGGATAATCATCGCGAAGTGAAGCGCTCAGACTATCCATTTTTACCTGATCCCACGGTTTTTTACGGCCAATACTTATGTGAACACAGTGTATTTTAATTTCAAAAGGACTGACAAGAGAGATTAGTTTGTGTAGTGCGCCAATGTCGGTTTCGTCGAAATCTGTGGCATATAGCAAAGCATTGGTTTTTCCGAGCCCTTTATATTTTGCTGAGGTTGGTATAGCAAGTATCGGAACAGTGAGACGCTCAATAAGCCTGTTTGCAACACTGCCGAAAGGTCCCTCGGTTGTTTGACCTAATCCGTGGGTACCAATCACTACTATTCCAGGCCGGTATTTCAGACACATTTCTTCAATGGCATCTCCGGCAAAACCGTGAAGGATTCCAAAGGATAGCTTTATCCCGCTTAAGCCATGTTTGTTAACATAGGCTTTAAGTTCATTCCTCATGTCCGTAAGTTGGTGTCGTGCCTTGATATCAATTTCGTCAAAATATTTATTGTAGTTTAACTGATAAAAGTGGGCGCCTTCGTAAGTTGGCGGTACTTCCATTGTTGGTTTGAATGAGGCATGAAATAGTTTTACTTCGGCCTTGAATTTTGCCGCAAGTTCGATAGCATAATAACAGGTGTTCAACGAATATTCTGAAAAATCAACCGGAACCAGGATACGCCTTACGCTTTGCAGCCGACTTAACATCTTCTCTTTCTTCGTTCCAGATACTACTTTCAGGTCTTCGATAATTCTTAGAGCTTTTTCTACTTCGCTGTTTCGTACCTTCAGCCTGACTCCGCCTGCGATATTAGGTTGAATAAGGTTCACACCAGAAAGAAAGCAATCAATTCCATTGGCTTCGAGTTGCGATTTAAGCAACAAAGCACGGTTGTGAGTGTGAAAAGCTATGGTGGTAAGTTTATCTTTCATAATTAGTGGTTTTAAACGCAAAAATATAGCAATAACTTGACAATAGCCAACTAAATTACAGTAGATTTTTTACAGATTAAACAATTACGGTCCTGTGAACTGGTTCTTTTGTATTTTTGTTGTCTAATTTTCACGTAATCAATGCAAAATAAAAAAAATCAGGGTCAAAACAAAGGCAATGTAAAGCCCCAACCCAAGAGAGAACATGCTAAGGGGAGGTCGCAGCATCGCGGTAAAAAATTCGAATCACAACTAACCAAGGGCAGAAACCAGATAGATGAGCCGAGCAAAAAGTCAAAACCTGAAGGTAAAAAACCGCTCAAACCTGTCCCTATTTCCGATAGAAGATTTAAAACGAGCAAACTTGCTCCAACTCCCGACACAGAAAAGTCGTATACGAAAAAGGGTTATCGAGCAACTAAACAAGAAGATAATTATCAGACACCGGCTCGTGCAAGAACAACCCCCAGAAAAAGCATATCAAGAAAGGTAAAACCACATCCGGAACAAGTTTTAATCCGATTAAACAAATATATTGCAAATGCTGGAATATGTTCGCGACGCGACGCAGATAAGTTTATCGAGGTGGGCGCTGTAAAAATTAATAACGTTATTGTCACAGAACTTGGCACAAAAGTAGGTCCGGGCGATATAGTTCACCTTGGCGAGCAGACGGTTAAAGCAGAAAAACCAAGATATGTTCTTCTAAACAAAGCAAAGAATTGTATTACAACGTCCGACGACCCGTATAAAAGGAATACAGTAATGCACCTTGTTGCAGATGCATGTCGCGAGCGGATTTATCCCGTTGGCCGACTCGATCGCAATACAACTGGTTTATTGTTGCTCACCAACGATGGCGATTTGACCCGAAGGCTTACGCATCCACGGTTTGGAGTTAGCAAAGTTTATGATGTAGAACTTGATAAACCTTTACAAAAATCGGATTTTGAAGATATCTCCAAAGGAGTGAATCTTGATGGCGAGGTAATACAAGTTGATGAGATTGCCTACATAGAATTTGATCAGAACAAAAAACACATAGGCATAGAATTGCATTCAGGGCAAAACAGGGTTGTTCGTCGGATTTTTGAAAAGTATGGATACAAGGTTGTTAAACTCGACAGAGTGATGTTTGGACCGCTGACCAAGAAAAACCTTCCACGTGGCAGATGGCGGCATCTCACTGATTTGGAGATAAGTACACTAAAACGGCTTTAAAGCACAACAGAACGAATAAATACTTTTATCCGATGGATACAGGAATCGCCTTGCTTATGAAGTATTGATTTTGTTTTTTGAGTGTCATGCAAATTTGCTGATCTCTTTGCTAATTAATGGCCATTCTGTTTCAGGAATTTTAGCACCGATAAAACGAATAACATTACCAGCTAAAATAGAACCTGCCTGTCCGCATTTATCAAGGGTTAAACCTGAAGTCAATCCATGTAGAAACCCCGCAGCATAAAGATCGCCAGCTCCAGTGGTGTCGACAACTCTAACAGAGATTGCACCAATGCTGAAAAGTTGCTCCCCCGATTGTATCAGTGATCCCTTTGAACCAATTTTTACGATAGCAATTTCGCAATGTGATGAAAGTGAACTAACCGCTTTTAACGGGTCTAAACCTGTAATGGCCATTGCTTCCTCTTCGTTTGCGAACACAATATCAACGTAAAGCTCTACGATATGTCGAAGAAACTGAAGATTACTTTCAACCACATTGTAGCTGGCCATATCGAACGAAACTTTCAATCCTTGGGCTTTTGCTATCCTTAAAGCAGTTTCAATCAATTCATGGTTCTGAACCAGATATCCCTCAATATGCAGAATTTCATAGCCTTTAAACATTTCTTTGTTAAGGTCGCCAGCATTTAATTCGCTCGCTGCTCCAAGAAAAACGGCAAATGTTCTCTCGGAGTCAGGTGTAATAAATGCAACAGCCGTTCCTGTGTCAGTTGTGGAAGTTATCAGCAGGGGGATAATGCCGCTATCTTCCAGATCTTTGCGAAAGGAATCTCCAAGGCAATCCGGACCGGTTTTACCAATAAAAGCGGTTGTATGACCAAGCCGAGCCAAACCGTGAATTGCATTGCCAGCCGAACCACCGGAGGTAATCTGGCGCGGGAAGGATATTGTTTTTAAAAGCAGATCATCTATAGTTTCGCGTGCTACATGAAGCATACTACCTTTTAATAAGCCGGCCTCTTTCAGTAATTCATCTCCAGGGAGTTTTATCAGAATATCTACCAGGGCGTTGCCGAGTCCAATAATTTTTGTCATAACTTCGGTATTTCTCCAGGCAAAGGTCAGAAAAAAGTCGAGCATTGATGCACAGCCGCGGTAAGTAATCTTTAGGGGCGATATTTAGCGGAAAATGTGCTTCGTTCTGAATTATTATGTTCAAGCAACCTCTGGCTGGGATTGTCGGTAATGCCGACGTAGAATTTATCAACTTTTTCTGATCGCAGAATATAGATGTAGTACATAAGAGAAAAAGGAGGCTGTTTATGCCTCCTCTTCGCTCCCCCTGCTGGACTTGAACCAGCGACCCTCTGATTAACAGTCAGATGCTCTAACCAACTGAGCTAAGGAGGATTTTGTTTCTTTTTTTTCTCCGACCCTCTGATTAATCCCGAGAGCGTAGCTATTCGGGACTCTAACCAACTGAGCTAAGGAGGATTTTGTTTCTTTTTTTTCTCCGACCCTCTGATTAATCCCGAGAGCGTAGCTATTCGGGACTCTAACCAACTGAGCTAAGGAGGATTTTGTTTCTTT
>CAYGGZ010000001.1:165217-379220 GCA_964349765.1 uncultured Bacteroidales bacterium
TTTTCTCCGACCCTCTGATTAATCCCGGGAGCGTAGCTATTCGGGACTCTAACCAACTGAGCTAAGGAGGATTTTGTTTCTTTATTTTTTCTCCGACCCTCTGATTAATCCCGGGAGCGTAGCTATTCGGGACTCTAACCAACTGAGCTAAGGAGGATTTTGTTTCTTTATTTTTTCTCCGACCCTCTGATTAATCCCGGGAGCGTAGCTATTCGGGACTCTAACCAGTTGGGCTAATATCCCGTGCAGGTTGCTGTTTTCAATCATTTTTCTGATAAAGGCACTACTTTTTTGCTTTTTGATGTATCGTTCCACCCTGCGAGCATTACCGAGTTGCTCAGAACATTCAAACAGAGCCTCCATTATCCATGGGCGATATTTAGCGGTAAATGTGCTTCGTTCTGAATTATTATGTTCCAGCAGTCTCTGGTTGGGATTGTCGGTAATGCCGACGTAGAATTTATCAACTTTTTCTGATCGCAGAATATAGATGTAGTACATAAGAGAAAAAGGAGGCTGTTTATGCCTCCTCTTCGCTCCCCCTGCTGGATTCCGAATCGCCCCGAAGCTTCGGGTCTCTCGGAACGACCCTCTGATTAATCCCGAGGGCGCAGCTATTCGGGACTCTAACCAGTTGGGCTAATATCCCGTGCAGGTTGTCGTTTTCAATCATTTTTCTGATAAAGGCACTACTTTTTTGCTTTTTGATGTATCGTTCCACCCTGCGAGCATTACCGAGTTGCTCAGAACATTCAAACAGAGCCTCCATTATCCATGGGCGATATTTAGCGGTAAATGTGCTTCGTTCTGAATTATTATGTTCCAGCAGTCTCTGGTTGGGATTGTCGGTAATGCCGACGTAGAATTTATCAACTTTTTCTGATCGCAGAATATAGATGTAGTACATAAGAGAAAAAGGAGGCTGTTTATGCCTCCTCTTCGCTCCCCCTGCTGGACTTGAACCAGCGACCCTCTGATTAACAGTCAGATGCTCTAACCAACTGAGCTAAGGAGGATTTTGTTTCTTTTTTTTCTCCGACCCTCTGATTAATCCCGAGAGCGTAGCTATTCGGGACTCTAACCAACTGAGCTAAGGAGATTAATCAAATGGTCGGCAAAATTAACTCTTCTTTAGAAATCATGCAATAGTTGGAATAAAATTTGACCACCAAACTGGATTTTATAGGCATGAACTCCAATTCCGTTGCGTTTGACTTGGTTAGAGGGGTTGTAGTAGTAGGTTGTTTGCAGCGAAGCAAGTACACAAAATCTAAATTTTGCGCACACCAGAAGAAATATCCTCTGAGTGGCTTTACAAAAGTTGTTCGGAGTTCTGACGATATAGATAACCTTGTGCAATTACTTGATCAATCCCGCAGCGCTTCCTTTAGTACAACGGGGCTTCGGAGACCAGTGAAAGTTGGAAGGTGCAGCCGATATAATTCAATTAAAAACTGTAAGAGCATATTTCTTTCCTGAGCGTTCACAAAGATTTTGCTGTTGATTGTAAAATTGCAGATAAAGCGATGAAACAACCCGGCGATTTCTGGAGGAATATAATGCCGGTGAAGTGGGATTGAGGCAGAGAAATTTCCGTCTGCCAGATCGAAACAATGCCCGACAGAGTAGTTCGTAAGAGGGAAGAAACCCAAATAACGCGCAAAAGCCAGCATGAAATTAAGGTGAAAATCCGGAGTGAAGGCGTTAGGATCGTCGAGGGAAGTTATAGTATCATGCAAAAAAGAAAATAGAGGCGTATTGGCCTCCTCTTCTGTGATTGATTTTACGATTACCTCATTTATAAATAGAGCCTGAGCGCTTTTTCTCATGTCGAACGGAATACTGCGAAACTGATATTCCATTCGTAGTTCACGAATGATTTGTAACTCTTTTTTGGGTCGATGATACACCACCATTTCGAGCAGCGAAAGGTGCTCAAGCAATGCGGGTCTGATTTTCGAGCGCCGGCTACGGGCGCCCTTAACTATATACGATTGCAGGCCAAATCTTTCGGTATAGAATTTTACTATCAGACTCGTATCAGAATAAGGAACCTGATGCAGTGCAATGCCCCGTGTGTCGAATAGTACAGGATTCATTATTGATGCAATAATTGATCAGTGCTGAAAATGATCACTTTTGGATCAGTGCATGAATAAAATTTTGGTGGCGAGTGATTCCATGCCTTCGCGGTCGCTTATAAAAACGAGATACACACCGCTGGCAGCTCTTTGGCCATTCATATCCCGTCCGTTCCAGATAGCTTGCCCACCGAACGATCGGGTTTTGAATACTATATTCCCTGCAATATCTGTGATACGAATTTCAGAATCGAACTCAAGACCCTTTATTGCGATCACACCGTCGTATTCGGGTCTGACCGGGTTTGGAAACACCAATACTTCAGTAGGTGTTGGTGTAGGGGGTGTTGCTTCAGCTCTGAATGCTATCAGTCCAAGCGAGGTTCCAAAAAACATTTCTCCATTTTCGGTGATTGTGATTGATGTGATTGAATTTGAAAGCAATGGGCTGTTATCTTGGTTGAAATTGTAAATTTGCTCTGAACCATCCGCCGACATAAGGAATACTCCGGCGCGGTCGGTGCCGAACCATTTACGGTTTGCTCCGTCAACGGCAATGGCTGTAACTGTTTCTTCTTCTAGCAGATATCTGGTGTATCCGCCAAACTCGATCAATAAACGCTGTGCATCGAAATTGCCACCGGTAAATACATTGCCAGGGTTGCGGATAACCGCAGTTCCCTCGGTAGTGCCAATCCAAAGTTCGCCATCATGATCAACAGCCATACTGAGAATGAGTGTTCCGGGAAGATTGCCATTGCCTACTGCTCCCGATAACCGCCTCACTCTATCATCGGCAGTATTGTCAATAGTCCCGTTATCATTGAAAACTACCAGCCCATGATCTCGTACCATCATCCATTTTTGGCCTGTATTGTCAATAGTGATACCACCAAAATCAATTCCGCTAGCTGCCGGGCTAAGGTCGAAGGAGCGCCATGTACCATCTGCTTTTTTGACAGACAATAGATGTGCTGCACTGCTGTTGGAGATCCATAGGTTATTATTATCATCGAAAGCCAGGCCGCCAATGCCGAACCAGTCAGCAGCAAACACATTTGGCTGAATTGAGCTGTTGGTGTTGTTGTAGATTGCAACTACCTGCCCATCGTTAAGTTCGAGGAGTCCTCCACCCCACGAACCGGCGTAAAGATGCTTTGGATTATTTGGATGCACTGCTATAGTAAGCAGGTCGCGCAAAGGTTCCATTCCTGGTGTGTTCCATTGGTTGTAGTTAACCCAATTCTCATCTGAAAATCCATATACCATACCGGTAAAAAAAAGCGATCCCCATGATGGATTTCTACCACCTGGTACAATCCACAGGTGATTATCGCTACTTGCCATTGCGTAAACGTTTTGTGTTGCCGGCCCACCAGGTTTTATCCGTTGGAATGCTCCAGGCTCGATTCTGCGAAGCAATCCATCATTAGCATCGGCTATGTTGAGTATGTTATCCGAACAAAACAGAGCGGCACGTGGTGCCGGAGTTCCCGGGTTGTAATTAGTAATACGCTCTAAAACAACGAAATGATTGTCGAAAATAGTTAGTTGGTGCCGGCGGCTAACTAATAAACGGTTGTCGGAAATAGAAAGCCCCATTACCATCGAGCTGTTCTGCGAATCTATATATTGCCAGGAATTGTTGTCAAGCACGAAGAGTGTATCGTTGTTGTGTCCGGTGCCAGCTTTATTGGCAATTAACTTAGAATCAAACAGTTCGAGTTTGTTGAATTTTGCATTTGGTGTTGGGTGGCTGTTATCTCTGCTCCAAAACTGAAAGCTGGCAAGGTTTGGACTATTGATATAGGCACGGAACATTCCCTGGTCGGTTGATGCAACGAGATGCTGATCGTCCAGCAATAAGTCGAAAACATTCACGGCAGTTCCTCCAGGTCCTATGATATAAGTGTCAATTATTTCCCTGCGAACAGGGTTCAAAACCACAATTCCAAATCCGCACGACAGATAAACACGATTGCCAATAAAACGGATATTGTTAATTGTTCTGTTTGGAAGATTTTGCCTTCGTCTTATGTCGTTTACATTGAATACATTATTGCCAATAATGATATCAATATTCGCATTTTCATACGCAACAATCAGCATTTCTCCAGCATCATCTGCTCTGATGGCCGATATACGGATATCAGACAGCCCATTAACCTTGCTTAACCGGGATACACTTGCATCACGTTTATCATAATAGAACAAAGCAAATGAGGTGGCAACATAAATTTTGTCGCCAATCTCCGCAATGCCTATACCTTCGTGATAGGGTAGATGATCGCGCCAGTGACCAATTGGAATACCCTGCCCGGTAGCCCGAAGCAGAACGAGCGACAGCGCTATGGCGTAGACAAAATGTTTCATAAAATAGGGTGTGGTTTCAACGTAATTCATTATTAACTTTTTGCGACGCTTTTTATTGTTAAAAACTCAGGAATGGTGATAACGAAAGATGTTATTTCGCGAATTCCTTTACTTTTGGTTCCTTATGCTCGGGATTAACAAAATAGTTAAAAATAAGCAAACTTGCTTAATACCTGATTGACATGATTCTGAACAAAGATACACCCTTATGGCGGATCTCGCTAATCTATCTGCTTCTTTCCATTGTGGCTTTTTCAGGTATAGCTTTTCTGCAGTACAGCTTGAAGTGGGACATGCTTGATTGCTACTTGCCATGGCGGTATTTCGTGGCCGAAAACCTTCGCTTCGGGGTTTTTCCGCTCTGGAACCCATACCAGCATTTAGGGTATCCGATATTCGCCGATTTGCGTTCGGTTTGGTATCCCGAACCATGGTTAGTTGCACTTATTGGTGGTTACAGCAATTACACATTGCATTTTCTTTTTATTACATATATTACCCTTGCTGGAACGGGCATGTACCTGTTGAGTGGTAATTTTACCGAAAGTAAAAATGCAAGGTTTCTGGCAGGAACCGCATGGATGCTTTCAGGTTTTGTGGTAGGGCATGGTCAGGAGATGTTTGCAATAATAGCCACAGCTTTTATTCCCTGGGTATTGTATTATTATTTGCGGTTGTTGCGCTGGCAAGCTTTGCCTGATGCACTGAAAACTGCTCTGTTTCTCTTTTTACTGATCACAGGTGGTTATCAGGCGCTGACAATCATCCTTGCGTACCTAATGCTAGTGATGTTTGTTACGGAATTTGTGCATCAAATCAGACATAAAAATTATGGACTGATCAGAAAGATGTTTTTTTCGCATCTCATTCTCAGTGTGGTGGTTTTGGCTTCAGCTTCTGTGCTGATAGTAACATTTATGCAGGCTTCTGATTATGTTGGGAGGATGGGCGGGATTTCGATTGAAGATGCATGGTTTATGCCATTTTCACCACAGTCGTTACTCTCGCTGCTTGTTCCATTCGCAACAATTAAAGATACTGCATTCTGGGACACAGATCTTTCAATGAACAATGCCTATTTCGGGATAATTTTTTTAGGATTTTTTCTTGTTTCGGTGTTTCGAAGAAAACAACGCCTGATGCAGGTGTTTTTCTGGTTCGGACTTGTCTGTCTTCTCGCCTCAATGGGTCGTTATACTCCGGTTAGAGAGTTGTTGTTCAATCACCTGCCGCTACTCGACCTGTTCCGGATGCCTTCGTACTTCAGTTTTTATTCAATCATGGCTTTTATTTTGCTTGGAGCAGTTCAGTTCGAAAGGTGGCTCGAAAATCCTGAAAAGGAAAAACGGTTTTTGCTCCCAGCGTTTGGTTTTATTGCCGGCTTGTTGCTCATTACCACATTGATTGCTGTATTTAGAACCAATTGGCAGGAATTTCCATTTTTTCAGGCTGCAACAACAATGCACCAAAAAATCGCCATTTCAGATCTTGCATCCCATTTTGTGGTTCATGGTATTATTCAACTTTTGATCATTGCATCTGGCGTATGGCTTATTCTACGAAAAAACAGAACGACAGTATTTTATGCCCGATGGATTACCATTCTTATCATAGCCGACCTTGTTATTGCTGCCCGGCTCAATTTTTTTGGTACGGTAGCCTCCGACCAAAATCCCGCAACTATACGCACCTTAATTGAAGACAGTCCTAGAGGCTTTCCGCTGCCCGACCTTACGGTGGAAGTGGGTCGAAACAGAGACCAAAATCCTGATTATCACCCCCTATGGAAAAACACAAACATTTTTACAAAAAACATTTCAGCCGAAGGATTCAACAGCTTCCGCCTCGACCAGTTTGATCATTTCTTTATTGAGTACCCTGCAGTTGCGAAATCGTTACTTGAACTACCACCACTTTTCATTTCGGCTCACCTATTGCCCGAGTCGCAAATGGAAAAATATAAGGAGATAAAGCCTCCGCCAAAATCTATTTTTGTTCCCGATTCAGTTGCCTTGAATTTTATTACTTCTGGCGATCCTGGTAACAGCCGGATCAGACTTTTACGTTTTGACCCCACCTTGATAGAAGCATCAGTAGATATACAAAAAAACGGGATTCTGGTGTTGCAGCAGCAGTATTTCCGAGGTTGGAAAGCCTATATGAACGGGAAGCCAACCACTATCTACAGGGTAAATAGGCTTTGTATGGGGTTATTGATTCCGCCGGGCACTCATGAAGTTCGGTTTGTTTACCGTAACCCTGTTGTGAAAGCAGGTTTCGCAGTATCGTACTTTGTTTTTGCCATCTTGCTCACAAGCGTCGTATTTATTGTGGTTCGCACTCAATTTCCAACACTTCAACGGCTGGCCTTGGTATCGGCAATTACTGTAATGTTGTTTTTTGCTTTCGCAACAGTATATTTTTCTACACGAGAACGCTATGAGGTTCATTTAACTGATGAGTACCGTAACTTAGCGTTAAAACTAAAAAATATAATAGAGAAGCCATCTGAGGCGAAAATTGTGTTGAATATTGAACAACCGGAGTTGTTTCTGCATCTGATGAGTGATGCCGATAATGGGTTGCTATCCAATCATTTACGATTTTACGACCGCAGAAAAATATCACAGCTTGCTGAACATCTGAACTACGACACGAGTAGTCAACTTATTTATGTCAGCCATAATCTGCACCATCGTGAAGAAGCAACAGAACTTATCCGGTATCATTTTCCCGGTATGGAGGTGATTTATAAAAGCCAACGATCGCAGATTGTGCGCTTCCGAAGAGAGGCCACAAGGAGTTCGCTTCATAGCACACTGCTCAATATGGAGTCGAAGCTGCCGAACTGGAGTTACGACATTGGCCAACGTTCGGAGGATCATTTTGTAAGCGGTTCATATTCTTTGCCTTTAAATGAGACCCAACCTGGTGGTCCAGCTTGGGTTGTCAAGGCAGGCGATTTGAGGATTGACAGCTTTGTAAGAGTGGTTGCCGACGCAAGGGTTTTGCACAGCACGGGAGCCGACGCCGCCTTGTATATTGTAGTAGAGCGCGAAGGGGTAAATATTTGGCAACGAACCGTATCATCAGCAAAGTTTAAAGAAACTGACAAGGAGTGGGCATATGTTTTCCTGGTTGCCGATCCACCTTTTAAAATACAACCTTCGGATAAACTAAAGGTCTTCTTTTGGATAAACGGCACTAAACAATTGTGGATCGATGATTTCCGGATAACGGTGTTTCAGGCTAAGCAATAATAAAGATTTATTGTCCTCAATGAGTTTTGATAAGCGTTAAGCAAAACAGAATTCACTAGCTATCACTCAGCCAATCTTTTTTCTGACGATATAGTTCGGGCGCCGTTTGTTTTCGATAAAGAGTTTTCCAAGATACTCGCCAATAATTCCAAGAATTATTAATTGAATACCTCCAATAAATAGAATACTTGCAGTTGTTGATGCCCAGCCCGGAACGGCCTGAGAAGTAAAGATGGATATATACAAAACATAGAGCCCGTAGAGGAATGATAGGCCAGCTATTAACAGCCCGATGATAATAGATAGCTGTAATGGCCTGATACTAAATGAAGTAATCCCGGCCAGAGCAAACCGGATCATATTCCGGAACGAATACTTTGTTTTCCCTTTATGGCGCGATTGAGCAACATATTTCAGTGAAGTTTGTCTGAAGCCGGCCCAACTAACCAATCCTCTGATGTACAGGTAATTTTCCTTGCATGATTTGAGAACGTCAATAACCGCTCGGTCGAGAAGGCGAAAGTCGGCGGCGTCGGGGTGCATCTCAATTGAGGATAGCTTGCCGGCAATTTTGTAAAACAATTTGGAGGTTACATGCTTCAATAGCGGAATGTGGTTTGCATTTTTCCGGATAGTGTAAACGACTTCATAGCCGGCGCGCCATTTTGATATCAGTTCTGGAATGAGGGAGGGCGGGTGCTGTAAATCTGCATCGAGGCTTATCACACAATCGCCTTCTGAATAATCAAGTCCGGCCTTTAAGGCATTCTGATGGCCAAAATTTCTTGATAAAACAAGTAATCGCACACGATTATCGCTCTTTGATAATTGTTCGATTGTATCAACAGTTTTATCGCAACTGCCATCATCAATAAATAGCAATTCATGATTCGGAAAATTTTTCAAAGCCTGCTCTAACTGCCTATACAGAGGCAAGATATTGTCCTCTTCGTTGTAACACGGAATAACTACCGAGACCTTAAACCCGGCCAGGTTGCTGGATTGTTTGCCAAACATACTGCAGGTTGTTAAAAGTTCGGTAAAGATATGGTTTTCCTTTTTTGATTAGTTGCTACAAAACAGCAGTTTTTTGCCAATCAGATTGTTTTATCTTTGCGACTTTCTCGCAGATAATCAGATAAATTGTTTTGGCTATATGTAATGGATTTTGCAATAAGGCATTAACGCTTATGATAAATAAAAGACTCGTAATCAAAAACATGTCGTGTCAATGTTATGCGAAGTTGGTAAAAAGAATTTTATGCTAGGCCGGCGTTGAAGTAATCGCTGCTCGCCTGGAAGAAGCAGACATTGGCTTCAACACCGACAAGATATCAATTGTGCAAATCACACAACTACTTTAATCAGAGGGCTTTGACGTTGTTGACAATCGCGAAAAACAACTAGCCGAACAGACAAGAAATGCAGTGATAGTTCTCGTGCATCATACAACATATAAAACTATGGTGCGTAACTCCGACATTATCCATTTGAGGCGGAATTGGTTAAAGACAGGGAAGATCATATTAAATTATCGCAAAAATTACATCAACTACCCGATAAATCATACAAATACATTCACAATGAAGCTCAAGAAAAACATTGCCGTCAGCGCGTCAGGCCTGATTTTTAATCCCAATACCGGAGAATCGTTCGCAGTAAACCCAATTGGTGCTGAGATTATTGGCTGGATTAATGAAGACCTTCTGCCAGAAGAAATAACAGCCAAAATAACAGATAAATACAACATTGACCGTACGACTGCCGAAAAGGATCTGGAGGATTTTACCGGGTTTATTACAAACTATTCTTTAACAGAAAATGGCTGATAAACCAACCTATAACATTGCCGTGTCGGGATTGAATGCAATTGACAGTCCTGGTCCCGGAGTTTCAGTTATCAGAGGATTGCGCGAAGCTGACGCCTTTAACTGTCGCATAATTGGTTTGGCATACGAAGCACTTGAACCTGGCATTTTTATGCATGACCTGGTTGACAAAACCTACATGATGCCTTATCCTTCGGCCGGAACCGATAATATATTAGAACGTATTGCCTCAATCCATGACAAGGAGAAACTGGATGTGATAATTCCCAACTTCGATTCAGAGCTTTATCCCTTTATTCGGCTCGAAAAACAGCTAAAAGGCATGGGAATAAATACCTTTACACCTACCATGGAACAATTTGAAGAAAGACTAAAGGCTAATCTGCCGGAATTTGGTCGAAAATACGATTTTCATGTTCCTAAAAGCAAAAACTATCACGAATCAGGCAGACTTATGAGTGTGGCACACGAGTTCGATTTCCCGGTATTGGTTAAAGGTAAGTATTACGATGCGTGGGTGGCATACAACATGGAGCAGGTTAGAACCTACTTCGACAAAATTGCTGCCAGATGGGGTGCTCCGGTAATCATACAGGAATTTGTTCATGGTACGGAATTCAATGTTACTGGATTGGGCGATGGATTAGGTAATACCATAGCTGCTGTTCCGATGAGGAAGCAATACATAACTGACAAGGGGAAAGCATGGGGTGGTGTTTCAATAGCCGATAAGGATATTCTTGAGCTTACCCATCGGTTCATTAAAAGCACTAAATGGCGGGGAGGGTTTGAACTGGAACTAATGCGTGATAAGAATAATGATTATCACATTCTCGAAATCAATCCTCGCATGCCTGCATGGATTTATCTATCAGTAGGGGCAGGGCAAAATATTCCGGAGGCACTGGTTCTTATGGCTCTCGGAATTGATGTCAAACCTTTCGAAAACTATAAAGTTGGGAAAATGTTTGTAAGATACTCATGGGACATGATTGTTGATGTTGAGGAGTTTCAAAGAATATCACTGGATGGAGAATTGTAATTCAGAACAGAATGATATCAGGAGTCTTTTTATTTGATGAATATGGTTGATTAACAGATAATTAAACTTTATAATACATTGCACAAAACATGGAAAAGTTAAGATATGAACGCCCGCTGATTAAACGAATAGAATCGGAGATGACGAATAAATTCGGTTCGCGCATTGAGAGGAAGCCTACAACACATATTGACGGTGTAGCGGTTAAGGAAATGATAACCAAGTACGGTTCGCCATTGTTTGTTATTTCAGAAAAAACCATTCGAAAATTATATCAAAATGCGTTAAAAACATTCACAGTTCGCTATCCCAGTGTACAGTTTGCATGGTCGTACAAAACAAACTATCTTGATGCAGTTTGCCGGGTTTATCATCAGGAAGGATCGTGGGCTGAAGTAGTATCGGGTTTTGAATACGACAAAGCTCTTCACAATGGTGTGAACCCCAAGAAAATAATTTTTAACGGTCCGGATAAAAGGTGGGATGATCTTAAGAAGGCTATTATCAACGATTCGCTGATACATATTGACCATTTGGATGAATTATACAGCATCATTGAGCTTTGTGGTCAAACGGGAAAAAATCCACGTGTTGCCATCAGGGTCAATATGCAAACTGGTGTTTATCCATTATGGGATCGCTTTGGGTTCAACTATGAGAACGGTCAGGCATGGGACGCTATCAATAAAATTATGGCATCAGGCAAAATGAATCTGGTTGGTCTTCATTGTCATATCGGAACATTTATGCTTAGTACGCGAGCCTATGGTATTGCAGCCTCGAAACTTGCCGATTTGATGCTGGGTTTGAAAAGGAGATACAACCACTACGTAAAATATATTGATTTGGGCGGAGGTTTTCCGTCGAAAAACACTTTGAAAGGGTCTTATCTTCCAGGCACAGATGTAAATCCCTCATTCGATGATTTTGCCGAAGAGATTGCTACAGCACTACTCAATGCTGAGATACCAACCGATCAGCTTCCGCTTTTAATACTTGAAACCGGTCGTGCTTTGATTGACGAAGCAGGATTCCTGTTGGGGACAATTATTGCCAACAAGCGCTCTTCGGTCGGAAAAAGGATAACAATTGTGGATATTGGCGTTAACCTTTTAATTACCTCCTCTTGGTACGATCACAAAATTACTCCGGCGCAGGAATATTCTGAATTTGCGGAAGAAACAACGGTGTATGGTCCGCTTTGCATGAATATTGACGTGCTTCGCGAAAATGCACTTTTACCTCTGCTAAACAAAGGCGACCATGTTGTTATTCACAACACAGGAGCATACAATATGACCCAGTGGATGCAATTCATCAGCTTGCGACCAAAAGTTGTAATGATTGATCTGAAAGGAAGTGTGCACGTAATCAGAGATAATGAAACCCTCGATACATTAAATTCGCTCGAAAAAGTACCGGATCACTTGAAAAACATAGAATTGTAATTAAAAGAGACAACAATTGCTCTGTAAGATGAAAAAGCTGGACGGTAACATCAAAAAGAAAATCATCCTGTATCTGGATGGAATATTGTTTAGTTACAGCCAGGTGTTTTTTTCTAAAAAACGATCCTTGGCCTTTTTGCTGTTAATTGTTACTTTTTTTGATTGGTCAGGTGGATTCAGCGGGCTGATTGCTGTGCTCACAGCCAACACTTCTGCAATTACTATTGGATTCAGGCGGCATAACGTTTCACAGGGGGTATATGGTTTTAATAGTCTGCTTGTAGGGTTAGGTTTGGGAATGCTTTATGAGCCAAGTGTAGTTTTCATTTTTGTGTTGGTTTTTGCAGCTCTTTTTACATTCTTTCTTACCATCTGGCTTGAAGGATTTCTCGGCAAATATGGCCTGCCGTATCTGAGTTTACCTTTCCTGTTTGGTATCTGGATTGTGAGCCTGGCAGCCCGCCAGTTTACTGACCTTGATCTGAGCGAAAGAAACGTCTTTATCCTGAATGAAATGTATCGTTATGGCGGACTGTTCATGGTGAACCTCTACCTCTGGCTCAATGAATTGCATATTCCTGTTTCCATAACAGGCTACTTCAAATCGCTTGCTACAATATTTTTTCAATATCAATTGCTGGCAGGCGTGCTGATAGCCATTGGTCTGCTTATCTGTTCAAGAATTGCTTTTTTGCTTTCGGTCACAGGTTTTTTCTCTGCCTATTTCTATCATTTGCTCATTGGCGCCAACATCGAGGATCTTAATTATAGCTATATCGGCTTTAACTTTATCTTGTCGGCCATAGCCATTGGTGGTTTTTTCATTATTCCCTCATGGGCTTCTTTCCTATGGGTGTTTTTACTCACACCCTTGATATCTTTCATAGTTCATTCATCAGCAGCATTGTTTGCGTTGGTGCACCTGCCGGTTTTTTCTCTTGCGTTCAATATCACTGTAATATTGTTTCTTTATGTTTTAAAGTTTCGTGAACGGAATTTTCGGATACCTGAATTGGTTACAGTGCAACAGTTTTCGCCTGAAAGCAATCTGTACTCACAAAAAAACTTTCAGCAACGTTTCAATTCAGCCGCACCGGCCAGGATGTTCGCTCCTTTTATTGGCGAATGGACAGTTACACAAGCGCATAATGGCGCGCACACACATCGCGATGATTGGCGGCACGCCTGGGATTTCGAAATTCTCGACGATAAAGGGATGAAGTTCAGCGAAAATGGAACTGAACTAAGCAATTATTACAGTTTTGGAAAACCAGTTATTGCACCAGCCGATGGTATTGTGCAGGAAATACACGATGGAATTGAAGATAATAAACCCGGCGAAATCAATATTGCTAACAACTGGGGGAACACGATAATCATTAAGCACTCAGAGAAGCTCTATTCGAAACTATGTCATCTGAAAAACGGGAGCTTTAAGGTAGTAAAAGGCGCTTATGTGAAACGGGGCGATCTTATTTCGTCAACCGGAAATTCAGGACGTTCGCCGGTACCACATCTCCATTTTCAGATTCAGACCGACCCTTTTATCGGGTCAAAAACAACCGATTATCCGTTAGCAGCATATTTGCTCAAAACAGAAGATGGGTTCAGACTGAAAACTTACAAACGACCAATTGAAAAAGAGGTGATATGCAATCTCACAAATACGGAAACCCTCAGAAAAGCTTTTAATTTTATTCCAGGGCAGAGAATCCGGTTTGCTGTTGCACAAGCAAATAGCCAGGAAACAATTATTGATTGGGAGGTTAAATCAGATATGTTTAACTATACATTCCTTGAATGTTCAGCCTCCGAATCGAGGGCCTGGTTCACAAATGAAGCTGGCTTATTCTTCTTTACTCATTTTGATGGAAGCAAGAAGTCGTTGCTATACTATTTTTATCTCACCACCTACATCGTTCCCTTGGGATATGCCAGGAATCTACAGGCAGACGACCTGCTACCTCACAATGCTTTCAGGCGTTCATTTTTGAGCTACCTGCACGACTTCATTGCACCTTTCAGAATATTGATGCACGGACGGTTCAAACTAAGATTTGTTGCCTTCGAAGACGATTTTACATCAGGAGCCGTTTCCATAAAAACCACCGCTTCGTTAATCGTGTTAACCACTGAAACCAGAAAGGTAGAATCGCACCTTGAAATCAAAAACGGAAGGATTGAGTCAATGGATATTGTTGACGGAACCTTTACAATTCATGCAAGGGAATTACCTGTATGAACGCCAACAAAATCCGCTTAACGTAAACGAAAAATGCAGTGAGGATACTTATCATTCTTTTAGCTGTTGTTATCTCGGGACAACTCGTTGCACAACATAATTTCCGTTTTTACGACAGCCTCACCTACCGGCTTTACAGCCAGCATTCATGGAAAGAATTAACTCGTGTAGGAAAAGAGGCCTTACGTGCCGGGAACGATTATTACTTTTTACGAATGCGGCTCGGAATTGCAGCCGCAGAGCGAAATAAACACAGGCTTGCCGCCAACCACTTTAATAAGGCGCTCCGGTTCAACTCCGGCAGTTCCTTGGGTAAAAGCTATATTGTTGATTCTCACCTCAAAAGCGGAATGGAAATCGAAAACGATCGCTTTGAATCCGTTTTGACCCAAAACAGAAAATCGAACCCCTTGCGTACAATCACATTCACCGTTGGTGGAGCAATTCCTACTGCCGAGGGTCGAACAACAGCCGGTAATGTTGACGGGGATGCCAACATATACGGAGAGCTGACTCACAGTGGAACCATCGGCTATTTGCATGCCGGTGCAACGTTTAAGCCGTTTAGGTTCGCACGTAGTCACTTAGCTCTTTCCAACCTTTGGCTTCAGCGAAACCAATATGCACTCTTAGGTGGAACCGACACCGTTAGCCACAGGCGTTTTCTCCAACAGCGGCAACTCAACATGAACATAGCTTTTCGCCTCGCCAACAGGCTCTATCTTGCTCCATCGGTATCGTTGATGATTATTAACGACAGACCAATGAAAATAAGTTATGATCAAAATGAAGGAAGCTTTGCAATAAGAGCCACCGACACAACTTTTTTGCATCATAACTTTTCGCTCAGAATAGCTAAAGAGATGCCTTTCATGGGTATTGCCCTCTCGGCAGGAGCAGGAAACCTGTCGGGAAAATACCATTGGCAGGCATCAACACAACTAGCATTTTATCCGTTTGCAAATCTGAATTTGTACACAGTTTCATCTTTAACTGCTATTGATTCTAAGAATACTAACTTGCGTTTTTTTTTCAGGCAGCGTTGCGGAATAGCTTTGTCGGAACGTTTCTGGTTGGAAGCTGATCACATTGACGGCTACCTGAAAAACGTTTTCGACGAATTCAGTTTTATGCCCTTCAACCCTGCCGGAGAGATTGAACGACGGTCGGCGCTGAGTATATTGTTTATCTACAACCCACGACTGCAATTCCGGCTCGAATCAGCCGTGGTCCGCTTGAAGGATTATTTTATGACTTATACAGATTTTAATAGTTTTGTGATAGAAAGCTACAAATTAAATCATTATCATTTATCAGGAGGTGTAACATGGAATTTATGACCCGAAAAACAATTTTCACCGCTATAGCAGTATGTTTTGTTGTAGTTCAATCGTGCGGGCAGAACTACAAACTATTGCAGAAGGCGTTTGCGGAGAGTTATAAGGCTGAGGCTGCCGGCGAATACTCCCGGGCTATTGAATTGCTCCGCAAAGAGTTCAACGAAAACTCTTACGCAACAAATCTTCGCCTCGGTTGGCTTACTTACCTGAATGGGGCGTTTACCGAGTCGGTATCTTATTATAACAGAGCCATACAGCTAATGCCTATGAGCATTGAGGCGAGGCTTGGGTTTGCGCTTCCAGCCTCGGCTATGGGAAACTGGGATGATGTTGTAACACGCTACCAGGAGATCATAAAAATTGATCCCAACCACTATCTTACCAACTATCGATTGGGACTGATTTATTACAATCGTGAAGAATTTCAGCAGGCGCTTAGATTTTTCGAACGAATTGCAAATCTTTATCCCTTTGATTATGACGCAATGATAATGTTTGCATGGACTAACTTTAATCTGGGGAGGATGAAGGAAGCACAATTATTATTCAACAAAGTGTTGCTGATCAGACCTGATGATTACTCAGCGACCATGGGACTCAGTTTGATTAAATAACTACATGTATTTCAATCAGATGCCTGCACGTATATTATGTACTTGCCTGCATCGGCAATTTATGCTGTTGTTGCAATACTGCGCCAAAACCTATTTAACAAATTTTGCGATGCCAAGGAAATCATGGTCAAGATATATCCTAACAAAATAGATACCAGCAAGGAGCTGTTCTGTAATAAGAAGAATGCCTTCGTTGTTGCGGTGATATGGAAGAGAATGTATTCTTCCGGATAAATCGAAAACAGTCAGGTGAATAACACCTTCTTTGGTATTGGGGAATGAAATCACGCATTGTTCTCCAACCGGAATAGGATAAATACTGATTTTCAAATTATCTGATGGGTCATCAATGGCCGATGCTGCACCCCAAATGGCATTTACAAACGCGGGATAATCAATAAAAGGATTACGATTTGCCTGAATAACGTATACGGCATTGTTTCGTGCCAGTTCTTTGTCACTGACTGGGTCCTGCACATGCCATGCTCTTAAAAGGTCCAATGCCCACGGATTCAATTGCGAACCGGTTGTCATTGGACTGCCCGGCCAGCCACTGTCCTGGCCGTAGTACCGAACAGACATGTAGAAATAGGTTCGTGCCAGATCGCCTTTATAGGCATCAATCGGTTCGAAAACCACACCGGAGTAACCTGGTGAGATATTAGCGCCCACCATACTTCCGTTCATTGAAGTCCATGTTGGGTTTGCAACCTCACCGAAAGGAAAATTACCGCGGCGGTTGTTCACAAATCCATCTGTTGGATAAAGGTGAAACAAATCGGAGTGCATGGGCATTATACTACCGCCAAACCAACTTCGCGGCCATGAATGCTCTCTGTTGTAGCACTGCCCTTCGCCTGTATAATTTCCACACTCCATGCCGGCATTGTAAAAATATACATAAGGAGGTGTTCCTCCCGGAACATCTGAATAGATATCCCAAATAGTAAGATCGGCTTTGCGATCAGTTGATTGAAAGTGCAGAAAAAGCGAAGAGTAAGACTGAGCCGTGTGAGTCTTGATGATATTATGCAATGCCTGCTGAAGTTCGGTTCCTGATAATCCCATTGCTTCATTGTAGTAGCCAGCCGGTGGTTGTCCCGTTAACCGGACTACAATAAGCACAAAGAGCACCAATAAATAAGAGCGTTTCATTTGTCGGTGTTTTACATTCCGCATCTTCCGCCGCTGCAACAACCTCCACCGGTTGGGGGTGGTTGAGGCATTGAGCTTTTCTTTGTTGGATTTGGCTCCCGAAACTCATCGCTTGATGTGTTGCAGTTGGGACAAATGCTAACATACTTCCAGCAAGGCCCGTAAACTGGGCTGTAGTATTCATGTTTAGCACCTTCGGCTTCGAAAACAGTGGTGCATTCCTGACATTTAAAACGTGATAGCATAGCGATACATTTTTTGATAAATTAATAAACGGTCATGGTTGGGTCGCCAAAATTCGTTGCGCCAGAGGGCTGCAAAAACAAACCTGGATGCAGCCATTAAGGCTTTCCCTTTGATCTATCGGATTTAAAAACGCACAAAATTACTCAAAAAAGATGATCTGGAATTAAACTTCGTGTAGAGGCATCGTGCGACCATATTTGACTACCAGAAATTTTTACTTGAACTATGAGGTTATTATTGCAGAACAGACATCTAAAACTAAAACCTCGACAATAATTCAAAGATTCCGGTTATTGCTATACAGGGATTTGCTGCCATAACAATCTCATAATCACATGTGGTTGCGCATACTTTTTATTATTATGATCACAAAGAGATATGCTGTTTGGAAAGAATAATTAATAACTTTGCACTCAAATTTAAATCATACAAGCTGTGGACGAAGGCCCATATCATAGTAAAACTATAGAACTAACCCTACTGTAAGGGGCCTGGCAACTCCTTACAGGATTAAATGTAAGGAGGATCGCATAATGATTGAGAAGAAACAGCATCTCCAGGAGTTAATCGAAAACAAGGAATGGAAATCCTTAAAACTCGAACTGAATGATTTAGAGGCGCTTCATATAGCAACCATAATTGAAGCCCTACCCAAACCTGACGATATTATCCTGTTCAGGCTTTTATCAAGGGAGCAGGCCAAAGAAACCTTTCAACACCTTTCTCACGATAAACAGGAAGATATCATTGAGGGGCTGGCCCAGAGATTCAATAATATTTCCGAGTTACTAAACGACCTTGATCCTGACGACAGAACCGCTTTCCTGGAAGAGTTACCTGGCGAAATTACTCATAGGCTGCTTCAGCTACTATCGCCTGAGGAACTCAAAATTGCCATACAACTATTAGGCTACCCCGAAGATAGTATCGGTAGGTTGATGACCACGGAATTTGTGGCCGTAAAACCTCACTACACTATTGCCCACGCTCTGGAACATATTCGGAAACACGGGAAAAATTCCGAAACCCTGAATGTTATTTATGTGGTGGATGAAAATTGGATATTAATTGACGAGATCCGGATAAAAGAGATAATACTTGCCAACCCCGACCAATTAATTTCCGACATTATGGATTATCGGTTCGTGGCTTTAAATGTTTTCGACGATCAGGAGTTAGCAATTAAAACCTTCCGCGACTACGACAGGGTTGCCCTGCCAGCAATTGATTCAAACGGTTTGCTGCTTGGAATTGTAACGTTCGATGATGTTATGGATGTGGCCGAAGAAGAGTCAACGGAAGACTTTCATAAGTTTGGGGCACTCAGGGCTGCCATTGTAAATCCCTTAAAAGCGAGCGTACTACATTTATACAAAAAAAGAATTTACTGGCTAAGCGTTCTGGTATTTCTGAATGTGTTTTCAGGAGCTGCGATCGCAAATTTTGAAAATGTTATCCAATCAATGGTATCGCTGGTATTTTTTCTTCCCTTACTCATCAATAGCGGAGGCAATTCCGGATCGCAGTCGGCAACACTAATGATTCGTGCACTTGCTATCGGCGATGTTCAACTCAAAGACTGCGCTAAGTTGATAGGAAAAGACTTTATCGTATCTTTTTTATGTGGAATAACAATGGCGGCGTGTATCTCGTTGGTTACCAGTATGCGATTTCCCGACATCGTTTTTGTTGTTGCTATTACGATGATTCTCATTGTTATCGTTGGAAGTTCAGTAGGATTGCTTTTGCCCTTCGTATTTACCAGATTGAAAATCGACCCCGCAACGGCCAGCGGGCCACTTGTAACTTCAATTGTTGATTTTTGTGGGGTCGTGATTTACTTCACTACCGCATCACTGTATTTTGGGCTGTAAATTAAACCCGGTCAAGTGTTTGACAATGCTTAATCGGGCTTACCCTCATGGAATCAATAGTTCAGCCTAAAGGACTTTCTATTGATTAATTCGGGTTTATTTCTATCTAAGAAATTATTTGCCACAAATTAGGTTTATTTGTAACCATGGAGAAAGACAGGAAACAAAAGCAGACTATTTTTGGAAGTAACATTGCTGAGTTGAGAGAGATAGCCACTCAGCTTGACCTTCCTGCATTCACAGCCAATCAACTTGCCGATTGGTTCTACAAAAAACATGTGACTGATTTTGAAGAAATGACCAATCTTCCAAAATCGGTTCGCCAAAAACTAACGGAGAATTTTGGCACAGGGTTGTCATTGCCTGAAAAAGTTCAGATTTCATCCGACGGCACAAAAAAATATCTTTACCGGACAAATAGCGGCAGGTTCGTTGAAGCCGCATATATTCCTGATAACAAACGTCATACACTCTGTGTTTCGACCCAGGTTGGCTGCAAAATGGCGTGCAGCTTTTGTATGACCGCCAGGCAGGGATTCCAGGGTTACCTCACGGCAGGTGAAATTCTGAACCAGGTGCGTAGCACACCTGAACGCCACCTGCTCACAAATATCGTATACATGGGCATGGGCGAACCATTTGATAATTTGCATGCTACGATGAAAAGCCTCGAGCTTCTTACAGCCAGTTATGGTTTTGCTATGAGCCCAACCCGGATTACTGTGTCTACAATTGGGATAATCCCCGGAATGATCACTTTCCTCCAACAGAGCCAGTGTCATCTGGCTGTGAGTTTGCATTCACCCTTTGAAGAAGATCGCATAAAGCTGATGCCACTTCAGAATATATATAAGCTCAGCAATCTTCTTGATACCATCCGAAACTTTGATTTGCCTCGGCAGCGCCGTGTTTCATTCGAATACATCATGTTTAAAGGGTTTAACGATACTCCCCGCCATGTAAAAGAACTCGCACGGGCGCTAAATGGCATCCGTTGCAGAATTAACCTTCTACGGTTTCATCCCATTCCAGAATCGACACTGCAATCATCTGACGATAAAACCATAAATTGGTTCAGAGATGCGCTGAAAGAAAAAGGAATTATGACAACCCTGCGCCATTCTCGTGGGCAGGACATTGACGCAGCCTGCGGACTACTTTCGACCAGAGAGAGGTAAGTTCCGGCTGTTTGTTACACGGTAAAAACAAGGATCAAATTTTCTCGAGTTCTACTGTAAAATGGCGTAAAATAGGCGCTTCATTAATAATCCGTAATCCTCGTTTTATTTGGCTGCGTCGTTCGAACACATTTGAAAGAGCCACAGCCACATAATCCATGTGATTGTTGGTGTAAACCCGCCGGGGGATTGCCAACCTGAACAGTTCGAGTTTTGGAGAGCGGTTTTCGCGGGTTACAGGATCGCGGTCGGCCATAAGTGTTCCTATCTCAACGCCACGAACGCCACTTTCGCAGTACAACTCTACGGCAAGGGTTTGCGCAGGAAATTCTTCCCTGCTAACCAGAGGAAGGAATTTGGCTGCATCAACAAATATGGCATGGCCGCCGTATGGTTTGATTACAGAAATGCCAAAATCATTTAGTCTGCTGCCAAGGTAGGCAACCTGTTTAATCCGTGTATCAAGGAAATCAAACTCTGTTCCTTCGTATAGCCCCACTGCCAGTGCATTCATATCACGCCCCGACATTCCGCCGTAAGTTACGTACCCCTCGAACATAATGTTATACACACTTGCCTGTTTGAAGATTTCACAACTGCGCATGGCTATAAACCCGCCCATGTTCACTATTGCATCTTTTTTACTGCTCATGGTCATCATATCGGCATAGCCAAACATTTCCCGGACAATTTCGCGGATTGATTTGTCGGCATAGCCGTTCTCACGCATTTTTATGAAATATGCATTCTCGGCAAAACGGGCGGAATCTAAAACCAGCGGGATACCATATTTTTTTGCCATCGCCGACACCTCACGAAGGTTTTGCATTGACACCGGTTGTCCGCCAGAGGTATTACAGGTGATGGTAACGATTATGAAGGGAATCTTTTCTCTTGGGTTAGAACGTAGAACAGTTTCGAGCTTGTTCAGATCAACATTGCCTTTAAAAAAATGAATCAACTCAGGGTCAGAGGCTTCAGCAATGGTACAATCCAGAGCAATTGCTTTACGGAATTCGATGTGCCCCTTGGTAGTATCGAAGTGGGCATTTCCAGGAATGATACCTCCGTTTTTTATGAGAACACTAAACAGAACATTTTCAGCAGCTCTTCCCTGATGAGTTGGTAAAAAATATTCAAACCCAGTGATATGATTGATGGCCTCTTTTAGGTTGAAATACGACGATGATCCGGCATAACTTTCATCGCCAGTAAGCATTGCCGACCATTGCCTGTCGCTCATAGCTCCAGTGCCGCTATCGGTGAGCAAATCAATGAAAATCTGTTCACCCTTCAGATTAAATAAATTGTAGTGTGCTTTTTTTATCCAGGATTCCCGCTCCGACTTTGAACTCCGGCGAAGCGTTTCAACCATCTTGATTTTGAAACTTTCTGTAAATGGAAATTCCATGATTATTAGGCATTTAGATTAATAAAAAGAATTGTTTCGAAGTAGTGTCCGAACAAATGCCTAAAACTCATCTCTGTTTTTGATATTCACATAGATGCTCTCCTTTGTAGGCTGATATAATTGAGAGGCCTTCATAAAAAAAGGAATTCGCACCAAAAATAACAAATAGTTTTTTGTAAGAAACAAATACACTCATAAAACGTGAACAAAGGCGAATACAATTGTTTTGAAACCCAGGCAAGTATTTGATTGCCACCATCATTAGTAAAACAAAAAAATGATTTTTCTCACATGGGAAAACTACCTCTTTCAGGGGTTAAATCGGCTATCAGGTATGAAATCTATTTGTAATCGTTTAAGCATTGTCAAATGCTTAATTTGGGTTCAAGCATTGTAAAATGCTAAATCTGAGTTTATCGGACTTAGATGCTAAGGCTTGTTATTGTTAGGAATTAGCATCTGTGTTCTTGTTCATGATGCCTGTTTGCATTTTGATGGATTCATTATGAACAAGTTGCAGTAGTCTGAGCA
The DNA here is from genome assembly GCA_964349765.1 of uncultured Bacteroidales bacterium. GTDB lineage: Bacteria > Bacteroidota > Bacteroidia > Bacteroidales > JAAYJT01 > JAAYJT01. The sequence goes on from CAYGGZ010000001.1 coordinate 187,842, forward strand.
AAAATTCACGGTCGAGCTTGTGGTGGTTTGCAATTGCAAGCCGGCTGGTTATAATCTCGCGCCATCGTTCAATCTGCAGTATTGTGATATTGTGATCTCTCTTGTATTCGCCCATCTTGTGAACGATTTTCATACGATGGCCTAAGATTTCGATTAATTGCTGGTCAATATGGTCAATCTGAGCGCGTAGATCTTCCAGTATATTGTTAAAAACGCGGTCGCCTTTTTCAATCCTGATTAAGAGGTTTTCTAAGATATTACCTAGTGCCAGCGGCGTTATTTGCTGTGCAGCATCTGTTAATGCATCATCCGGTTCGGGATGTGTTTCAATCATAAGCCCATCCATTTCGAGGTCCATGGCTTTTTGAGAAACCTCGAGTAGCAGATGACGTTTCCCGCTGATATGGCTTGGGTCGCAAATTACAGGAAGGTTCGGATAGAGCCGCTTCAGTTCGATGGGAATCTCCCAGAAAGGGTTGCTGCGGTAAGGTGAAGATTCGTAACAATGAAATCCCCTGTGAATTGCTGCCAGGCGATTAATTCCTGCATTATGAAACCTCTCAAGTGCACCAACCCAAAGTTTAAGGTCGGGATTAAGTGGATTTTTCACCATCACCGGAATTGATACTCCCTTGAGAGCTGTAGCAAGTTCCTGAATCGAAAATGGGTTCCCCGTAGTGCGGGCACCAACCCATAAAATGTCAATACCGTATTCCAGCGATAACTCTACATGCTGCGGAGTTGCGACCTCCACAGCAACCTTGAGTCCTGTTTCTTCACGAACCTCCTGCAGCCATTTCAATCCTACTTCGCCAACTCCCTCAAAAGACGAGGGACGGGTACGCGGCTTCCAGATTCCTGCACGCATGGCTTTAACGGCAGGAATCTCTTTTAGGGCACGTGCTGTTGCGAGTAGCTGATTGCGTGATTCGGCGCTGCATGGACCGCTGATAACCAACGGGCGATGGTAAATGCCAAGCCACTCATGCAAGGGCAATATGGATTCAAATTCTTTCACGTTGTAAAAGTAGGCATTCAGAGCAAATTACAGCGAAAAAGGTCAGGGAAGCTTAGGTAGGATTACAACCCCGCGATAACAAAAAGGTTGCCATAACGTTGAAAAATCGTTCTTTTGCAATAAAATCATCATTTAGGTTATGGAGTTGATAAAGCAAACTGCAATCAAAGATTTATTACGGCCAGTTTCGCCACTTTCGTTCAGTGAAAAGGTCAATGTGAAAGGGTGGGTCAGAACCAAAAGAGGAAATAAAAATATTGCTTTCATAGCATTGAACGATGGTTCGATTGTCCACAGCATCCAGATTGTGGCTGATGTTCAGCGTTTTGGAGAAGAAATTCTGAAGCCAGTAACAACAGGCGCTTGCATTTCGGTAAATGGTATCCTGGTAGAGTCGCCGGGTAAAGAGCAACAGGTTGAGATACAGGCCGAAGAAATTGTTGTTTACGGAACTGCCGATCCGGAAACTTACCCACTTCAGAAAAAAGGGCATTCGTTGGAGTTTCTGCGCGAAATAGCCCATCTTCGTCCGCGAACAAACACTTTCGGAGCTGTGCTCAGGCTGCGGCATGCAATGTCGTTCGCAATACATAAATACTTCAACGATAACGGTTTCTTCTACCTGCACTCACCTATTATCACAGCATCTGATGCCGAAGGCGCTGGAGCTATGTTTAGGGTTACAACGCTCGATGCAAAAAATCCACCACTGAAAACCGACGGGACGGTGAACTTCGAAGAGGATTTTTTTGGTAAAGCCACAAATTTAACCGTATCCGGGCAACTCGAGGCAGAGCTTGGAGCATTGGCTCTCTCTAAGGTTTATACTTTCGGACCTACATTCAGGGCGGAAAACTCAAATACACCCCGCCATCTTTCAGAGTTTTGGATGATTGAACCTGAAATGGCATTCTATGATATTACTGACGACATGAATCTTGCCGAAGACTTTCTGAAGTATCTCGTAAGGCATGCCCTTGAAAATTGCATTGATGACCTGGAGTTTCTAAACAACATGTACGATAAAGAGCTTATCGGAAGGCTCGGCTCAGTGCTCGAATTTAAATTTGAAAGGCTCTCCTACACCGAAGCCATTGAGATATTGGAGAAATCAGGCCAAAAATGGGAATTTCCTGTAGCCTGGGGTTCCGACCTGCAGGCCGAACATGAGCGCTACCTGGTTGAGAAACACTTTCAAAAGCCTGTGATCCTGACAGGCTATCCGAAAGAGATCAAGGCATTTTATATGAAACTTAACGATGATAACAAAACCGTACGGGCAATGGATGTGCTGTTTCCGCGTATTGGCGAAATCATCGGAGGATCGCAAAGAGAAGAAGATTACAATAAACTTTCGCGGCGAATGAGCCAACTACACATCCCCGACAAGGATTTATGGTGGTATCTTGATACACGCCGGTTTGGAACCGCGCCACACAGCGGTTTTGGACTGGGTTTTGAACGCTTGATGCTTTTTGTGAGCGGAATGGCAAATATCAGGGACGTTATTCCTTTTCCCCGTACTCCGATGAGTGCAGAGTTTTAACAGGGGGCAGTGTTAATGGCAAAACGGATATAAAAAATATTTGTATCTTGCTGCATGTTTAACGGGTTAATAATATTTAAACCCACACTGGGAACACGAAGGTATGCTGAACCAAAAACTACAACAAAAGCTTTTGCAGAAGCTTTCGCCACAGCAGATTCTACTGATGAAACTGCTGCAGATACCTTCTATTGCTCTAGATCAACGCATCAAACAAGAGATTGAAGAGAACCCCGCTCTTGAAGAGGCCGAATCTCCCGACGAAACCCAAACACAAGGGCAGGAAAGTTTGCAGGATAAGGAGGATGAAACCGAAAAAAACGACAACAATGATCCTGACGACGAATTCGATCTGAGTGATTATATTGAAGATGACGAGATTCCGGCTTACAGGCTTCTGGCCGGCAACACAAGCAGCGACGACGACCAGCATGACATTCCGTATGCGGCAGAAATTTCTTTTCATGAGTACTTGCTGGCGCAGCTTGGAATGCGCAATTTAACTGCAAAACAAACAATTATTGCACAAAATATTATTGGAAACCTCGACAGTTCAGGCTACCTGCAGCGCGATCCAGTGGCCATGGTGGATGATCTTGCCTTTTCACAGAATATAGTTACTAACCGTGAAGAAATTCTGAAAGTTTTGGGTGAGGTTCAAGATTTGGACCCGCCCGGCGTTGCCGCACGCAATCTCAAAGAATGTCTCCTGCTTCAACTGAAACGAAAAGAGCAAACACCGGCTGTAAAGCTCGCAATTCTGATACTCGACCGCTATTTCGAGGAGTTCACGAGAAGGCACTATGAAAGAATTCTCAGAAAGGCAAAGATATCCGAAAATGAATTGAAAGCAGCTATTAACGAGGTGCTTAAGCTAAACCCCAAACCAGGCAACTCTCTCAGCGACACAGAAAAACCTATCCACTATATTGTTCCCGACTTTATTATTGCAAATAAAGACGGAGAACTCGAGCTAACGCTCAACAATCGTAATACTCCTGAATTAAAGCTTAACCGTACCTATCTCGAAATGTTGGAGACATACGTTGATAAAAAGAATAAAAACAACGCTCAGCACCGCGAAACTGTGAACTTTATCAAGCAAAAACTCGACTCTGCAAAATGGTTTATTGATGCCATCCGACAAAGGCATAATACGCTTTATCTTACTATGAAAGCCATTATGGACTACCAGTACGACTACTTTTTCGAAGGGGATATCAAAAAGCTGAAACCAATGGTTCTGAAAGACATTGCGGAAATAGTTAATCTTGATATATCAACGATATCCAGAGTTGCCAGCAGTAAGTATGTTCAAACGCCGTTCGGAACCTTTCTTCTTAAGAGCTTTTTTTCTGAGAGCATGCAAACTGATAGTGGCGAAGAGGTTTCCACCCGTGAGATTAAAAAAATTCTAAACGATTGTATCGAAGCTGAAGGAAAAACCAAACCACTTACCGACGATCAACTTACGTTTATCCTGCGCAGCAAAGGCTACAATATTGCTCGACGCACAGTTGCCAAGTACCGCGAGCAACTTAACATACAAGTGGCACGTTTGCGTAAAAAATTATAATTCCGAACTATTTCAGTGGTCGCTTAAAAAAATGATTGAAAAAGCCGAAAACCTTATTGCCAGGATAATCTCCTACTTGTTCCACCCGGTAGTGCTTCCTACTTACGCGATGTTGTTGCTTCTGAATATGAAGTTCTATTTTTCAATGGTGATTCCTGTTCAAGCCAGGTGGATGATTATCGGCTTTGTGTTTATTACCACCTGTTTGCTGCCACTCATGATGGTGCATTTGATGGAGCGGCTTAAGATTATCTCCTCGAAACATATGCCAACGCGGCAGGAACGAATTTGGCCTTTTGCCATAACGGCATTATTTTATTATATTACATACCATTTACTTAACAGGCTTGATCTTCCCGCGTTATATATTGTTCTCATTTTCGGAGCATTCCTGAATGTTGCTCTAAGCCTCATAATTACATTTTTCTACAAGATAAGCACCCACATGATTGCCATTGGCGGCCTGTGCGGCGCCTTTATCGGACTCTCGCTTAAGTTCGGTCTTGATATGCCGCTGCTAATAATCACGCTCATATTCATTAGCGGTTTAGTTGGTTTTGCAAGGCTGAAACTTAACGCTCACTCTCCGTTACAGGTTCTGACAGGCTTTTTTGCCGGGTTCATAATTTTCATTTACCTTTTATTGAGGCAAGGTTAGAAAATAGTTCTTCGCAAATACCAAATCTAATATGCGGTTTAGTGATATAATAGGACAAGACGAAACAAAAGCACGTTTGTGTCAATATATTAATGAACAGCGAATTAGTCATGCGTTGTTGTTTCTCGGGCCGGAAGGCAACGGCTCTCTTGCTTTAGCGCTTGCTTATGCTCAACTGATAAATTGTACACAACGACAATATGGAGCATCAGAGGCTTGTGGCAGTTGCCACTCGTGTACCAAATACGAACAACTGGCACATCCCGATCTGCATTTTGTGTATCCTGTGGCTTCAACAAGAGAGGTTAAAGGAAAAGTAAAGAGCGTTGACTTTGTAGCCCAATGGCGTAACGTTGTTCGCGAAAACCGCGGATACGTAAGCCTTTCGCAGTGGTATGATACTATTGGAATTGAAAACAAACAAGGGATAATCAATGCCGACGACTGCAATGAGATCATTAAAATATTAAATTTCAAGGCATACGAGGCTGAATATAAGGTAATGGTGATTTGGATGGCCGAAAAGCTTTTTCACTCGGCAGCACCGAAAATTTTGAAAATACTGGAAGAACCCCCTGAAAAAACACTTTTCTTGCTTATTGCAGAACAGAGCGATAAAATCCTGCCAACTATCCTGTCGCGCACACAGATATTAAGAGTACCTCCGGTTGAAACGGGCGCACTGAAAAACTACCTCGTGAAAAACAGAGGCTATGAGCTAATTGCTGCACATCGTGCCACTGTTTTGGCCGAAGGCAATGTGAACCTGGCCTTTCATTTACTTCAGAATCCAGAAAAAGATGAAAACCCCGAACTTTTTATAAAATGGATGCGACTTTGCTGGTCGGGTAAGATTGCCGATTTGCAGCAATGGATTCCGCAGCTTGTGCAACTGGGCAGAGAAAAACAAAAGCTCTTTTTTTTGGTAGGATTGCAAATCCTTAGGCAAGCGTTTATTTCAAGTTACCTTTCACATATTGCCGAACAACTTGATGAAAATGAACAGGATTTCATAAAAAAATTCGGAAAGTTCATAAACCTTCACAACATCAGCGTTTTTCAACAGATGTTCGATGATGCTGTAATGAGTATCGAACGCAATGCAAATCCCTCCATTCTTTTAATGGATATGTCGCTGAAGATCCACCGCTTGCTTGCTAAAAGAGGCCAATAATCGCTCTGCCTGAATATTTCACTATTTTTGCAAAAGCATACCACGAAACAGAAAATTATACCCGCAAGGGATTGATTTTGTAATATTAACCTTGTAACCAATAGATGACTTATAAACCGACCGATATAAAAAACCCTTTTTTCTCCAGAGGATGTTGCAGCATTCCACATTCAAACGATAAGGAGCCCACGGCTTTTAAGAACTCTTGTGCAAAACTCGTTACCACCAACTGGCTGAAAAATTTTCCATTGCCTGCACAATCAAAACCATTCGATTGCATTGAAGTACGGTTCAAAAACAACAGGAAGGATTTTTACCGCCTTCCTTATAACATGGAACTTCGCATTGGCGATATCATAGCGGTGGAGGCTTCGCCCGGGCACGACATTGGAATTGTGAGCATGACCGGAATGATTGTGAAGATGCTGATGCAGCGAAAAAATATAGATCCCGTGCGAACCGATCTAAAAAGCGTTTATCGTAAAGCCCGCCCTGCCGACATAGAAAAATGGATCGCAACAGTGGAACTTGAGGATAAAGCCATCCTTAAGACCAGGCAAATTGTCGAGGATCTTCGATTAGGAATGAAACTTAACGATGTTGAGTATCAGGGCGATGGCACTAAGGCCATATTCTTTTACACAGCAGAAGAGAGAGTTGATTTCAGGGAGTTGATAAGGATACTGGCTGAGCGGTTTAAAGTCCGGATTGAAATGCGACAAATTGGCGTAAGGCAGGAAGCCAGTCGCCTGGGTGGAATCGGCTCCTGCGGAAGAGAACTGTGCTGCTCTGAGTGGTTGATGGGTTTTTCATCAGTATCAACTACAGCGGCACGGGTTCAACAACTCACACCAAATCCGCAAAAACTTGCAGGGCAGTGTGCAAAACTTAAATGTTGCCTGAACTATGAATACAGCGCATATGTTGATGCCCTCAAGCATTTTCCCCCCAATAACATCGTACTACGCACCAAAAAGGGTGAAGCTATTTACCAAAAATCCGATGTGTTCAAGGGACTTATGTGGTATTCCTATACTCACGACAACTCCAGTTTGCTTGCCATCCCAATCGAAAAGGTGAAATTTATCATCGAGGAAAACAACAAACGTACACTGCCCGATAAATTAGAGGATTTTGCGAACAAGAAGGAGAAAAAAATTGATTACGAGAACACTGTAGGCCAGGACGACCTTCACAGGTTCGATAATGAATAATGATTTTAAGATTAATTCGTTATCACTATGTTTACCTTGCGGTTCATGAAACACACATCCATTCGAAGGCGAATTAATGCAAAATACAGCGCCATTTTCTTTACTGCCGCCGTTGTAAGCTTGTCGTTGCTTTTAATGGCATGCCGTAAAAACCACATTATTGATGAGTTTCGCTCAAAAGATACCGAAACCTGGAATGCTGCCGATACGCTGCATTTTCCGTTTACGATTACCGATACAACCTCCGAATACAGGCTTATAATCGGATTACGAAACACTACAAACTATCCGTACAGCAATATGTTTATTTTCATGAATACTCTGACGCCGCATGGCATTATTATACGCGATACGCTTGAATTTTTACTTGCCGATAAGTATGGTGATTGGCTTGGCAAAGGCATAGGCAGAGTCCGGGATTCGCGGTTTCTGATAAACGACCGCATGGCATTTCGCAATTCAGGGCAATGGAATATTATTTTGGAGCATGGTATGCGCGATATAGAACTTCAAGGTATAAGCGATGTAGGATTGCGCCTCGAAAAGCGGTCAAACTGATTTTTAACACTACTAAATATCAATGGCAATCAAAAAGGTGAAAAATACTGGATTTCGCAAATATATCATCAGGTTGTGGATGCTTTATGTTGCTTCGGTTGCAATGGTTGTTCTGTTGTTTGTCGGAATATCCGCCGGACTGCTGGGATTTATGCCCAGTTTCGAGGAACTTGAAAACCCGAAGAGCTTTCTTGCATCGGAGGTTATTTCAGCCGACCAGAAACTGCTTGGAAGCTATTTTATCGAAAACCGCACTATCAGTCAATTTTCCGATTTATCGCCTAACCTGATCAACGCACTCATTGCTACCGAAGACATTCGCTTCCATAATCATCCCGGTATTGACGGGCGTGCATTGCTGCGAGTTATGTTCGGGTTGGTTACCGGTACCGATCAGGGCGGAGGCTCTACTATTACACAACAGTTGGCCAAAAACCTATTCCCTCGCCGGCCAAACCAGACATTCTTCGGCATGGTGATAACCAAGCTCAAAGAATGGGTCGTATCCGTGAAGCTTGAACACAATTATAGCAAGCAAGAGATACTGGCAATGTATCTGAACACCGTAGATTTTGGCAGCCATTCGTTTGGAGTTGCAAGTGCTGCCAGAACTTTTTTTGACAAAACACCAGCAGAGTTAACTGTTGAAGAATCGGCGCTCCTTGTAGGCATATTAAAGGCTCCCACAAGGTTCAGTCCGGTAAGAAATCCTGAAAGAGCCCTGGCACGGCGCAATGTTGTACTGTCGCAGATGGCACGATACGAGTTCATTACTGCCAGCGAATTAGAAACACACCAGCAAATGCCGATTGATCTCTCGCGATTCCGTCTGCAAGACCACAGAGCCGGGCTTGCACCGTACATGCGCGAATATCTGCGGGTTATAATGCACGCCCAAAAACCAGAGAGAGAACAATACCGCAACTACAACAACTTTGTTGAAGACAGCACACAATGGGCCGACAACCCCCTCTACGGCTGGATTTATAAGAACCCCAAGTCCGATGGTTCGCTATATAATCTGTATAAAGATGGCTTACGGATTTATACAACCATAAATTCCAGAATGCAGCAACACGCGGAAGCTTCAGTTAAAGAACATCTCTCTCTCGATTTGCAGCCAGCCTTCTTTAAGCACTGGAGAGGATCGAGAAATGCTCCGTTCGATTTTCCTCCCGAAATAGCAAGGGAAGAAATTGAAAGCATCATGAAACAATCCATGCGTCGCAGCGATCGTTACCGAAACCTGCAGAGGAGAAACGTACCTGCTGATTCTATTGAGATTGATTTCAACACTCTATACCGGATGCGGATATTCTCATGGGATGGAGAGCGTGATACTTTAATGACTCCTATGGACTCGATTCGCCATTATAAATTTTTCCTCAGGGCAGGATTGATGTCAATGGAACCACAAACCGGCTTTGTGCGAGCCTATGTAGGTGGAATTAATTTTGAACATTTCATGTATGATCAGGTTACAATGGGGCGGCGGCAGGTGGGTTCTACTTTTAAACCATTTGTGTATACACTCGCCATGCAGGAGGGCGAATACAGCCCTTGCAGCAAGGTACCCAATGTTCAGCAAACAGTTCAACTACCAACTGGCGAAATCTGGGAACCCAAAAACTCTTCCCGTTTCAGAGAAAATGAAATGGTTACTTTAAAAGAGGCCTTGGCAAATTCAATAAACTGGGTTTCAGCTTATTTTATCAAACGTTTTCCGCCTCAGGCTGTAATTACTATGGCGCGAAAAATGGGCGTGCGGGCACCGATGGATCCGGTTCCGGCAATATGCCTCGGAACACCAGATATTTCTCTGTTCGAAATGGTTGGCGCCATGAACACCTACGCAAACCGTGGGGTTTTTATAGAACCGATAATTGTTACACGTATCGAGGATAAGCATGGTAATGTGATATCACGGTTTCTCCCAAGAACCCAGGAGGCAATGAGCGAACGAACGGCATATCTGATGCTGCAATTAATGCAAGGGGTGGTTGAAAGCGGAACAGGCATCAGATTGCGGCTGCGCTATCAACTCAATAACCCCATCGCAGGGAAAACCGGAACCACCCAAGATCAAAGCGATGGCTGGTTTATTGGAATTACCCCTGATCTTACTACCGGCGTTTGGGTGGGTGGCGAAGACCGAACCGTGCGATTCAGATCTTTACAACTCGGACAAGGAGCAAATACTGCACTCCCTATATGGGCGCTATACATGCAGAGGATGCTTAATGACCCGCAACTTTCTATCGCCACTGGCAATTTCGAACAGCCTCCGGGGGGAATAGATGTGATTACCGATTGCTTAGAATATGAACGACAGCAACGCAGCAGAACATCACCCTTCGACTATTCATTCTGATTACAAACACTAGCTCGGGATCAATAATAGCGCTCTATCAAAACATTGTCAATAAAAACAGGATGCATGCCTGAGTACCAGACAAATGTCCTGATTATATCATATTGCGACAAAACCTCTGGTGTCAGATAATCGAGTTGAATCTTATTCCAATGCCCGGCCCTGGCTTCAAAGCGCTCATCGGCCAGGTTCACGGCGCGATACTTGTAAATGGCACCCCTGTTTTCAGTTTGTGCTACAAGATGGATATGATTCAACTGCTCTTCATCTGAAACAAAAACATATGCGGTTATTCTTATCCATGCGTGATATTTATCGGTTAGACGGTTGAAAATCGTAAAGAATCCGGCAGCAAACCTCATAGTTGAGTCCATCCTGAAAGCATACTCTCCTTTAAAAACATGAGCAGTGTCGAAATAAGGTTCCTGGCCTGCAACCGGATGTTCAAAATCAAAAAATGCCAGGCTATCGTGCCGGTAGTGGGCTTTCTCTTCAAGCACTTCATAAGTTGTTGAAGGCCTTTCTACAAGCAGTAGTTGGCGATCCTCAGGTGATGCCCACTGTTTGAGAAAGATGGCGAAATAGTACTCGCGCGTCACACGCGAGCCATCAATCACCTTGTTGGCGGTTTGCCACGACTTGAAGTTATTGAATGCTGCAAGCATCAGCAGCATAATAAAAACGGGGATTCTCACATAAAGCCTGCTCTTGAGGATTAGCTCTGCAATATAGCCCATAGGGAGAAGAAGCATGGCATACGATTGAATGAAAGCACGCCACCCGTAACTGATAAGGCTGGTAAACGATGCGATCAGGTAGGTGTTGAGCGATACATATAATGTAACTGGTAATGCAATACCCGGTAGACGCCGAAACAGAAGAAGCATACCCACATAGGCCAGAAGGATAACAGGTGAGTAGATAAACAGCCCTTTGCGAAAACCAAAAAGTGTGTCAGCGAATTGTGGATCTGATAATCTGAGTGTTGAAGCAGGATCGTCGTAAGGGTTGAAGAAGAAACTACCGGTTACATATTTCCAGTACACAAACTGAGGGATCAGCGGTATAATGAAAACCAGCAGAGCAACAAGAATCCTCTTATAGTGTGTTGCGATCCACCTGATTTTTTCAACTAAAGTAGTACGATTGTGAACTCCCCATAACAAGGGTATCAGAAAACTGATGATCTCACTGGGCCGTGAAGCGGCAATAAAACCATAAATAAGTGCTGCAGCAATGAAGTTGGATAAAACCGGATTATCGTGGCAACGAATCACCAGCCATATGAAAAACGTGTATAATGCAAACAGATATAAATGTGGCGCATCGTTTCCGAAAGTGTAGAAAAACGCGAGGTTCGATCCTACAAACATTAGCCCTAAAGCTAAAGCTGTAGTTGAATCGTTGAAATACCTCAGGAGAATTTTCCGGGCAAAAAACAGTCCGGCAAGGGTAAATATCATTCCGTTTATCAGCAAGGCGCGTTGATAGGGGAATGAGAACCCATCGGCGGGATAATCTGAAATAAGGGCAATCAAATGGCCAACAAAAAAACCGGGACTAAACAGATAAGCCATCCCAGCATAAAACCGGATAACCCATCTGCCATCAGCGGCGGGTGAAAGTTGGTAGAATGTTGAAGTGTTGTGGTAAATAGCGTTTAAACTATCGTAAACCGCAATGTTTTCTATACCGATATCGTTGTAGATGAACAGTGCAGGTAAATACAGATAGTTGCCAAAGTAGTCGTAGGAGATAATATTGTGCGGCGGAAAATTTAAGCGAACGATAGCAAATCCGATTGCAATAACAACTACGGTGATCAGGCTCAGACCCGGCTTTGTAAATTTCATCCAGACACTACAACATGAGAACCGCAAATATACATTTAATGACCGGATAACATTCGAACGATTAAAAATCGAGAACTATGGTATTAGCCCGAATTAATCAATAGAAATCCCGTTAGGGCTGAACTATTGACTACAAACGCATGATCTGTTAAGCATTGTCAAATGCTTAACCTGGGTTATTTTCACCTATCCGGTTATCTTTGCAAAAATATCAATCCAATGATGCCCGATAAGCCCGAATGTTCAGTTATTATTCCGGCGTTTAACGAAGCCGCAGGTATCACACAACTACTTGACAAGATTGTTCAGATGGAACTGCACCATGGTTTCGAAATCATAGTTATTGACGATGGCAGTACTGATCAAACCGCCGACATTGTGCGGAAATATCCTGTAAAACTGATCAGCCACCGGACAAATCAGGGATATGGCGCATCGTTGAAAACAGGAATACGCAAAGCGACAGGAAAACACGTGATCATGCTCGATAGCGACGGACAGCATGATCCAGCTTATATACCACAGATTGCAGCAAAGTTAAACGAATACGACCTTGTTATCGGCGAGCGATCGCAATGTTCGTTTCAGGTTCGAGGCCGGCAGAGCGGTAAAAAGATTATCCGCTGGGTTGGCCAATACCTGTTCGAACAAAAACTGCCCGACTACAATTCGGGGTTGAGAGGATTTAACCGGCAGTTGATAATGAGCATGCTCCATATGATGCCCAATGGGTTCTCGTTTTCCACAACCAGCACCATGGCCTTTATCAAAGAGGGCTATTTCATTGGAACAATCCCTGTGGTTGTAGCCGAACGGCAAGGCAGGGCAAGCAATGTGAAATTTATCCGCGATGGCTGCAAAACACTGCTGCTGCTCTTTCGAATCATTATGCTCTTCAATCCTTTAAAAGTGTTTTTCCCCACAAGCATTATTGTTTCAACCATCGGAATGATTTGGGGAATCTATGGATATGTGATGTTTGAACGGATTGCCAACAGTGCCACTATCATAATTGTTATGGGGATGTTTCTTTTCTTTATCGGATTGATAGCCGATCAGATTGCAATACTCAACCGGAGGGCATCGTGATGGCTTGCAATGCGATGAAACTTCCCTGGAGCGATAACGAAGTTGAAGCTCATTGGGATAAAGTAGCCCACCGCTATATTGCTGAAAACAACCGTGTAAAAAATGCTCACGACCAGCGGTTCAAAGATAGTATCCTGCATCTTGATCTACATCCCGGTCTTAAAATATTGAATATTTCGAGCCGCGACGGTGAAGCCAATGACTATATCCATCGTGCAGAGCCGGCAGTAGAAGTTGTAAATGCCGAAATATCAGCAGGCCTGATGGCCGAAGCCTTCCGATTGCGACCGCACATCTGCCAAATCAAGATTAACAGCTATTCGAGTCTGCCGTTCAACGATAATTCGTTTGGCCGCATTCTAACCCTCGAAACTCTTGAGCATGTTTCTGAACCTTTGCGGTTTCTGGAAGAATTGCATCGGGTGGCAAAACCCGGAGCCAAAATGGTACTGAGTTGTCCTCCTGCCTCTTCGGAATTGCCTTACAGGATTTACACCTTTATTTTCGGAGGTCACGGCGAAGGACCACACCGCTTCCCACATCCTCAGAAGGTAAAACATATGCTCAGCATCACTGGATGGAAGTTGCTGCTTCATTACGGCAGCGTTCTTATCCCCGTGGGACCCAAACGATTGCAGGATTTTGGCGAAAGACTCCTTCACCGGTTCAAAGGTTCATTTATAGAGAATTTTGGAATTCGACAGTTTTACATTTGTGAACGGCATTAAACAACTCGAAAAGATAATCAGAGGCGGATTGTGCAACCGTTGCGGTACATGCGTGGGGTTGTCGGGAGGCAGGATTGTGTTCGACGACAAAGAAGGGCGCTATTTGCCTGTAATTCGTTCAGAACCGGATGCCGAAACAGTAAACAATATCTTATTGTCGTGCAGTGGTAATGCATTCGATTTTCCTGCGAACCGAAGCCAAATCTTCACACCAGAAACGCCTTTTCACCAATACATCGGTACTTACCGCAGTATCAGCATAGGCTACTGTACCGATCCGCATATCCGCCAACAATCTGCAAGCGGAGGTATCCTTAGCGCAGCACTGATATATTTGTTAAGGAACAAGGAAATAGATGGAGCCGTTGTTCTCGGTATGTCGAATGAAAAGCCATGGCTTACACAACCCTTTATAGCCGTTTCTGAAGATGAAATTTTACAGGCAGCGCAAAGCAAATACATTATCAGCTCTGTTAATGAGATTCTTCCGCTGATAGCCGCCTTCCCCGGCCGGCTTGCCTATGTAGGCCTTCCGGGTCAGGTGCAATCAATAAGGGCACTGCAGCGAATCAATCATCCATGGGTTCGCAACATCAGTTATATTTTCGGGCCTTTTTTCGGAAACACACTCCACTTCTCTTCGATCAAAAGTTTTTTGCGATCCTACGGCGAAAAGGACTATACACAGATCGAAAAACTTTGGTTCAGATACGGCGAATGGCCAGGGAAGATGCGCATCGAACTAAGAGGAGGCCGGGCGCTGCAACTAAAAAAATTCTATGCCAATTACCTGATTCCGTTCCACATCGTAAAAAACAGTCTCCTGTGTACCGATTTTACCAACGAATTTACCGACCTGTCGGGCGGCGATGCCTGGGCACCTCAGTATGAGGAACGCGGAAAAGGATTTTCGATGGTGATAGCTCGCTCGCTGGCAGGTGAAAAATTGTTAAAAAGTATGCTACAGGATGGTTTAATCGAACTCACCCCCAGCAGTGCAGAAGAGGCCATAACCATGCATTCCCACGGCTACGACCTGAAGAAAAGAGGAGCTTTCATTAGAATGCAGTTTATGAAAGCCGCAGGGATGGCAACTCCACAATATGGTTACCATATAAAAGGTTTCGGCTTGGCCCGTTATGCGATGGAAATTGTAATTGATGCTGTGTTTCTTTTATCAGGCACGGCGGTGGCCCGCTGGATTGTTGAACGTTTTTCTCCATCTCTAATCGGTAAATTATTCGAACACAGCAGAAATATTTGGAAAAAATCAACAAAAAACATCAAGCGCAAGAGTCTGTAAATGTGACTGATAAAAACCGAACATAATGCCATCCTCCGGAAAAACAGGAAAGTTGATATTTAATGCACTCAGGCTTCTGGGAGTTGTGCTTTTTGTAGTTATTCTTTTCCGTGTCAACCTGTCGTCGGTTTGGAATGCGCTATTGCTTACCAGTGGGAACCTGCTTCTTTTGGGAGCAGTTTTTCAATTGCTGATTCTCGTTACCAAGGGTATTCGCTGGCATCTGATGAACGATGGCCGCATGGCAGGAAGATACTGGCTGCTTACTCTTGGTCGCTTTTACGAAAGTTATGCCTTCGGTGTTGCTACTCCCAGCCGCCTTGGCGATCTGATGAAGATTGGCCATGAACAGGGAAAAAACAACATTGCTGCTACAGGGTTCAGGGTTGTGGCCGAGCGTAGCATTGATCTTGGTGCTTTTATGATGGTGGCTGGGCTGGCTCTGGTTTCGGGCAATTACATTCGGGTTGATCCCGCCGTTGGCTGGCTGGTGATTATCGGCAGTTTACTGGTTCTGGTATTCTCATTTATGATTCTTGCTTCGTCAGGTTTCCTTAACCTTGTAAACCGGCAGATAGGAAAATTGCCCGGGCGCTGGGGCGGCATTGTAATCGAAGGAAACAACTATTCATCGCCCACAATTATTCTCATTTGGTTGCTTAGCGCAGTTTCCAACCTAAGCCATTTTGTTTCGTGTTACTTTATTGCAAAGGCTGTTGGGCTATCGGCCGGAATCATGTGGATTTCAGGCGCAGTAGCGGTTTCAGGACTGGTTAATATACTGCCGGTTACCATAATGGGGCTGGGAACACGTGAACTGGTGTTTCTGCATGTATTCAGAACGTTAGACCCCGGCATTGTGCTGGCCTTTTCGTTTCTGGTTATGATGCTTGCTCAGATCGGTGGAGGAACAGTATCGCTTATAGCCGGACAATTACTGCTGTTCAAAACCCGCAATCTCAAAAACAACTGATTGAAATCCACCATTAAGATTTAAGGTTAATCGGGATTACCCTCATGGAATCAATAGTTGAGCCTTAGCAGACTTTCTATTGATTAATTCGGGATTATTTTTTTTGTAATCCGGCCACCAAATGGCGTCATTTGTTTTATTTTGCCCACATTATGCAAAGCATCAAAAAATCATTAAAATTTCTTATCAGGAGTTTTGAAGCCGGGGGCTTGCACTTACCTGGCGTCGCACTTGCAATTGTTGCTGCCGGAATCATCTACATCAATGTTAATTACGGCATCTGGAAAAAAAATAATGGAGTGCTGATGCACGATATCAAGAGCTATTACAGCTATTTGCCGGCTGCGATTATTCACAACGATCTGACCTTTCGTTTTACGCATCAGGATCGGGAGTTTTTTAAGGATAAATTGTTTTTACAACGCGCCCCGAACGGCTCTTACTATCAGAAAATGACAATGGGACTGGCTATAATGTATCTCCCGTTTTTTATGATGGGTCACATTACTGCGCTGCTCTCGCCAGCTCCTGCCGACGGCTATTCAATTCCGTACATGTTTTTTCTTTTGTTCAGCGCGTTGTTTTACCTGCTGGCAGGCTTAATAATCGTAAGAAAAATACTTCTTAACCATTTTAAGCCCTGGATAGTGGCTTTTGTGATAGTTTCAGTTGTATTTGGTACTAACCTCCTTTTCTATACTACTTACCAGGCTGCAATGCCGCATGTGTACAATTTTTTTCTCTTCGCTGTTTTTCTGTATCTTACAATCAAATGGCATTGCCGGCCTTCGTGGGGAGTGTCGGTTCTCATCGGCATAACGGGTGGGTTGATTATACTTGTACGACCCACAAACGGAATCATTGCACTTGTCTTTCTCCTGTATAATGTAGCAGGTTGGAGCGATTTGCTGACTCGGAAAACGCTGTTGCGAAATTATGTTGCGCATCTAACGCTGATGATTTTTGTTGCCTTCATTGTTTTTTCACCGCAAATGATTTACTGGAAGCTTCTCACAGGCAACTGGATGTTTTGGTCCTATGGTCAGGAACGGTTTGTTTTCGAAAATCCAAATATTATCAACGGCCTGTTCAGCTACCGGAAGGGCTGGCTGTTATACACTCCGCTTATGGCGTTTGCTCTTGTTGGAATACCGCTACTATTCAAGCATGCAAGGGAGTACATTATTCCGGTTTCAGTGTTTACTGTTGTGAATATTTACATTGTTTTTTCATGGTGGAACTGGTGGTATGGCGGGGGCTTCAGTGCGCGTCCGATGATAGATTCATACCCCCTCATGGCTCTTGGATTAGCTGCCTTCCTTAAACAAAGCCGATTGGCGGGGAAATGGATGATTAGTATAATGGTGGGGCTTTTTGCCTTGTTCATCTTTCATAATCTGTTTCAAACCAGGCAGTTTCTTAATGGAGCTATCCACTTTGATTCAATGACACGCCAAGCCTATTGGGATTCATTCGGTCGGCTCTATCCCTCTGAAAACTTTCCCGACCTGATTGCTACTCCCGATATTGAAAAAGCATTGCAAGGTGTTGATGCCACATTGCCACAAAGCCGGACACGGCTTAGCGGTCAAACAAAAATCGGATTCGATGCTATACATGAAGATAGAAAATTCTTTGTGTCGGACGACAATCTTTTTTTTCTTTCCGATGCTGATTATCAGGCTACAAACATAGGGAGAGGCGAAACTCATGCTATCATGTTGCACCAGGGACGTCAATTTGCTACCCGCTTGGATCTGCGGGTGAGACCGGGTGAGGAATACAGATTCTCGATATGGAGATATCCGGCACATCAGCGGGGTACGCTTGTAATATCAGGCTGGAAGGAGGAAGATTTCTATGATACTGCAAAGCCAGTCAATATCATTGATGCAGATGGTTGGGAGCAATTGTCAATAAATGTTACTATCCCTGCCGAACATGTTCACTGGCTAAAAATATATCTCTGGAATCAATCGGCCGATACAATTTATTTTGATGATTTGCAGGTGGTTAGATTGAACCCGAATTAATCGGGGTTGAATTGACTTAGAAGCAACCATTGGTGATATTTTAACACCACTACCATATTTTTAGCCCTACGATTTACATTATACCAGGTTACCATGCAAAAGGTTGAAAACTGATTTCATGGCTGCTGATATTGTAGCGTATTAAAAACTGATAAAAACCCGATCACCAGAAGTGTAGCGATGCAATGTCCGATACCCCGCTTTGTAAATGTTGGGTCGCAACCTCAAAGTTTCCTGAACTCAGCGAAATCCTGTAAGCGGAGCGATTCGGGGAAGAGCACTGCAACAACTAATCAGCCAACCTCCTGAAAAGATACACTTCATAGTATCGGTTGCCTAATACCCTGAATGGCTCATCGGGGGTGAAAACGGCAAGTTTCTCAAATTGACCGCTTTCGATCACTCTTTCCAACGGCAAACGGCCCTCGTTGGCGGCAAAGTGCGCATCCCAGACAAGGATTGAACCCGGCGGCACATATTTGCCTGGATTATTGTCATCGAAAACCCGTTCCCTGATCCGGCTTTGGTCTTGAGGGCTAATATCAAGGCACCGAAAAACAAACGGAGCGTAATATATAATCAGGTTCGTATCAAGGTTGTTTTCACGAATAAATAAACAGGCTTCCTTTAAAACAACTTCCTGCGGCATCAGCGGAACCGGCAAACGATACAAGACGAAAGGTGTGCGGATAACAACAACAAGGACGAGAATTTTCAGCAACCAGTGCAGCCCATGAATGCGGCGAGGGATAAATTGCTCGAGGAAATTATAGCCTCTTAAACTGAAAAACACAAATGAAGGTACAATCAATGCCATAAAACGGTCGAGTGCCAAAGCCCCGATACCCAGATACCAAACCAGCGAATGGAAAGCAACTATCACGAACACTGGCATAAAGAGAAGCATAAATTCGTCGGGATATTTCTCCCTGAGCGAAAACCGCGTGCTAATCAATTGATAAAAATGGAAAAGTATCCCTGGTACGAACAATAATGCCAGCGGAATTCCCCAGATCATTTTGGTTCTTTCGAGATAATACCACATGCTTCCGCTGCCATACATTGCAGCCGACTCTGAAGAGTAAGGGAATTGGCTGACAATATATGTGAAATCCCGAAACCAGATACCTCCCGCAACTGCAATAAGCAATGTTCCGGTGAGCAACAACGGCAACGCGCGCCATTGCTGCCGAAGAATAAACATAAGTGCAAACAATGGAATTATAAACATTCCTTCGGTTCGCGCAAATGGTAAAAAAGAGATAACTACAGCCGAAATAGTGTATTCTTTTTTGAAATACATGTAAGTTGCAAGCATGAGTACCATTGCACCGGTTACTTCGGTCATCGCAGTTGGAATCATGATGGTAAACACCGGAGCAAAAAGAGCAAAAGGAATTGCAAGCCAGGCGTTTTCAAGCTTTCGGTTCACTGATATCCGCCACAGGCACAATACAGTGAATATTGCCGCTAGCACATTGTAGAATCGTATTCCATCGTAACCTAATTGCGCAAATGGAGCGCTCAGTATGGTGAAAACCGGTTTTCCCCATTGATTGAAGAAATAATCGGGATTGCTGAATGCGTAACGAGCCATCCGATAATGGTGAATATCGTCGGCGCCGCCATAGGAACTTTGCGAGCGGAAAGCAATAATACTAAAGAACACTGTAAACATCAACAGGAGCAACATCGCAAAAAGTGGTTTGCGGGGTGTTAGCCGGTAACGGGTTAAAAGATTGTATTTTTTTATACACCATATAGCTCTTACACCATCTTTCCAGTTTATCTTTTTGCCCTCATCATACGAGCGACCCAAATAGCTGATTCCAACCTCGTAAATACGGATGTTCTTTATTCTTGCCAGCTTGGCTGTTACTTCAGGTTCGAACCCAAACCGCTTTTCCTGGAGCTTTATGCCCTTTATAATCTCCGACCGGAATAGCTTGTAGCAGGTTTCCATATCGGTTAAGTAAAGGTTCGAAAACATGTTCGAAAGTATAGTAAGGATCTTATTTCCAACGTAATGCCAGAATGCCACAATACGATGCTGGCTCCCGCTCATGAAACGCGACCCGTAAACAACATCGGCATCGCTTTCTATTACCGGAACAAGCAATTTGTTATAGTCATTGGGGTCATATTCAAGATCGGCATCCTGAATCACAATATAATCGCCTGTGGCTTCCTTTATACCGCGATGAATGGCAGCACCTTTGCCCATATTGCGAACCTGACTGAATACCTTTACCTCAAGCTTAGGATTATCAGACATAAACACTGCAATTTTGCCAAGAGTGTCGTCGGTAGAACAGTCGTTTACTATTACAATTTCTTTTTGTATTCCGTGAATCAACTCAACAGTGGCCACTTTATCCAATAGCATTCTTATTGTTGAGGCCTCGTTATAGGCAGGAATTATTATAGATAGCTTACTTGGTACCATTAAAAAATGTGTAGGTGGTTTTTAGAAAGATTACAAAAGTAGTAAAACCTGATTAGTATGATTTCTTACAATGAACCAAATAAGGCTGGTGTTACAAAACACATATCCACACAACCCACCATGACTGCTTGTAATAGCCCTTTTCAAATAGACGGATGCAACTTGCATTGAAAAAGCTTTAAGAACACCTGCATAGGTTAACTCAGATTAAGCATTTGACACTAAATCGGGGTTAATTCTTATTCTGTGTGAACTAAACCTGAATGAGAAACGCGCTCATTAAAAGCACTTTATGAGACGAGCATTTATGAGAGAATGCAGTATATTTGCCGCATAAAACACTAAGGTTAATGAAACTAAGCATCATCATTCCATTGTATAACGAACAGGACACTATCGGGCTTTTACTGGAACAGTTGCTTCGTTTGCAGTTTCCTGAGTTTGTAGAGAGTTATGAGGTAATTGTTGTTGATGATTTTTCACACGATCGTTCCTATGATATTGTATTAAGTGTTGTGAAACGGAATAACCATTTCAAGGTTTTGCGACACAACAGGAACATGGGAAAGGGGGCAGCCGTTCGAACCGGCATTTTGCATTCCTCCGGCGACACATATCTCATCCGTGATGCCGACCTTGAATTAGTGGTAGAGGATATTCCGGTGCTGCTCATTGCCATGCACAAGCTTAATGTTGAATTTGTAAACGGATCGCGATATCTTGCAGGTATTAACCGGCCACTTGCCTCATACCAGCGCTACCTCGCCAATAGATTCTTTACATTCCTGACATCGGTAATCATAAATGTGAAACTTACCGATATGGCTTGTGGATACAAACTGATCAGAAAAAATCTTTACGAACGCATTAAACTTAATGAGAATCGGTTTGGGTTTGAAGCTGAGTTGATAATCAAAGCTTTGCGCATCAAACGGAATAATGTAGCCGAGGTGCCTGTAAATTACTTTCCGCGAAACGAAGGCGAAGGTAAAAAGCTGCGCACTTTTGACGGTTTCAGAATTCTTTGGACTGTAATCAAGTACGGCATCTTAAGAAGGATTGCGAGATGAAAAAGTGGTCAGATCCTTCGCTGCTTGCAATTATTCTTATCGGAGTGGTTGTTTTTTGGATCAACAATAACGTTGATCATTGGAAACGAGCCGGTGGGGTAATAATGCATGATGTGATCTCATATTATGCCTATCTGCCGGCAGCCTTTATTTACAGAGATCTTACACTTGAATTTACCAAAAAAAATCCGCAGTTGTATGAATCGCGGTTCTGGCCTGAACCTGCTCCTAACAACAGGATGGTGATTAAAACTTCAATGGGGATGTCGCTTATGTACCTGCCGGCTTTTCTTGCAGGCCATGCTACAGCAAAAATTACCGGCCAGCCAGCCGACGGCTTCTCGGCTCCATACAAGTTTTACCTGCTCTGGTTCACACTGGTATATGTGATCATCGCAATGATGCTGTTGCGGAAACTTTTGCTGAGGCATTTCAACCGCTGGGCGGTTGCTCTCGCTTTGCTGAGCGTTTTTTTTGGAACCAATTTCCTTTACTACGCCACATTCGAGGCAACAATGCCTCATGCATACAATTTTTTCCTCTTTGCAGTTTTTTTGTACCTTACGGTGAAATGGTACGAAAAACCGGAGCTTCGCACAGCCCTTCTGCTTGGGCTTACAGCAGGGATGATTAGTTTGGTACGCCCTTCGAACGTCATAATAGGATTGGTTTTCCTCTTGTATGGGGCTATGTCTTTCAACGAGAGGCTATTATATTGGAAACAGCATTGGACAAAGCTGACCCTCATGCTCGTAATGGCAGTAGCTGTATGGATTCCACAGATGGTTTACTGGAAAATCCAGACCGGATATTTGATGTGGTTCTCATATACCGGCGAACGCTTTTTTTTCGACAACCCGCAAATCATCAACGGATTATTCAACTTCAGAAAGGGATGGTTGATTTATTCTCCGGTTATGGCTCTATCGCTAATCGGATTCGCGATGTTGTATTTTAAGGCACGGCAGTTTTTTGTTCCAGTGTTGCTTTTTACCATAGTGAATATCTATGTGATCTATTCGTGGTGGAGTTGGTGGTATGGAGGCTCATTTGGTTCGCGCCCTATGATCGACTCTTATGCATTGCTTGTTTTGCCTATGGCAGCCTTTATTGAAAGATGTATCGGACTTAGCAATAGGTTTCTGAAGGTGCTCACGCTTAAATTGCTTGTGCTGTTGTCGCTGTACGGTGTTTTTACCAACATTCAGTACTACTATGATGCAATTCACTACGATTCTATGACCCGCGAAGCATGGTTGTCGTCGTTCGGACGGATACGACCGGCTCCAAATTTTGAAGAATTGCTTGGTAAACCTGATTACGCCCTTGCAAAACAAGGCATACAAGCCACTATTCCACGACCAGTTGTTGAATCCGGTAGCGTTATAGAATTCAATTTTGAGTTCTTAAAACCAGGCGATCAGCAGTTTTTTTCGCGGTGCTACGGCTTCAACATGGCCAGCGGTTTTTTACAATCGGCAGAGAGGGTGCGAACAGGCCATTTTTCACTGAAAATACCCGTTGAGCATCCTTACCAGGGCAGGTTCGAAATCGAAACAGAAAATGGAGGCCGCTACAAAATCACAGCCTGGAGGTATCCGGCCGGGGCAGAGCACTCAATGGTATTTAGCGACCTGACCGGGAAAATATTTTACACTGCAGTTAGCAAGGAATCGAAGACTGAAAAAAAATGGGGATTACTCGAACTCGCAGTTGACCTTACCAAAGCAGAACCCGGAACCTACATCCTTTATTTCTGGAACAGAGACAACAAGCCTGTGTTTGTTGATGATGTGAGCATAGAAATCATAACCCCTTAGAACCTGAAGTATTTGATGGCTAAGGATAGTAGCATGAATAGTTATTCCTTGAAATATACTCTTTTTACTCTTTGCGAAATTCCCGTTAGTACTTCATAGGGAATTGTTCCAAGAGCGGACGCCATTTTGGTGAGGGGATATGCAGGCGAAAAGATAATCACATCGTCGCCCTCGGCGGCAGGGATTCCGGTGAGGTCAATCATACACATGTCCATGCTGATATTTCCAACGATTGGCGACAAGTATCCGCCAACCATCAGGCTGAAGCGGCCATTACTGAGCTGCCGGCTAAGCCCGTCGGCATAACCAACGGGTACTACGCCAATTGTCATATCATTCTTCGCCACGTAGCTGAGATTATAGCCCACCGGGCTGTTTGCCGATATATGCCTGATTTGCGAAATGATGCTTTTAAGCGTGCTTACATGGTGCAGAAATGGCTGTTCGGAAGGTAAAGGACTGAGTCCATACAGGCCAATACCCAAACGCACCATGTTGTATTGAGCATCGGGGAACCTGCTGATGCCCGCAGAGTTCAGAATATGTTTCAAAAAAGGATAACCAAGCGATTTTTCAAAAGTATGGCAAGCGTTATCGAATAAACCAATCTGCAGTCGGGTGAATGAATCTATTTCTGGGTCTTCGCTTGCTGCAAGATGCGAAAACACCGATTTTACACGGAATTGTGGTTTGTTTCTTAAATAATCAACCAATTGTTCAATCTCTTTTTGTTCGAATCCAAGCCGCCGCATTCCTGTATCAAGTTCGATGTGGATTGGAAGTTGCATTATTTCTGTAGAACCATTTTTTTCAAGCACCTTTTCTAATAGCCTGAGTGTTCTGAAATTATACACTTCCGGCTCCAAATCATAGCGAAGGAGTCCTTCATACCGGGCTTCTTCGGGGTTCATAACCATGATAGGCATTGTGATTCCGGCTTTACGCAGTTCTACGGCTTCGTCAATATAGGCTACTGCCAGATAATCAACGCGGTGGTATTGCAACAGGTTTGCAATCTCAAAGCTGCCGCTGCCATATGAAAACGCTTTTACCATCGCCATTACTTTCACTTCCGGGTTGAGCTTAGCCCTGTAATAGTTCAGATTATGAACCAAAGCATCGAGGTTTACCTCAAGAACCGTGTTGTGATGTTTTTGCTGCAGAACAGAAATGATGTTTTCGAAGCCAAAAACCCGGGCTCCCTTAACAAGAATGCTTGTGTTGTTAAATCCGATACTATCGGCAGCCGCAAGAAAAGCATCAGTGTTTTCAAAAAACAGCGAATCGGGCGGAAACAACTTCATGTGTTTGCTGATTTCCTGTCCGATACCAATAAGGCGATCGAGCTTTTTGTTGGCAAGCAATACGGCAACGGCTTCATACAATTCCTTTGATGGAATACCGCTCTGCAACATGTCGGAAATAATAGCCCACCGTTTTGGGTGCTGGTTTTGCTGGTTCAGAAAATCGAGAGCAATGGCCAGAGAGGCGATATCGTTGCTGTAGCTGTCGTCAACAATTGAGCAATTACCAATTCCTTCTTTTAGCTCAAGGCGCATTTCGATCGGAGTAAGGTGTTGCATCCGGCTTGCTATCAAGCTGTTCTGGAATCCGAGGTGCAGCATAACGAGCCAGCAATTCAGGCAGTTTTCAATCGAAGCGTCGTCGGTAAAGGGAATTGTAACAGATATATCGCCGTTTTGCCAGATGGCGTGGATGAGCGTAGATGATTCATGAATATCGCAACCGGTAACAAAAAGTTGTGCAGGTTTGGTTTGGTCGCGGCTCCAGCCGATTAACATTGGCTGTTCCGTCTTGGGTAGTTGGTTCCAGGCTTCAATCACAACTTCCTGGTCGAGTGAACAGATAACTACCGGGCAACGCGAAAACAATTTCCATTTTTCGGTTGCTTTTTCGAGTGGCGAGTCGAAATTTTCCCCATGTGCAGGGCCGAGATTTGTAAAAATCCCAAGCGATGGCATGATGATATTTTCAAGACGTTGCATCTCGTGGCGGCGCGAGATACCGGCCTCTATAATTGCTATTTCATGCTGCGAACGCATCTGCCACACCGAAAGAGGAACGCCGATTTGAGAATTAAAACTTTTTGGTGATCGCACAACTTTAAGCGAACTATCCAAAAGATGCCAAAGCCACTCTTTCACAATGGTTTTACCATTACTTCCGGTGATGCCGATTACTGGAATTCTGAACTGCCTGCGGTGATATCCGGCAAGGAGTTGCAGAGCGGAAAGTGTGTTGTTTACAATGATAAAGCTGGCATTACTGCGAAGCCACTCAGGGTCAACAATTTTCCTGACTACGAAGGTTTCTACTCCTTTTTCGATCAACTCCCCGACATAACGATGGCCGTCGTTGCGTGGGGTTGTAAGGGCAAAAAAAACATCTCCTCTGAGCGAGGCGGGTCGCCGGCTATCAATGATAAGGTGCGATACCGGCTGATCGGGGTTGCGGCCGCCGATGAGCGTACCATCAGTAATTTGTGCAATAAATCGGGCAGTGTATGATTGATGTAAAGAGGTCATTGTTAGATGTTGTCCGTCCCGTCCTGACGGTTGTTGGCGATTATTTCGAGCGGATTGCTCGTAAGTTCCAGGTATTCCATTCGGTTTCGAAAGATATCGCATGCAAGATACAGGGCTTCGCGCATCGAATCGGGCATTGCCTTGTCTTTTCCTGCTATGTCGAAGGCAGTTCCATGAGCCGGCGAGGTTCGCACAACAGGCATTCCGGCTGTGAAGTTCACTCCCGTATCGAACGAAAAACACTTAAATGGCAGCATTCCCTGGTCGTGATACATTGCCAGGATGCCGTCGAACATCCGGTGTTGTGCCGAGCCAAAAAAGCCATCGGAGGGGAAAGGGCCAAACACCAGTTTTCGTTCCGAAAACGCCCGTTCAATAGCTGGTGCAATAATATCCTTTTCTTCTGTGCCAAACATAGCTTCGTCGCCAGCATGCGGGTTAAGCGCCAGCACGGCTATCCGGGGGCCTGTTATTGCAAAATCCTGTACCAGGCTCTTATGCATCAAATTTATTTTTCGGAGCAGCAAATCAACGCTTAACTTTGATGACACGTCCTTCAAGGCAATATGACCAGTTGCCATGCCGATACGTAACTGACGACTCACCATTAGCATAAGAACCTCATCGCAATCGAACCGGCTTGCTAAAAATTCCGTATGACCAGGAAAATCAAAACCCGCCATATTAACTGCTTTTTTACTGATAGGCGCTGTAACCAATGCATCAATCAACCCATTCTTCAGATCGGTAACAGCAGCTTCGAGCGATTGTACTGCCATCTCGCCGCTCGTTTCAGTGGTTTGTCCCAGGTCAATTTTTACCTCCTGGTCGAGCAGGCTCAATAGGTTGGGTTTGCTAATATGCGCCTGATCGGCCTTACGGATAAGATGAAAATTGAAATCCTGCGTATTCAGGGTCTTACGATGATACGAGGCAGCCTTTGATGTTCCATACACCACCGGTGTGAAAAGCTCACACATCCTTTGATCCGATAAGGCCTTGATAATGATTTCGTATCCAATGCCGTTGATGTCGCCTGTGGTGATACCAACCCTGATCTTCCTTTGCTCGTTGAGAACTTTACTCATAATGCCGGGAAATTATGTAAAAAAGAAAATTTTGGCGAAGTTACACAACGCTTAGTAAACAGCGCTAAATTTCTCAGAGGTGCTATTGTTCTCCACAACCTTGATGTGGCATTAGTCCAGAAAGTTAAACCCGAATTAATCAATAGAAAGTCCGTTAGGGCTGAACTATTGATTCCATGAGGGTAACCCCGATTTAGAAAATGTTTGAAGCAATTTTAAATTGCTGAATTACTTTTTCTTAATCGTTTACACAATGCAATTGCGTAATCTGGGTTAAAATGAAGGTGTTGAAGACGAAACCTGAAAATTGTTAAGTTTGCGGGTAATTTTGGTTGTATGAACGGAGAAACTGATGATTTGTTTCGCAAAGCACTCGGCGGGCTGAGAGAGAGAGCAAAAGAACTTCGATGCCTTTATGCAGTTGAAGAACTACTCCAGAATCCCGAAACGCCCCCGGAGGAGGTGTTTGAGAAGCTATTAAAGGTTATTCCTTCTGGTTGGCAATACACAACAGTGTGCGAACCACGGATTCTTTATGAAGGCAAACAGTTCTTTCGCGAGGATTTTATCGAAACAGAATGGATGCAAGCGGCCGAGATAAATATTGACGGCCATATTGCTGGTGAGATACAGGTCTATTATACGCAGTTTATCAGGTTGGTTGGCGATAGTCAGTTTTTGCCCGAAGAGCAACACCTGCTAAATACTATAGCCGACAGGGTTTCACGATTTATATTTAATCAGCGGTTACGAAAAATCATCATGATGCTTTCCGATCCACAGAAGGTGCAAACTCCCGATGATCTCAAGGTGATCCTCACACCGTTTTCTGACGAGCACTGGAAGTGGCGATACCGTACAGCCCAGGTAATCGCATCGCGGCTCGACATGAAACGATTCGGCGCTAAAGCGATTTACCTCATTGGGTCGGCAAAAAATGCAACCTGCGGACCTGAAAGTGATATTGACCTTATGATCCATTTCGATGGAACCGAGTCACAACGCGATCAGTTGCTTGCCTGGATCGAAGGATGGAGCTATTGTCTTGGTTATATCAACCAACTTAAAACTGGCCATAAGATTGAAAAACTGATTGATCTGCACCTTGTTTCAGATAGCGACATCGAAAGGAAAACCAGCTTTGCCGTGCTGATCAACGGCGTTGAAAACCGCGCCCGACTTTTAAGAAAAATATAGAACGTTTCATATCCAACACACATGATCGCCTTCTTTGTCAGTGATTTGCACGGCAAATTCGAACGTTATAAAAAATTGTTCGAGGTTATCAGAAATAGAAAGCCGGACATTGTTTTATTAGGCGGCGATCTGCTCCCACATTTCAGCAAACCTAACCATGGCGACTACAAACACGTAATAAGTTTTATTGACGATTATCTTGTGCCTGAGTTTCTGAAAATCAAGCATCTGATGGCGGTGGAATATCCTCAGATTTACCTAATTCTTGGTAACGATGATGCAAGAATTGAAGAAAAGAGTATCACAGAGGCACAAAAGTTCGGCATTGTGAAATATTTACACATGCGCAAGGAGCAATGGAATGGATTTCATTTTTATGGCTATTCTTATGTGCCGCCTACCCCTTTCAGAATGAAAGACTGGGAGCGTTATGATGTTTCGCGCTATGTTGAACCAGGTAGCTTAGCTCCTACCGAGGGCTTTCGAACTGTTGAGCCAGACGAAGACATCGAATTTGTAACCATAGAGCAGCATCTGGAAAAGCTGTCGCTTAATGCCGACTTCCCACGTTCAATATTTTTGTTCCACACGCCACCTTATCAAACATTGCTCGACCGCGCAGCGCTCGATGGAGTAAAAGTTGATGGGGTTCCTCTCGATGTGCATGTAGGAAGTATTGCTGTGAAACGTTTTATTGAAACCCGTCAGCCTTGCATAACCCTGCATGGGCACATTCATGAGTCGGCGCGATTAACGGGAGCCTGGAAACAGACAATCGGAAAAACTTTTGCCTTCAATGCCGCCCACGACGGGCCGGAACTCGCACTGATACAGATCCCGCTCCTGGATCCCGGCAAGGCCGAACGATTTTTACTTTGATTGTTAAGCATTCAAAGGCGCAACGATTCGAGTTCCTTCAGAATAGCTGCGGCTGCCCCTCTCTTTTTTTGGACATAGTCGGAGCAAATTCGTGAGGCTGTTTCGTATAACTCCTGATTCGATAATAGTAAACCAACAGTTTCAGCAAAGGCAACTGCATCGGCAATAGGCCAGGCGCCTCCAAAGGTGGCAAGGTCGGTTGCTTCACGAAATTTTTTGTAACGAGGTCCAAATAAAAGCGGTTTGCCATAAACTGCCGCTTCAAGAATATTGTGGATTCCTTTCCCAAAACCACCACCAATATATGCGATATTCCCAAATTTATAAAGCTGCGATAGCAATCCGATAGCGTCAACAATCAATACCCGTGCATTGCCCAACCCCGAAACTTTTGCCAAAGAGTAGCGGATGGTTTGTTTCGGAAACCGTTTCTCTAAACCTATTAAGTGCCGCTCGTCAATTTCGTGCGGTACAACAATCAATTTAAACTTATGGGAGTTTTGTGCGAACCATTGCTGCAGGATTGCTTCATCAGCAGGCCACGTGCTTCCGGCAACCAAAACAAGGCTCTCGTGGGAAAATTGTTCGAATACTGGAAGCTCAATTTTATTCTGTGCTATCTCATTTACACGGTCGAAGCGGGTATCGCCTGTAACGATTACGTTAGTGAAACCAGCTTGTTTCAACAAAACAGCGGATTCATCATTTTGAACGAAATAGCCTGAGATCAGTGAGAGCTGATTCCGAAACCAGGTGCCGTACCACTTAAAAATAAACTGATTGGGTCGGAACACCGCTGAGATCACATAAAATGGAATGTTTCGTTTATTAATCTCACGAATAAAATTAAACCAGTAATCATATTTGACAAAAAATACAACTTTGAGATTGCACAGATCGAAAAAAAATCGCACATTAGCTTGAGTATCAGCCGGAATGTACATTACAATATCGGCCATGGTGTAATTCTTGCGAGTTTCATAACCTGAGGGAGAAAAGAAGGTTAGCAGGATCTTAAACTCAGGATATTTTTCTCTGAATGCCTCAAGTATTGGCCGGCCTTGCTCAAATTCGCCAAGCGAGGCGCAATGAAACCATGCAACCGGCGTGTTTTCTGTTGCAAATGAGGTTAGCTTTTCCTTCCAGCCTTTTCTTCCAACCAACCACTGCCGTGCCTTAGCATTAAACAGCGAAGCAATCCGGATTGCAAACAGGTAGCCCCCGATAGCAACATTATAGAGAAGTTGCATCATTTTAGAAGTAAAAGTGGGTTTCGCCCGTTCGTTGGTAGATTGGAACCATCCATCCTATGCGTATGCTCCATATAGTTTCGAACCGATTTTGCCGGTCGGGTTGCATCCGGTCGAAATCATAAGGTCTTCGCGACTGTGTCCAGGCCTGAATGAACTCGAAGCCAGCATGGAAATTAATAACGCGGTTGTTGTCGAAATTAATGAAACCAATATACTGATTGATCGATGGCCCGTTTGTGAGCCGATCGTATCCTCTTAAATAATCGCCGCGTAGTTGCGGAACATTGTTTTCCTCGATGTCGAACCGGATCTGATGTTGGAGCATACCTGCGCCAGCCATTATCATCAGGCCTGAATTGGGATTGGGACCAATAATTGGGAAAATCCTGCCTATCCGACCGCCAAAATAAAAGCCTCGCTGGTGCAGAAAAATTGCGCCAAATTTCCCAGCTTCTGAAATCACAAATCCATCTTCGGTGCTGATATGCTGTAGATATTGCGACTCGTTCTTAATATTCTCGCTGAACAAAAAGCCCGTTTCGATACCAAAGGCAAAGTTTGAACGGGTTTTATATAAAAAACCCCCGCTGATTCCCGAATTATGACCGAACCTTTTAGCCAGATCATGCCCGGGTACCTGATATGAGTAGGAAATATGAAAATAGGGAAATCCCTGTTTTTCGTTGAGAAGATCCACCTGCGCAGTTGTTGTTGAATGGAAAAACAACGAAAGCGCTATCAAACAAGCATATCGCGAAATGTTTAGCATAATAGAAACTTGATAACCATTGACTCTTAGTAGGAAACGCAAAGTTAATGCTTTCGGTATATCAAATGCTAAAAGGTCAATGAGAATGGTAAACCCAGATTAAGCATTTGACAAAACTTAATCATGCTACCCTCATGAAATCAATAGTTCAGCCCTAACGGACTTTCTATTGATTAATTCAGGGTAAATTTCAACGATTTTTTTCTCATATCTTTGAAGCCATTAAAAGAACATAAAAATATAACTTAACAAATTCTATATGAGCAACATACAGATGGTTGACCTGAAGGGGCAATATAAAAAAATTAAAACCGAAGTAGATATTGCATTGCAGGAAGTGATTGACTCGGCGGCTTTTATAAATGGTCCGGCAGTAAAGCAATTTCAGGAAGCACTTGAAAAGTATCTTGATGTCGCACACGTAATACCCTGCGCCAATGGAACCGATGCCTTACAGGTATCAATGATGGCGCTCGGATTAAAACCAGGCGACGAAGTGATTACAGCCTCTTTCACCTTTATTGCAACGGCTGAGGTAATTGCACTCTTAGGGCTAACCCCCGTTTTTGCCGATGTTGATCCTGATACTTACAATATCGTACCTGACGACATTGAACGGCGGATCACACCAAAAACCAAAGCAATCGTTCCGGTGCATCTGTTCGGGCAAAGCGCTGATATGGAAAAGATTATGGCTATTGCCCGCAAGTATAATCTTTCGGTAATCGAGGACAACTGTCAGGCTATTGGAGCTGATTATCTTTTCAAAAACGGAACCAGAAAAAAAGCCGGAACAATCGCACACATAGGCTGTACCTCTTTTTTCCCTTCTAAAAACCTTGGGTGCTACGGCGATGGAGGTGCTATTTTTACAAATGATGATGATCTGGCCCGAAAACTCAGAAGTATTGTAAATCATGGCATGACTGTACGCTATTATCACGACGATATAGGAGTCAACTCACGTCTCGACAGCCTGCAGGCAGCCATTCTGAAAATCAAGCTCCGGCTCCTCGACGAATATGCCACTGCCCGCAATCGTGCTGCAGAATACTACGACAAGGCGTTTAGCAATATTCCCCATTTGAAAACACCTGTCAGAGTACCGTACTCAACTCATGTATTTCATCAATATACGCTCCAACTCACCGGGGCAGATCGAGCAGGTCTACTCACACATTTATCAGCAAAAGGAATTCCGGCAATGATTTATTATCCGGTGCCAATCCATTTACAGAAAGCTTTTGAGCCATACGGCTTTAAAACTGGTAGTTTACCGGTTACAGAAGATCTTTCGGAAAAAGTATTCTCGCTGCCAATGCATACTGAATTGAATGATGAACAACTCAACTTTATAACTGGGTCGGTGATTGAATTCCTAAATAAGCAATAGCATGAATAAAGATTATTTTGCACACGAAACTGCAATTGTTGATGAAGGTTGTGTTGTTGGAAAGGGGACCAAAATATGGCACTTCAGCCACATCATGGCCAGTTGCGAAATAGGAGAGAACTGCAATATTGGTCAGAATGTGGTTGTTTCACCGCAAGTGAAATTGGGTCGAAACGTGAAAGTACAGAATAACGTGAGCATCTATACTGGCGTTATTTGCGAAGATGATGTTTTTTTGGGACCCTCGATGGTTTTCACAAACATAACCAACCCTCGAAGCGCCATTGTGCGCAAAGCAAGGTATGAACAAACCATTGTAAAACGCGGGGCTACTATCGGTGCGAACGCAACAATCGTATGCGGAATAACTATCGGAGAGTTTGCTTTTATAGGTGCTGGAGCAGTTGTTACCAAAGATGTACTCCCATTTGCCCTTGTTGTTGGAAACCCGGCACGACAAACCGGTTGGATGAGCGAATTCGGACACCGGCTTATGTTTGATGAGGAAGGAGTTGCCTTTTGTCCTGAGAGCCACCAAAAATATATTCTCGAAAATAATAGGATAAAGCGAGAAGACTAAAACATCAGCAAATAAACCAACAAATTTGCCATGAAAGTATTAGTTACCGGAGGAACAGGCTATATCGGTTCGCACACTGCTGTTGAACTTCTTGAACAAGGCCACGAAGTTGTAATTGTTGATAACCTGTCGAATTCGTATCCCGACGTAGTAGATTCGATTGCCAGAATCACAGGCAGGCAGCCGGCGTTTTATAAACTCGATCTGGCTAAGGAAGGCGATGTGGAGGAGTTGTTTATCAGAGAAACAGCTATTGAAGCCGTTATCCATTTTGCTGCTTTCAAGGCGGTAGGCGAATCGGTCGAAAAGCCGCTGATGTACTATCAAAACAACATTTTTTCGCTGATTAATCTGGTGACGGGTATGCTGAAACATGGAACGAGCAACCTGGTGTTCTCTTCATCCTGCACTGTTTACGGTCAACCCGATCTGCTGCCAGTATCGGAGCAGTCACCTATAAAGCCTGCATGGTCGCCGTATGGCAATACAAAGCAGATTTCGGAAGAAATCCTTTTCGATACCTCCAAAGTTACCGGTTTGCATGCAATAGCACTGCGGTATTTCAACCCGATTGGTGCTCATCACTCTGCAATAATTGGCGAATACCCAATTGGCATTCCCAACAACCTGATGCCCTTCATAACCCAAACAGCCATCGGCAAACGTGAAACGTTAAGTGTGTTTGGAAACGATTATCCCACACCCGATGGCACCGCCATCCGCGATTATATTCACGTGGTTGATCTTGCAAAAGCTCACGTAGTTGCTGTTGAGAGAATGATGCAAGGGAAATGCAAATCGCAGTTCGAGGTGTTCAATCTCGGAACGGGCAAAGGCTTTTCGGTGCTGGAGGTGATACGCTCGTTCGAGAAGGTTTCGGGTCGCAAGCTAAATTATGCGATGGTTGGTCGCAGGCCTGGCGATGTGGAACAGGTGTGGGCAGATACAGCCTTTGCCAACAGTGAACTGGGCTGGAAAGCAGAACTTAGCCTCGACGACATGACCTTGTCGGCATGGAAATGGGAAAAGGCGCTAAGCTTAATGGAAAAAAGATCATCGAAACATTCTAAACACGTGAAAAACTGAAGTTGCTGATAAAAAGCTTAAATTTTGACCCTATGAACCTCTACAATAAAAAAATTCTCATCACCGGCGGCGCCGGCTTTATCGGATCGCACGTTGTGCGGCTGTTCGTAAATAAATATCCCGACTATCTCATCTTTAACCTCGACAAGCTCACATACGCCGGCAATCTGACCAACCTGAGAGATGTTGAAAATAAGCCCAACTACCGGTTCATCAAAGCCGATATTGTGAACGGCGACCTGATGATGCAACTGTTCGGCGAACATAAATTCGACGGCGTAATCCACCTTGCTGCCGAATCGCACGTAGATCGCAGCATAGCAAATCCGATGGAATTCATAATGACCAACATAGTAGGAACCGTTAACCTGCTCAATGCTGCCCGGTTTTATTGGCAACACGACTATAACGGCAAGCGGTTCTACCATATCTCAACCGACGAGGTGTACGGCTCTTTGGGCGAAACCGGAATTTTCACAGAGAAAACTCCATACGACCCCCACAGCCCCTATTCCGCTTCAAAAGCCAGCAGCGATCACCTCGTCAGAGCCTATCACGACACTTACGAACTGCCTTTTGTAATCTCAAACTGTTCGAATAATTACGGACCCAACCAATTCCCCGAAAAACTTATTCCGCTGATGATCAATAATATTCGCAAAAGCCAACCGCTACCCGTTTATGGCGCAGGCCAAAACGTGCGCGACTGGCTCTATGTGGTTGATCATGCAAATGCCATTGACATTATCTACCATGGCGGAGTCATTGGCGAAACCTATAACGTTGGCGGCAACAACGAATGGAAGAACATTGATCTCATCAAGGTAATTTGCAGAGCGATGGACGGAAAATTAGGCCGATCTGCCGGAACATCCGAGCAATTGATCACCTTTGTGAAAGACCGCGCCGGACACGATCTGCGTTATGCAATTGATTCGGGTAAATTGCAGACCGAGCTCGGCTGGACGCCTTCGCTACAATTTGAAGAAGGAATTCAACTTACAATTGACTGGTATCTGAACAACCAGAATTGGCTCGACGAGGTTACATCGGGAGATTATTTGAAGTACTACGAGGAAATGTACTTGAAAAGATGATCTGCCATTCATGGCAACATTCAAACAACCAAACACTAAGTCGGGGTTAACCTTGTGGAATCAATAGTTCAGCCCTAACGGAATTTCTATTGATTTATTCGGGATTAACATTTTCGTAATTCGGTTTGCACAGTACTCAAAAAGCAAAAAGCCTCACTGATGCGAGGCAAATTGTTGATTTTGTGTGTTTTGTGGAGCGTAGGGGAGTCGAACCCCTGACCTTTAGACTGCCAGTCTAACGCTCTAGCCAACTGAGCTAACACCCCGAGAGCATAGAAGATGCCCGTTATTAAAACATGGACGGCAAAATTAGAAAAATTTCAATATCAGCCACTATCGCTATTTTTGTTTTTGATTAAACTGCCTGAATGAAACGAATATTTGCAGCCATCAAAATACAACTCCCGCCGCCTGTATTAACAGGCTTCAAGCAAATGCGCGATGCACTGTGCAGGGAGCGAATCACCTGGGTGAACCCGGAACTTATGCACCTGACTATCAAATTTTTCGGCGAAACGCCCGAAAACAGCCTCTCTGCCATAGAACATTGCCTTGGCCAGGCAGTTGAAAATGTTGCAGAATTTCCTCTTGCAATTGAAGGTACTGGCATTTTTGGAAGTTCGTACCAGCCAAAAGTGATATGGTTTGGCGTAAAAGAGCCAGAGTCTGTTAATAATTTAGCTGCAGCGGTTAATGAGCAGCTCAAAACCATCGGAATTTTTCCCGATCGCCAGAACTTTGTACCTCACCTTACAATTGCCAGAATCAAACAAATAAGTCAACCCCGCTATTTTCAACAGGTGATTGACCAGTATAAAAATCTGCAGGGAGAATACGGAAACATAAACGAAATGATGCTTTATGAAAGCATACTTCGTAAGGAAGGGCCGATGTATATTCCTTTAAAACGGTTCGCACTTCGAACCAGTTAGAGCCATAAGGTTATAAAAATGAGTTTTTTACTCGTAAAAGTTATGAGCACGTTGAATAATCAGGCACAGGTTTTACCGGTAACGTAATTGCTTGTCGCCCAAAAAGAGTAGTTCGCCGGACAAAAATCACTACCAGCCGTATTTCAATTGTGATAATGTTGTAACCATAGCACCTTTGTTTCGTCAAATTAACATGCTTTAAGATGGGTCAGCCTGACGACAACACGCTAATAGACAAAGTTCTTAATGGGCACACAGCGGCTTTTGAGATAATTGTAAACCGATACAAAGAGATGGTTTTTACTGTAGCGTTAAGGATTGCCCGCAACAGCGAAGATGCAGAAGAAATAGCTATGGATGCATTTATGAAGGCGTATTCCGCACTTGCCGGTTTCAGAAAGGAGTCGAAATTCTCCACATGGCTCTACCGTATTGCTCATAACACTGCTATTTCGACCGCAAGGAAACGAAAAATCACAATTACTGCTTTAGACGATGAGTTGATAGAAAACTACTCTGATGAGAAGGTTAAAGAAGAGATCAACACAATCAGCGACGAGGAACAGAGTATTTTACTCAACAAAGTGCTTGCGCATTTACCATCGGGCGATAACCTGTTAATCAACATGTTTTATACCGATAATCTGAGTATTGATGAGATATCCGAGATAACTGGATTGAGCATCTCGAACGTTAAAGTGAAATTGCACCGTGTAAGGAAAAAACTATTTAACTCGTTGAGTCACGAATTAGTACAGCACGGAGTGTGCTGAATGGCAAAAATCAGAAAATGATAATCAATAATTATCACGACGAATTCCTCAGGGAAAAACTACGGCAACAAAAAATAACTGTTCCGGAGGGCTTTACATCACGTGTGATGGCAAAGGTGTATGCCCTGAAGAAACTGCCCCAACCCAGCATCAATCCCGCCACCCTGTTAGTGGCTGGTATTGGTATAGTTGCTTTTTCAGTGTTTCAGCTATTTGTTATTTTTTATCTCCTCGACTTTTTTAACATTTCGCTCCTCACTACTGAGGTAAATCCCGAAATTCTCAATAGATATCTGAATTATTTGATGTTGGCAATTGAGATGATAATCAGTTATTTTGCCACAATACAGATATCTTCGCTAACTCTGGTTATCGGTGGGGTATTTTTGTTGATAGAGTTCACAAAAAATTTGGCGAACCCACAAAGAACCAAGCCTGTTCGCTTACGTGCACGATAATTGAAGAACCGTATTATTCTGGGTCAAAAAAAAACAGGCAGGAATCACAAGTTGGTGATCAGCTTAAAGCCTATACTGTGAACATTTATCAGTTCGACAGTTGGGTCTTGTTTCAGGAATTTTCTCAGCTTAGCAATGTAAACATCCATACTACGGGCATTGAAATAGCTATCATCGTTCCAGAGCTTAAGGAGGGCAATTCGGCGGTCGAGCACTTGATTTAGGTTGTCGCACAATAATTTAAGCAATTCGGCTTCTTTCGATGTTAGCTTTTGCATTTGATTGCCGATGGTGAGAGTTTGCCTGTTATAGTCGAACTGGTATGCGCCGATCTGAAAGTTGGTAATATTTTCGCCTGGTAAAGGTCCCTGAATAGATCTTCGAAGAATAGCTTTCATGCGAGCCAGAAGCTCCTCCATGCTGAATGGCTTTGTGATATAATCGTCGGCACCCAACTCAAAACCCTTGATTTTATCCTCCTGAAGCGACTTGGCGGTGAGAAAAAGGATTGGTATTTGTTTGTTGTCGACACGGATTTCCTTTGAAAGCGTGAAGCCGTCCATTACAGGCATCATAACATCAATTATACAGAGGTCGAAACTTTTTTTTGAATAGGCTTGCAGTGCCTCATGTCCGTTTACACAGAGCACGGTTTCGTAACCTTTTGCTTCGAGGTATGATTTGAGGACATTGCCAAGATTACGGTCGTCTTCAGCTAACAGAACAGTGAATTTTTCATTTTCCACAGTGACAAATTTAGTGTAATCAACTTTTAAATGGCAAATAAATTTGAAATGAGCTTCCATTTCCAGGTTCGCTATCAACAGTTATGCTACCCTTATGCATTTCAACTATAAACTTAACATAGCTTAGCCCCAATCCGTATCCCTTAACGTTATGAATGTTGCCGGTAGGCACACGGTAGAGTTTCTCGAATATTCGCTTCTGGTTTTGTTTGCTGATTCCAAGACCGTTGTCGGAGATTGTAAGCAAAATTCCAAGCTGGTAGTTAGCTGTTGATATCTCTACACGAGGTTTACTGGGTGTATATTTATTGGCGTTGTCGAGCAAGTTGGTGATGATGTTGGTTATATGTACTTTGTCGGCAAGCAGTTTGCTGTGCTCAGCCTGAAGTTTTGGTATGATCTCGCCATCTCTAATCTCAATCTGAATGCGCATGGTTCGCACCACCTCGTTGATAATTTCATGCAGATCAATCAGTTCAAATCGCAATGATAGGTCGCCTTTTTCGAGAATGGCTGTTTGAAGGATTTTTTCTGCCATCATTCCAAGCCGGCGGTTTTCTTCGCTGATGATACTGATGTAATTATTATAGAGGGAGTCGGATTTTTTTATGTCTTTATCGGTAAGGGCTTCACAGGCCAGGGCCACTGTCGAAATCGGAGTTTTGAACTCATGTGTCATATTATTTATAAAGTCAGTCTTCATCTCGGAGAGCTTCTTTTGGCGAATGATAGTGGTGATACTGTATACAAAAGCACCTAACAACGTTAGGAGGATGAGAAGACTTACTGCAAGCATACCTGTAAGCTGCACAAGAAGGAAGCGTTCCTGTTTGGGAAAGTA
The DNA here is from genome assembly GCA_964349765.1 of uncultured Bacteroidales bacterium. GTDB lineage: Bacteria > Bacteroidota > Bacteroidia > Bacteroidales > JAAYJT01 > JAAYJT01. The sequence goes on from CAYGGZ010000001.1 coordinate 226,910, forward strand.
GAGCAACAGAACATCGGAAGGAAACAGAAGATTATCGGGCGAAAGTGGGAAGGCAAATCCTTCTTCGAGCATTGCTTCGGTGTAACGGCCTGTTCTTGTCAAAATCAACCGGTTTTGAAACGGGCTGAATATGCCATATTCCATTTCGGTTCGGATTCCCTTATTGGCCAGTTCAGCAGTTATGAGTGAATCAAGCGTATGCTGGTTATAGCGGTTTTCGATGTTAAAGGGACTACGGGATGTAACTATCTCTGCAAAAATCTCGCTCAAGATTTCACTCTCTTTTTTGAAAGCTTCCTCAGCCCGGGCCGCAATCTGTGGGTTGTCGCTGGTTTGTCCTGATATTTGTTGCTGAAAGTACTGATAACTGATAGAATCGAGCGATTGCAGTATTTTATCGCTTTTTTGTTGCAGAGCGAATTGTCGTGCAAATTCTATTCTCTCCAGCTTATAAGCAACGGAGTTAGCTGCTTCATTCACCAAGCGCCTGAAATAGCTCTCCTCTACCTTGACTGCACTTCTGATCCAGTAAAGCTGAATGCCAACCAGTGTGATTAACGCTAGGCTAACAAGTAAGACAACAAAAAGAATTGGACGACGCTTCATAGGGCAAAAGTACTGCAAAGCAACCGATTAACCGTGGAGGTTAACACTTTTTAACGTTTGCAAGCCGTAAGAATAAAAAATGGAAAGGTCAGCCTAACACCAATGCTGTTCTGTATCCTGCAGGTTCTGATCAAGGTTTATTATCAGAAAATTACCTGATAATTAAGATTGGAACGCATACAAAATATTTCTCATAAAAATCGACCTTTTACTTTCCGTTGCCGATACTTGTAAGCAACAGCTTTGATGGCTTGAACATTAAAAGTGCAGGCGATAAGCAATTTCAGCATCAAAATATTTTGTGTTTTGCTTAACACTACAAAAGTTGTCGGATCCCATTTCTAACACTTTGCCGGGTTTATCCTCATGGAATCAATAGTTCAGCCCTAACGGACCTTCTTCTGATTATTCCGGATTTAACATTTTTTTGCATTTTTTGTGTTTCGTTAACAACTCAGATCGGTTTCGCATCTTAGTTTTGTAGCTGGTTTTATGCGCTTTCATGGTTCATATGGGGTTTTATGTTAGTTGTGTATTAAAGGTATAAATAACTTGGTTTTTGTTGTTTGTTTGAGAGTGCGGCCATTAGGCCGCACTCTCTATATGTGTTTGAGTATTGCATCTTTCCGTAATTTTACACCCAAATATTGTTATCCAGTGTTGATATGATAGAGGTGGATATTTCTTCAGTAACTCCTTTTTTATCTGACAATGATATAAGCAAACTCACTGGCGATCTGATGATTTGCCACCATGAGCTGATTAGCGGCAAAGGAGTTGGATGTGAATTTACCGGATGGCTTCGCTGGCCTTCGGAGATGCCCGAATACCTTTTGGAGCGCATCAGAACCGTGGCAGATAGCATTCGCAGGCAGTCGGATGCAGTTGTTGTTGTTGGTATTGGAGGGTCGTACCTTGGCGCACGTGCTGTGATCGAAGCCCTGAATAACCCGTTTGCCATTAATAATAAGGGAAATCCTGCGATTGTGTATGCCGGACATCATCTTTCGGAGGCCTATCATGCGCAGCTAATACAATGGCTCGAAGAGAGGGAGTGGAGCATGATTGTGATCTCAAAATCTGGAACAACAACAGAACCTGCCATAGCTTTCCGCTTATTGCGCGAAAGAATGTTATATCGTTATGGACTGGCTGAAAGCAGAAAACGGATTGTTGCTATCACCGACAAAGAAAAGGGGGCGCTTAAGAGTCTGGCTGAAATTGAGAGTTATGAAACGTTTGAGATACCCGATGATATCGGAGGGCGCTATTCGGTTCTTACGCCAGTGGGATTATTGCCAATAGCTATTGCCGGTAATGATCCCGGTGCAATTATTGCCGGCGCAGCTTCGATGGAAAATCAATGTGTTGCCTCGCATTTGCCTTCCGAAAACCCGGCTGCGCTTTACGCTGCCGCACGAAATGCCCTATATCGCTCAGGCAAACCCATCGAAATACTTGTAAATTACGATCCTGCTCTTAACAGTTTCACCGAATGGTGGAAACAGCTTTACGGCGAAAGTGAGGGCAAACAGCACAGGGGGATTTTCCCTGCAGGAGTTAGCTTTACAACCGATCTGCATTCTATGGGACAATACATTCAACAGGGGTTGCGTGTTATTTTTGAAACTGTACTCACCGTAAGTTCATCATCTGAAGCCCTTGCGATACAAGCATCAGATGACGATATGGACGGATTGAATTTTCTTGCCGGACGCAGATTATCTGAAATAAACCGAATGGCTGAACAGGGTACAATGTTGGCACATATTGACGGTGGAGTACCTAATGTCAGGATTGTCATTCCGGAATTGAATGAATACCACCTTGGGCAGTTAATCTATTTCTTCAAATTTGCCTGTGCATTGAGCGGTTATATTCTTGGAGTGAACCCTTTCGATCAGCCAGGGGTTGAAGCATATAAAAAAAACATGTTTGCACTCCTCAGCAAGCCCGGATTTGAAGCCGAAGAAGCATTGCTAAGAAACAGGCTTCATACAAAAAATAAATAATGAGCTATTGCCAATAATACAATCCAGTGCTATGAAATTTGCAGATTTGATACACCTTCGGCAAAGCGATCGAAGGTATGACCCCAAACCAGTTGATCGCAACCTGATTACGCAGTGCATTGACGCTGCACGGTTTGCGCCATCTGCTAATAATTCGCAGCCTTGGTTCTTTATTGTAGTTGATGATCCGGAACTTAAAAGTAAGATAGCCCGAACTACATTCGATTCTGTCATCAATTTCAACAAATTTACTGTTCAGGCACCGGTTATTGTGGTAATGTTGGCCAGAAAGCCAGATCTTGTTACACGGATTGTTTCCGGAATCAAAAAACGCGACTGGAGTCAGATAGATGCTGGAATTGCTGCGGCACATTTTTGCCTCCAGGCTGCGGAACTTGGGTTAGGAACCTGTATGATAGGATGGTTCGACGAAAAGGAGGTAAAAGCGCTGCTCAATATTCCTGATAATGAATCGGTTGCTTTGCTGTTCACTTTGGGATATACACCTGAAGGTTACCCCAACCGGAAGAAGAGCCGAAGACCAATAGAGCAAACATTGCGGTTTAACAGGTTTTAAAGTCACTTCAATCAACTCCTCGGCTTGTTGTTTACAAGCTGTCGGAAAATTATCTTAATCCTTTGATTACTGACATTTGAGGTACATCATGGTTGCATTTTGCTAACCGATGACTTAGCCTCAGAAGTATAAGAGTAGGTAGCCTGAGTTTTTAAAACAGATAGTTCAGTCCAACATAAAGACCACTTGTGCCATCACGTTCATCCAAAGGTCTTCCGTAGTCAACGGCTACAATGAAGTTTTCGTTGAGCACAATCCGCAACCCGGCTCCGTAGGTTACATGCAGCGACTCCTCGCCAGTGGCAAAGAAATCATCTTTCACTGCGGCGGGAACATTTTCTTTGTTTACATCAATCCTTCTCACTACTTGTCCGCCATCAACAAATGTGTTAAATCCCAAATAAAGGTTCTGCCCTAATACTATTGTGCGAAAGAATTTCCATCGGAATTCGGCATTTCCAAAAGCGAAGGCGTCGCCTACTACCCTGTTTCGCAGCATACCACGCACGGTTTTTGATCCGCCAAGCCCGTCGGTGTTTGATGTGTTGCTGAAAGAATTAATCATGTAAGGCTGGATATAAAAAGGAACATTTCCGCCAATGGTTCCCTGGTAATTAAGGCGGTAAGCAAATGAGAGCCGCTCTTTAACCAAGGTGAAATATTGCCTGTGGGTAGCTGATATTTTGTAGAATCCATAATCACCATTTCCCAGAAATCCAGGAGCAGCAAAGAGTACTAATTCGCTCCAGATACCACTCATTGGGTTTGGTTCAAAGTCGCGCGTATCGTACACAACTCCTAATTTGATGTTATTGCTCCATCCTCCGTCGCTTTCATCTGCTGAAATAATTCCCCAATCAACATATTTATCAAACAGTGTAGCGGTAAAGGGAAGCAATTCGTCGCCGGTTCGTCCACGGTTCATTGCCTCAATGTCAACGGTTCCTATGGCATTGTGCAGTATTCCGAATCCAGCCACCCAGCGCATGTTTCTGATTGGCAGATCGCCCTGGAAGTCGGTCATGAAGCGAAATATCTGCCGCTCGTGTCTGTAAAACATCCTTGAGATATATTCCTCAGCGTTTTCGTCGTTTTCCCATTGCGGGTTGAATACAGCGTCGAAGCCATTGAAACCGTAAAAATCCAACGCTTTTTCGGTGAGATAACTTACATCGGTTGTAACCCTGATATTGGGAATCAGATACTCAGAGTCGTAGAAGAAACGGTTTGTGCCACTTCCTTTGGTGAAGCGCGACACCTCCCCGTAGATCGAGTGCTTGTACTTTGGGAAAGTGGTACCGTCGCCGTAATAAAACAGGTTTACAAGCGCACCGTACTGAAATCCCAGGTCGGAATTATACGAGATTGCAGGCAGAGCGCCGAAAGTCCATCCGGTTTTGACTTTTCGTTCTTCTTTTGGAGTGTCTTGACCATAAATGGGTTGAAGACTGATTGCTACTACGATTGCTGCACAAGCAGCAAAAAACATCATTTTGGGTGAAGAGGTTTTCATAAGTAGATATTGTGTTAGGTTTTTGGCTAAAATATTACTTTTATACGGTTCAACATGCAAGTATAGAATTTTTTCTGGCTATTCTTTACACACATTATAATAATTAACTGAAAATTATTTTGTTAGCCAATATAAACCCAGATTAAGATTTGACCATTCTTAATCCGGGTTACCCTCATGGAACCAACAGTTCAGCCCTAACGGATTTTTTATTGATTCATTCGGTATAAACTATTTGTGAAAGCGGTCAGGCAACTAATTAATGAAATATTAACGATGCTGGCAGAGTGCGGCAATAATTTAATTGATACATTTGGCTAAAATAAAAATCAATGTTATGCATCTCGTAAGAAAACATCTTTTAGTATTTCCTTTTATTGTTTTAACTATGCTTCAACAACAAGCTATTGCCTGGAACGATCATTCGTTAATGGCCTATTCAGTATTGAGAACCATACCTGGATTCAACGAATTAGCTCCTGTAGAGGTACAAAGTCTTAAATCGTTTTTGATACACGAGGAGTCGGGTCTTGAACCATTGCTTGCCGAAATTGAAAGCTGGGCACAAAAAAATATGCCGCAGCACCCTGCACTGCCTGAGCAATTGCGATTTAAAGCCACAGGAAGTCAGGATGATATCGTTCAACGCTTTCTCTTCGCCATCAGGCTCAACCCTGAAAGTCCCCTGCAACTTTACCTTCAATGGTTTCCGGGAATGGACACCGGAAACTGGGAACGCATCAATGCATCAGCGCTAACTACCACCCTGGATACCTCCTACATGATTAATTATCGGTATTACCGGTTGGTCGAAGGCGAAAAAGTGCTTCCGATTTATATTGTTGCAGCGGCTAACGATGAACCCGACTTTGGGTTCGATATTGGCCTATTTGAGGACAATGGCACTTGGTTCGGAGCAAAATATGGTTTTGGAAATCAGTCTTTTGGGAACCCCAATCTTGAATTTAGCTCTCAAGCTCCGTTTCACATGGGTTTCTATCATCAGTCGTGGATAGCTTATGCCGCAGCGCCGTTTTTGGAAAGAACATTTCCTGAGTATCGTATTCACCTTTTTAAAACTCTTGCTGAATATGCTTTCATGACAGGCCATGACTACTGGGGCTGGAGGTTTCTGGGGTGGTCAATGCATTACTTAGGCGATTTATCAATGCCATACCACTCTTCTGTTCTACCTGGAGTTAGCACATTTAGGATGCTTTGGATCAATACAAAAGCCATTATAGGGTTCCCTCGAAGCCGTGATGCAGCGGTTCAGCTTGTGTCGAACCAGCACATGGTGATGGAGAAATTTATCGGACTTGAGTTACAGCAGGCATTTGCCAGGCAGGATTTTACCCACCCGTTCATCGTAGCGTTGAAAAATCCAGTACCACTGATTGCCTATCGCGACGATTTTCCACGGCAGGTTGTTGCCAAAGAGGCTGCCAATAAAGGCGGAAAAACGGTGAGAGCTTTAACCAGAAACATTCCGAAAGTGCTGGTAAAGGATCCGGATGTAGAAGTTACCCATTTACCCGAAATGAGAATCCTTCCAGAGCACATACGTATTGGAAAAGGTGCTGAAGCTGTTGATAATTTGAGCGTTACTTTCGCTCCGATGTTGAGTTCTTTCAGCATGCACATGAAAAGTCTGATAGAGGCTGTAACACAGCGCGGGTCGTAGCACATTTTTGTCAGGTATAAGAAAATTTTTACTTTTACTGCAAATGGTTCGGCCTGGCCGTTCCAGAAATAATTTTTTCGTTTCCACATTTAACCTGAAGCAAAATGAAAACAGTAAAAAAGGTTTTTATTGGATTGGTTGTTTTTCTTCTAGTGGCAGGGTTTGCATTATTTCTAATTGTTAAACACGTTGCCCGGAAAGCATTGCCCGATTATTCCCAACCCGTTGAGCTTGCTGGCCTTAAAGACGTTGTGCATGTGTATCGCGATGCGTTTGCAATTCCGCATGTTTTTGCTGCCAATGAACATGACCTTTATATGACGGTTGGCTATCTGATGGCACAGGATCGCCTGTGGCAGATGGATCTTTTGCGAAGGGTAACCACTGGGCGGCTCTCGGAAATATTCGGAGCGGATATGATTGGTTCCGACCAATTGTTAAGGGCGTTGCGTATCCCCGAAAAATCAGAAATGGTTCTTGCACAGTCCGAGGAAAAGGTGCTTCACGCACTCGAAGCGTTTAGCAGTGGTGTGAATCAGTACATTGAAAAAGCCGGAAACCGGTTACCACCAGAGTTTACAATTTTGGGATATCGTCCAGAACCTTGGGAGCCTGCTCATTCTGCGAACCTCATCGGCTATATGGCGTGGGATCTGTCCGGTTCATGGACAACCGAAGTGGTATTGCAAAAACTGCGCAGCCATCTGCAAAACGACGAGAAATTCTTTCAACTCGTTCCCAACCTGAACAGGCAGTTAACCTATGTTCACCCTGCAGTACAAACTGAAGAACCGGGCAACATGTTTTCGCTTCTCGATAATGCCTGCAATCTTCACGGTTTAGGGCTCGAAGTGTTCAGCGCAAGCAATAGCTGGGCTGTGGCTGGCGGCCGGTCGGAAACAGGAAACGCCTTGCTTGCAAATGATATGCACCTCGGCTTTGGCGCACCAGGAATTTGGTATCAGATACACAAGGTAGTGGAAGGGAAATTAAAAGTACAGGGAGTAGCCTTGCCCGGACAACCATTTGTGATTGTGGGTAACAATGAAAAAATTGCATGGGGAATGACAAATGTATATGTTGATGACATTGATTTTTATGCCGAAACTATTCAGCCTAACGATTCCGCTTATTATCTCCTTAATGAACAATGGCTGCCACTCGAAATAAGGGAAGAGAAAATCGCAGTTAAAGGGGGAGATACAGTTATCCGCAAAACACGATTTACACATCGAGGCCCGATAATTTCAGGATTCAGAAAATATAACAAACAAGCCATCTCAATGCGCTGGACGGGTAACGAGTTCAGCGATGAATTGCGTAGCATTTACTTGCTGAACCGCGCCGGAAACTGGGAAGAGTTCAGAAACGCAGTAAGAACAATGATGTCGGTCAGCCAAAACATCACTTATGCCGATATTCACGGAAACATAGGCATACAAACCACTGCTGGAGTTCCACTACGCAAGGGAAATCCTATCTTCATTTTTCCCGGCGAAACCGATGAGTTCGATTGGACTGGTATGCTACCATTCGAAGAACTTCCGCACACATTCAATCCCGCCGAAGGAGTAGTTTCATCTGCCAACAACCGGACTACCGGCCCTGACTATCCACACTATATTGGCCACTGGTTTGATATTTCTGCCAGAATTGACCGCATTCGAAATATGCTTGCCGAACGTCAAAAACATTCACCCGACGATTTCAAGAGGATTCTCGCCGATTTTAATTCCGAATTTGCTGGATGGTATCGCGACGATATAGTTGAAATCATCTCAGCTATTCCCGATCTCACTGCACTAGAGAAAAGTGCTGTGGAAGAATTAACGCAATGGGATCTGGAAATGGGTGTCAATAGCGCGGCTGCTGCTATTTTTGAGAAATTCTATATCGCTTTTCTTAGAAATACTCTGGCCGACGAAATGGGCGATGAACTTTATGGCGAATTTGGCGGAATGCTTGCCAGACATGCCTTTGGACATCTTTGGGCAAATCGTGAATCGCCGTGGTTCGATGATATCAATACCCAGAATCCGGAAACATTTACCGACATAGCTGGAACGAGTTTCCGGCAGACAACTGCATGGTTATCTGAAAAACTCGGGTCGGAAGTAAAACAATGGGAGTGGGGCAACATTCATCAACTGACTATTGCCCATCCTATGGGAACAGTTAATATTATTGAACGGATTTTTGATCTAAACAGAGGGCCATTTCCCGTGGGCGGGAGCTTTCACACAGTAAATCCATTTGGATACAGCTTTCGTAATCCCTTTGCTTCTATTCATGGTGCTTCGCAACGCCACATACACAACATGGGCGATTTATCTGAAACATTGGCAGTAATTCCAACCGGAACATCCGGTATTCCTGCAAGCAAATACTACGGTGATCAAACGGGAATGTTCCTGGAAAACAGGTATAGGAACGTATTGTGGGACAAAGAGGAGGTGATTGCCGAAGCTAAATATCATGCAACCTTTTCTCCGACAGTTCAATGAATATTGTTCACCTTAATAAACAAACTTTTTGGTCATGAGAAGAAGTATAGTAGCGGTGTCGCTTATTTTCATCTTTATTTTGCCCTCGTGCACTGTTTTACAACAGGTTGGTGAGATGAAGATGTTGCAGAAGTGTGAATTTCGGATCGGGTCAGTCACTGAAATTACCCTCGCTGGAGTTAACATCAGCCGAATGCAAAACTACTCCCAACTACACATACCTGATGCGATTGAAATTGTTTCTGCTATGATGTCCAATGAGTTACCGTTATCATTCATTTTAAACCTTGAGGTGAAAAACCCTAACGATCAACGTGCCTCACTAAATCGAATGGAATGGACGGTATTTATTGATGAGTTGGCGGTCATGCTAAAAAATCGACAGCAACCGAACAAACATTAGTATTTTGACAAAACCGACCTTAAAATTTGTATTTTTGAAACCTGAATGGCAGACAAAGCATACATAACACCAAATATTCTGAAATGGGCAAGAGAATCGGCTAGAATGACCGAAAAAACTGCTGCTGCTAAAGTTTCTGTGACAGTTGACAGACTGAAGGAATGGGAAGCAGGAGCAAGTCAACCGACTATCAGACAAGCACAAACACTAGCCAAAGCATACAAAAGACCATTTGCATTATTCTTTTTACCAGAAATTCCTTGCGACTTTCAGCCGCTTCAAGACTTTAGGAAATCAGGATCAAAAGCTTTGACAACGGCTTCAATATTTATTATAAGAGAAATCCAACAAAAACAAGCTTGGATTAGTGATGTATATTCAGAAAATCAAGAAGATAAATTAGCTTTTGTTGGTCGTTTTTCAATGAAAGACAACCCGCAAACTGTAGCAAAAGACATTCTTGATACATTAAAAATAAATCCTGCATCGTACAAGACAGAGAATCCAATTAAAGAATGGATTGATGCCGCAGAAACAAACGGTATTTTCGTTTCAAGGACAAGTTTTATTCACTCTCGACTAAAATTAGATTCGGAAGAGTTGCAAGGTTTTGCAATTGCTGACCCACGTGCTCCTTTCGTTTTCGTGAATTCTGATGATTGGAATGCACCACAACTTTTCACACTTGTCCATGAGTTAGCTCACATTTGGATTGCTGAAACAGGTATTTCAAACGAAGTTGAACCTGACTTAAAACACAAAGATAAATTTCATCCAGTAGAGTTGTTCTGCAATGAAGTTGCGTCAAATGCTTTAATGCCGAAAGAAATTGTTTTGAGTTTTGATTCAGCATCTTTTCAGACTTCAAAAGATGTTTTTAAAGCCGCAAAGCAATTAGGCGTAAGTTCATTTGCTCTTTTGGTTCGTGCTTTAAATCTTCATATCATTTCAACACCAGCATATCAGAAATTAAAAAAGCAGGCTGACGTTGATTATGCGGATTATTTGAAAAGAGAAGCAGAGAAAAAAGCCAAACAAAAGGAAAAGGATAAACCAAGCGGACCAAACTACTTATTACTACAACTAAACAGAAATAGCAGATTGTTTACTCAAACTGTTTTAGATGCATTTCGTGGCGGTTTTATCGAGCCGACATTAGCTAGTAATCTGTTAAATGTTCGAGTAAATAAATTTCCAAAACTCGAATCACAACTATTTAGATGAGCACAAAGGCAAACAAATATTGTTTGGATGCCAACGTGTTAATCCAAGCATGGCAAAAATACTACAACCCAAAATTTTGCCCCGATTATTGGAAAATTCTGACTGAACTAGGTAAAAACGGAAAGATTTTCATTCCTGAATTAGTTTACGAAGAAATTGTTAGAACAGAAGATGACCTTTCAAAATGGTTAAAAGGAAGTAAAATCCCAATCAATAAAATAAACGAGCCTGTTACTAAACATATTCGCAAAATTTTAGAAGATTATCCATTATTAGTTGACAATACGAAAGCTCGTTCAATAGCAGACCCTTGGGTAATTGCTCATGCTTTAAACGAAAATGCAACTGTAGTTACAAAAGAAGAGAAGGTGACTGCTTTAAACTCAAACAAAATAAAAATTCCTAACGTTTGCGACAACATGGGAATTAGATGGATAAATGACTTTCAATTTATTGACGAGTTAGACATCAAATTCCAATGTTCCTTAGTTTAAGTAACGACCGAAAAGAAGCACGAACCGCCACCACACGTTTGGCATCATGCGGGGGGACATGCTTAAATTCAAGTTCAGGTTTCCAATTGAGCTTTTGTGCTGGGTTGACAATTTTGTGCTCCGAAATCCCGCACGAACGCCAAGCGCAGAACCGTTGCAAATGTTAGAAGGCCTGGTAGAGCACCGCTTTACGATTGAGCCGGAGAGTATAGGTACTCTACCCGTTCATATCAGCTTGAATCTAAAAGATCACTTCGACAAGCTAAATCTCGATCAGGTAAAAAAAATAGCATTTGGTTTGACTGACGACGACAATAAGCCCTTACGTATCATGCTAAGAATCAAGCCTTCCATAATGGTTGGAAATCGTGCGATTATGTATCCTGGCACTATTGATGCGAAACGCGACTTTGTGTTCTGAATAATAGAGATGTATAATTGTTGCTTATTGTTTTTTCCCTTCGGGTCGCATTTGTGGGAAGAAAATAACATCCTGTATTGAATGGGAATTAGTCATGATCATTGCAAGCCGGTCGATGCCAATTCCAAGTCCGGCGGTTGGGGGCATTCCATATTCAATTGCGCGCAAAAAGTCTTCATCAAGCACCATAGACTCCTGGTCGCCACGGCGACCAAGTTCAATCTGGGCTTCGAACCTTGCCCGCTGGTCAATTGGATCGTTCAGTTCGGAAAAAGCGTTACACAACTCCTTGCCGTTGCAGATTGCTTCGAACCGCTCAACCATGCCTGGTTTTTCAGGATGCTTTTTTGCAAGCGGCGACATTTCAATCGGATAATCGGTTATAAACGTGGGTTGAATCAGAAAAGGTTCGCATTTCTGACCGAATATTTCGTCAATAATTTTTCCTTTAGCCATTGCCGGAGTTAATGGCACCTGTATGCTGGCGGCAAAAGTGCGAAGTTGCTGTTCGTCCATCCGGCTGATGTTGATTCCGGTATATTGCTCTATGATTTCGAACATCGTATATCGTTTCCACGGTCTCTTGAAATCTATATTGTGATCGCCAACACGAATCAGGGTGCTGCCGTGAAGATCGAGGGTCAGATGCTCAATCATCTCTTCCACGAGGTTCATCATCCACTCATAATCTTTGTAAGCCACATACAGTTCCATCATTGTGAACTCAGGATTGTGAAATCTGTCCATTCCCTCGTTACGGAAATCCTTTGCAAACTCATAAACACCATCAAATCCACCAACAATCAACCGTTTAAGGTATAATTCGTTGGCTATTCGCAGGTACAGAGTCATATCAAGAGAGTTGTGATGAGTTTTAAATGGTCTGGCAGCCGCTCCACCATACAAGGGTTGTAACACAGGTGTTTCAACCTCCAGATACCCTTTGTTGTTCAGAAACGAACGCATCGAATGGATTAATTGTGTTCGCTGGATAAATGTGTGTTTAACAGTTGGGTTTACTATCAGGTCGAGGTAACGTTGACGATAGCGCATTTCGGGATCTGTAAAGGCATCAAATAGCTGATCTTCCTTCTCTTTTACAACCGGAAGCGGCCGCAGCGATTTGCACAACAATTTCAATTCCTGCACATGAATGGATATCTCGCCCATTTTGGTGATGAACACAAATCCCTTCACTCCTATGATATCGCCAATATCCAGCAGCTTTTTAAATACAGTATTGTAAAGGGTTTTATCTTCGTCAGGGCAAACATCATCGCGTTTCACATATAATTGTATCCGGCCCGTTGAATCCTGAAGCTCCACAAACGAGGCTGCTCCCATAATACGGCGCGACATTATGCGACCCGCAATACTCACCTGTTGAAATAAGGTGTGATCATTAGGGTAATTTTCAAGGATTGCTGAAGCGGTTGTGTTTACTTCAAAGGTTTCGCCCGGATACGGGTCAATACCCAAATCGAGTAATTGCTGAAGCGACTCCCTACGTATAATTTCCTGCTCGCTGAGTACCATAATTAGTGCATTTTTGTAATAACGGCTGCAAAAGTAGGGAAAAAGCGCAAGGACAGCTTCTCAGCCGGCTCCTTCGTAAAAGCGTGCCCGAATTAATGCTTGCTGTTAATTCTCAATGTTCAGAAGGGTGCATCACAATATTGTCGCGAAAAATATTTATTTACTTAGCCCTCTTAAAAAGTTGCATTTATTACTTGAATTTGGCTTGCATTTATTGCTTGAATCTAAAATTTTAGAGTGCAATCATTAGAGAATTCCGATACCACCACATGGAATCCAACACTATTTATCAACTGGGTTTGCTAATTCAGACCTATTTAGTAGCTTTGCACTCTTTTTCAGATTACTCACTTTTTATTTACCCATCGCATGAAGGTTTATAAAACTCAGGATGTTAGAAACATTGCCCTGATCGGAAGCGCTAAGTCGGGAAAGACAACGCTCGCTGAATCAATGCTTTTTGAAGCAGGGCAGATCAACCGTAGAGGTTCGGTTGACGACAAAAATACAGTGTCGGATTACCGGGAAATAGAGCTTGAAAGGCAGAATTCTGTGTTTTCAACGGTACTTTACGCCGAATACAAAGGCAACAAAATCAACATTATTGACACTCCAGGATTCGACGATTTTGTTGGCGAAGTGGTAACAGCGCTCCGGGTGGCCGATTCAGCAATCATGGTTGTGAATGCACAAAACGGTATTGAAGTTGGAACCGAGATTCATTGGCGGCACACAGTAAAATACAATACACCGGTGATTTTTGCAATAAATCATCTGGAACATGAAAAGTCAAGTTTCGAGGAAACAGTGCGCCAACTCAAACAGCAATTCGGCAACAGCGTTACAGTTGCACAATATCCGGTAAACGAAGGACTTAGCTTCGACAGTATCATCGACCTGCTCAGCATGAAGATGTACAAGTACCCCGACGGAAGCCATTCTCCTCAGATATTGGATATTCCGGCGGCGGAGAAGGATAAGGCCGACAAACTCCATGCTCTGTTAGTTGAAAACGCTGCTGAAAGTGACGAAACCCTGATGGAGGCCTATTTTGATAAAGGAACTTTATCTGAAGAACAAATTCAAAGCGGTCTCAAACTTGGAATAATAAACCGAAGCATTTTCCCTGTTTTTTGCATTGCAGCAAAACCATTCAAAGGTATTGGAAAACTCATGGAGTTCGTAAATAGTTCGCTTCCCAATCCTGCCGAAGGTTCGCCGGTAAAATGTACTAACGGAAAGGAGTTGCGCTGTAATCAGAACGATCCTGCCACCGCTTTTATCTTTAAGACATCCATTGAACCGCATCTTGGTGAGGTTTCGTTTTTCAAAGTGTATGGCGGAGAAGTTGCAGAAGGCTCCGACATGATCAATGGCATTACGGGCAATAAAGAACGACTAACACAAGTATTTGTGGTTTCGGGAAAGAGCCGTGAAAAAATTGAAAAAATTGTTGCCGGAGATTTCGGAGCAGCTATCAAGCTAAAAAGTGTTCGCACGAATCAAACACTAAACAGCCCGAAAAATTCCGACGATGTGATAGAGCCTATTATCTTCCCCGAACCCCGCATCCGCATGGCTATGAAGGCGAAAAACTCAACCGACGACGAAAAACTTGGCTCCATCCTAAATGAAATGCACAGGGTTGACCCAACGCTGATTGCACAACATTCAAAAGAGCTAAAACAGCTTATTGTTGAAGGGCAGGGAGAGCTACACCTTAACATCGCCAAATGGAATATAGAAACCATCGAAAAAATCAGCATTGAGTTCATAAATCCTAAAATACCATATCGCGAAACAATAACAAAACAAGCCCGGGCTACATACAGACATAAGAAACAATCGGGAGGTGCCGGGCAGTTTGGCGAGGTTCACATGCTCATTCAGCCCTTCACCGAAAATATGACCGAGCCTACCGATTTTCCGATTCGGGGCAAAGAGGAATATAACCTTACATGGGGCGGCAAACTTCTCTTCCATAACTGTATTGTTGGAGGAGCGATTGATTCGCGGTTCATGCCAGCCATCCTGAAAGGGATCATGGAGAAAATGGAAGAAGGACCGCTTACAGGCTCGTATGCACGTGATATTGCGGTTTATGTTTACGACGGGAAAATGCACCCGGTTGACTCGAACGAAATCTCATTTAAACTGGCCGGACGAAATGCTTTCAAAGAGGCCTTTAAAAATGCTGGACCAAAGATTCTCGAACCCATTTATGATGTTGAAGTAATTGTTCCGGAAGATAAAATGGGTGATGTAATGACTGACCTTCAAGGGCGGCGTGCTATGATATTAGGGATAGACAGCGAGGGCAATTATCAGAAAATCAAAGCAAGGGTGCCTCTCGCCGAAATGAACCGCTACTCAACATCGCTGAGTTCACTCACTAGCGGACGTGCAACGTATAGTTTGCGTTTTGCTGAGTATCAACAGGCTCCGTTAGATGTTCAGGCCGAATTGCTTAAGGTATACGCCGAACAGGATGCCGACGACGATTAATTTCAAGTCCGCATTTATCAAGTCCTGCTTTGATTTGCGTACTGCCGGTTAATCTTAAAACATCAGGTCGAGTAACTTCTCCCACTGGAGAGCACTGAATTTATAATTGATTCCCTGCACACGATTGTGTTTCATTGCAGCTAAAATCTCATTCTTGCTCTCTGCTGTGATTCCAGCCTCCGGTAAAGTTACAGGGCATCCAATTCCCGTGAAAAAACGTTCGAGGGATTCAACTGCTTCAATGGCGGTGTTTGTTCCGAAAATGGCATTTCCAAACTGTAAAATTTTTGATTCGAGCAATGGCATGTGTAATTTCAGCCATGCAGGATACACAATCGAAAGTGTAGCACCATGAGGAATATCGTAGAGCAACGATAGCACATGACCTGTGCTGTGCACTCCCCAGTCGCCAACGCCCTTACCGTTGACGGTTAATCCATTGAGAGCCATGGTTGCCGCAAACATGATGGCTGCCCGATACTCGTAATTGTATGGCTCGGCCAGTACTTTTGGGGAGTATTCAACGGCCTCGCTGATGATAGAAAAAATGAAGCGATCGGTTAGGCTTGCCGCACCTAATCCGAAGTAGTTCTCGAGGCAATGGGCTATCAGGTCGGCAATACCATAGGCAGTGTGTTTTGCCGAAACAGAGAAGGTATATGAAGGATCGAGAAATGAGTGAACTGGATACATCAATGGATGCCCATAGCCCAATTTTCTTCCGTCAGCATGATTCTGAACTACCGAAAACATATTCATCTCTGTTCCGGTTGCAGCAAGAGTTAGTACTGCAATCAAAGGAATTGCCCTCTGTGGATTTACCTTTCCAGAGTAAAAATCCCATGCAGAATGAGAAACCGGAATAGCTAAGCTTATGGCCTTAGCCGAGTCAATAACGCTTCCTCCGCCCACGGCTATGATCATATCAACATGATTATTGCGACCCAATACTGCCGCAGCGTCAACATCCTCTACCACGGGATTTGGTTTTATGCCTCCATACTCGGTTATTTTTATCCCAGCCGCGTTTAGTTGGCTGATAACCTGATCATAAATGCCGTTGCTTTTTATTGACCCTTTGCCATAAACAAACAATACTCTATTGCCATAACCTGCTGCAATTGCAGGCAACTTTTGTATCACATCCCTGCCAAAATGCAGGGTAACAGGGTTAAAGAGTGTGAAGTTTTCCATAGAAATGAGATTCTTTGTTTGTGTAAAAATAGTAAAGAGATGTTAGCAAACTCCATTGCAGGAGAAAAATAATATCCAATTTAGCTCGATTTCAGATACTAATCGAAAATTTGGTATCATGCCATGTACAACTGCCACTCAACCATTAACCCGAATTAATCAATAGAAAGTCCGTTAGGGCTGAACTATTGATTCCATGAGGGTAACCCCGACTTAGTGTTTGTTCAGCATAATTCTTACTGTGCTGATTACAAACACTTATTAGGGATTTAAAGGCGTTGATTCCGTTGAATTTCTAAATGAGCGTTTCTGAAACCTCCTTTATATTGAAGCTCAGAGGCGCTTTATAGCTTCGGATACCGATGCGATTAGGCTTGCCTTTTTTTCGATAGCGTTACCAAGTACGATGATATCTGCTCCCGATTTGCAAATCTGCAAGGCTCTGTTCGAATCGCGGATTCCTCCGCCTACAATAATTGGAACATCAACTGATTTTCGCACTGCCTGTATCATTTCATCAGGAACAGGATTTAGCGCTCCGCTGCCGGCATCAAGATAGATCAGCTTCATTCCAAGTAATTCGCCGGCCATAGCTGTACAGCAAGCAATATCGTATTTATCCGACGGAATGGGAACAGAATTACTCATATACGATACAGATGTTGGTCGTCCGCTTTCGATCAGCATATAACCTGTTGAGATCACTTCAAGTTTGCTTGCTTTGAGGTAGGGCGATACAATTACATGTTGTCCGATAAGCATTTCCGGGTTGCGACCCGAAATTAGTGATAGAAAGAGAATCGCATCTGCTTTATTGCTGATCTGCAGAGTACTGCCTGGGAATAGTACGATGGGAATTTTACAGTTAGCTTGTAGCAATTCAATGCTACGATCCAGAGAATTATGCTGTAGCAGGCTTCCGCCAATAAAAATAAAATCCACGGCCGATTGCTGTGAAAGCATTGCTATCTGCTGCACATCTTCTTTGTTGGTTTTATCCGGGTCAACAAGTACTGCAAACATCTTGCGCTGCTGACGCTTAAGTTCGAGAATATGCTGATAAATACCCATAGCAGGTTTATTTATTGCAAACCTACACTATTTCCTAAAAACAAAGCATCCTGTTTTTCTGAAAATTGCGACCTCCACAGTTGAACTTACTGGTGATTTCATTAATTTTGCAGCAGTTTAAGAACACAACTTATTGAACTTCATTATGGGAAAAACTGTATCGAATCTGACAACCGATTATAAAGTAAAGAATATTCGTCTTGCTGAATGGGGTCGCAAGGAGATAGAAATAGCAGAGAAAGAGATGCCAGGATTGATGGCATTAAGAAGCAAGTTCCGGAAGCAAAAACCGTTAAAGGGCGCGCGAATAACGGGGTCGCTGCATATGACCATTCAAACAGCAGTTTTAATCGAAACTTTAACTGAATTAGGTGCCGAGGTGCGATGGGCAAGTTGTAATATTTTTTCAACACAAGACCATGCAGCGGCTGCTGTGGCCGCAAAAGGTATTCCTGTGTTCGCATGGAAAGGCGAAACTCTTGAGGAGTACTGGTGGTGTACGCTTCAGGCACTTTCATTCCCCGCCGGGAAAGGGCCTAATCTTATAGTAGACGATGGAGGCGATGCCACAGTGATGATTCATAAAGGCTATGAAATTGAAAAACAGCCTACGTTGCTCAATTACTCTCCCGCTAACGCCGAAGAAGCTGCACTGATGAAAGCCCTTAAAGAAGGATTTGTAGAAGACAAAAGGAGATGGCACAGAGTGGCAGAATCGTGTAAGGGCGTGTCGGAAGAGACCACAACTGGAGTTCACCGGCTGTATCAGATGAAAGAAAAAGGGAAATTATTATTTCCGGCAATCAATGTAAACGATTCTGTTACCAAGTCGAAATTCGATAATCTCTATGGTTGCCGCGAGTCGCTTGCCGATGGCTTGAAAAGGGCTATGGACGTAATGCTTGCCGGTAAAATTGCAATAGTGTGCGGTTACGGCGATGTCGGAAAAGGTTCGGCGCGTTCGTTAAGTGCTTATGGTGCAAGGGTCATAGTAGCAGAAATTGATCCTATTTGCGCGCTACAGGCTGCTATGGAAGGATTCGAAGTTAAGCCCGTTGAAGATGCTTTGGCTGAAGGGAATATTTTTGTTACCGCCACCGGCAACCGCGATGTGATCACTCTGGAGCACATGTTGAAAATGAATGATCAGGCTATCGTTTGCAACATCGGGCATTTCGATAACGAGATTCAGGTTGACAGGCTAAATGATCATCACGGAATTGAAAAAATAAACATTAAGCCTCAGGTCGACAAGTATGTTTTCCCCGACGGGCACGCCATATACCTTCTGGCCGAAGGACGTCTGGTGAATTTAGGATGCGCAACAGGCCATTCATCATTTGTGATGAGTAACTCATTCACAAATCAAACACTTGCTCAGATAGAACTTTGGCAACGATCGTTCCCTGTTGATGTATACAGGCTCCCAAAACACCTCGACGAAGAGGTGGCGCGACTTCACCTGAATCACTTAGGGGTCAAACTAACACAGCTTACTCCCGAACAGGCCGATTACATTGGCGTACCCCAGCAAGGGCCTTTCAAACCCGACCATTACAGATATTAACCCAGGTTAAGCATTTGACAATAATTAATCGGGATTACCCTCAAGGAATCATTAGTCCAGCCCTGACGGACTTTCTTTTGATTAATTCGGGATTAACAACATCATCAAACTAATAAGGTGGCAGCACATCTTAAAAACCTACTGTATCCTCCACAGGATCAGTTGAAAATATGAAGAGAGTTGCCGTCGTAGATGGTTCGGTATTGTCTTAACGATCTGGTGGCAGGACCTTCAAACGGAGTTCCATCGAGAAGAATAAATTTTGACCCGCACACAGGACAGGCACACGTGATGCCAGATGCTTCAACCGAAATTCGTGCATCCGGATCATGAAAATCATAAGGGCATGTGCGTTCATATGCTTTGAATTCGTCCATATTAAGCCTGTATACCAGAATCCCCCGACTTGGTTCTTGGGCAGTAAGGTAGAGCCAGCCACCAGGGATGTTCAACTCATGATAAAGAGTGCTGTTCGGATGAATGAAAATGTTAACGTATGCCAAAGGGAATTCTCCATTATTTTCAGGTCTGCATGACGAAATGAAAAACAGGATGGTTGTTAGACTCATGAAGCGAAGCAGTAACTTCATAGCGATTAATTATTTCTGACAAAGAACGGAAAAAGAAGGCTCATTATTTTGATTTTGCAGTTTTTGCGATCAAGGAGGCAAATCTGACCGGTTTTTGAATACGGTTTCAATAGCTTAGCTTAAAAACAAGGGTATTAAAAATTCTCTCTAAAAAAATTCAAGACAAAATAATTACGTAACAGTCAGATTTAGAGAGTAAAAAATTATTGGCTGAATAGTTTTGGCAAAAAAAATACTTTTCTGAGACCCACAATGATTTTTTTTTCAGCATAGAATGCGATCAGTTGCTTTTTTGTTTGTAATTTTACAACCGAAACGACATAGTAACATCTGTTTGACAATTATACCCCACCCTGCACCTGATCGTACAGGGTGAATTTGTCTGACTGAATCAACACAAAATCAAAATGGACGAAATTATTTATATCCTTCTCGCGGTGGCCTGGATTGCCTTTAGCATTTTCAGCGCCAATAAAAAGAAGAAAGCGCGTCAAATGGCGCCTCCTGCCGAAGCAACCACGCCCCCAGAAGTTCCACGGCGGTCAATCCTCGAAGATATTTTAATGGGAGATGAACCCTCACCTGAAACGATAGAACAGGAAGAACGAGGAAGAGAAAGAGAACGAGAAGTGGTGATTGAAAGGAGCCCTATCATACCCGAAACAAAAGTGCGCCCAATTCCTCAACCCGTACACGAGTTTATCGAGGGAATGCGATTCAAGCAATTAGCCAGACAACATTCAGCGAGACAACCTTCGACCTTCAAGAGTATGCAAACTCAAGCATCTGGTACCCAAAATCTGATATCGGATATACGACCCATCGATTTACGTAGAGCAGTTATTTACTCCATTATCCTCGAACGCTCCTATTCATGAAAAAAAACTGCAATTTTTCCCCAAAACTACGTTTGGTATATATGCACCTGTCAGAATTATATTTAATTTTACCGGCTTTATACACACAACCGAAATGCCTAACATAAAACCAACGAATATGTTCAGAAAGTTGTTTTTACTTTGTGTAGTAGTAATTGCTTGCACTGCAGCAGTTTATTCACAAACAGGAACTATCCAGGGGCGAATTATTGACAAGGAAACCAGGGAGCCCATCCCATTTGCCAACATTATTGCGGAGATTGGTGGTACCATGGTAAGTGGTTCTACCACCAGCTTTGAAGGGGAGTATTCCATCAAGCCGCTTGATCCAGGCGTATACACGGTCAAAGTCACATATATAGGCTATGAACCGCTGGCAATTCAGGGAGTACTTGTTATAGCCAACCAGATACGGTTTCTTAATATCGAATTGACGCCAACTACCGTTGCTCTTCCGGAGTTTACGGTGGTGGAGTTTGCTATTCCGCTGATTGATCCTGACAGAACCGCGAGTGGCGCAACAATTACGGCGGAAGAGATTGCCAGAATGCCTAACCGCACAGTCAATGCCATTGCTACTACGGTTGGAGGCGTATTCTCTGCCGATGGTGAGCGCGGCAGTGTTCGTGGGCAGCGTACCGAAGGAACCGTAATGTTTATTGACGGTATCAGGGTGCGAGGTTCGTCGGCTTTGCCCGAATCGGCCATTGAGCAGGTCTCTGTTATTCTTGGGGGCGTTCCTGCACAATTCGGCGACGCCGTTGGCGGGATCATCAATGTAACTACCCGCGGGCCTTCACGTGTTTTTGGCGCAGGGTTTGAGCTTGAAAGCTCACAGTTTCTCGATGCCTTCGGCTACAACCGTCTCGGGGTAAATATGCAAGGTCCGATTTTAATGGGTAGAGATGGACAAACTGCCTTGCTTGGCTACTTTGTAGCCGGCGATTTCATTTATAGAGAAGATAGCCGTCCTACTGCTCTCGGAGTCTATAAAGTAAAAGATGAGGTGCTGGCATACCTTGAGCAAAATCCAATCAGACCCGCTCCAACTGGCGTAGGCTCGTTTTACAACAGCAATTTTATCCGTATGAGCGACCTGGAGCATGTGAGTAGCACACAAAACACAAACGCATTTGATATTAACCTCTCAGGAAAGATTGATGTACGTACAGGACCAAATGTGAATCTCTCCTTCGGTGGCTCATACAATACAGTTGACCGCATGAACTTCAGCTTCGCCAACTCATTATTTAATTATAGAAATAATGCACAGGTTCTTCAGAACACCTGGCGTGTTTTCGGAAGGTTCACTCACCGTTTCCCGAATGATCCCGACAGGCATTCGTTCGTAAGAAATGTTTTCTACTCGCTTCAGGCCGACTATTCTATGTTTAGCAGCTCTACACAAGACCCAAATCACCAACAAGACTTTTTTGAGTATGGTTTTTTGGGTTCTTTTACAACGCATACCATACGTTCGTATGCAATGGGATTGGACGAAGCTACAGGTTTAACCGCAATGCTGCATACCGGATTTATGGATACCCTGTTTACTTTTCAACCTGCCGAATTTAATCCGCTGCTCGCTAATTATACACAACAATATTACAACGTACGCAATGGACAAATTCGCCGCTTTGAAGACTTGTCGCCCTTACAGGGAGGCTTGGCCAATAGTCAGGCACCAATCAGCGTTTATGGATTGTTTGCTAATCCAGGAGCTTTGCAAACAGGCTTTAACCAATACGAGAGCCGCCAAATAGGCGTAAATGCACATTTTTCAGCCGATTTTGGCAACCACGAAATTACACTCGGATTCCAATACGAACAACGAGCCGACCGCGGATTCGGGATAGCTCCTTTTGGACTCTGGTCGCTTATGCGTGGTCTGACCAACTTCCATATCCGCGAACTAGACCTGGAAAATCCCCAGTTAGTGTATGTAGATGGCCATTTTACCGATGTCATCAACTACTACCGTCGCTACAGCGCCGGCGAACAGCGTACTTTCGACCGCAATTTGCGTCGGGAACTAGGCCTGGATGTTGAAGGACTTGATTATCTTATGGTTGACTCCTACGATTTCAACACAAACACGCTCACATATTACGATCGCGATATGGTGATGCACACAATCACATTACCGCAAGGGTTTTCGCTTGATATGTTCAGTGCCGACGACCTGCTTAACCAAGGTCATGAGTTGGTTTCCTATTTTGGGTATGATCACACTGGCCGGCGACTGAACCACCGCCCCAGCATTAACGATTTCTTCAACGACAAAGATGCCGACGGCAACTTTACACGCCTGATAGGTGCCTTTGAACCCGTATATTCAGCATTCTATATTCAGGACAAGTTTGCATTTGATGATCTCATCTTCAACATTGGCGTTAGAGTTGACCGCTTCGATGCCAATCAAATGGTGCTGAGAGACCCGTATGTACTTGCCGAGGCCTATACAGTTAAGGAAGACACAAGATTTGGAAACCATCCAGCCGGTATGGGTGATGATTTTGTGATTTATGTGGACCATCCCACAAATCCCACTTTCGTTACCGGTTACCGGGATGAAAACACATGGTTTAATGCCGACGGTGCTGTTGTGATTGATCCCACGATTCCGCCAATCAATGCCGGACTTGGCGTTGTTCCATTCCTGAAAAACCAGGACGGACTCACAGCCAATTCATTCGTGGATTACGAACCGCAATGGACTGTAATGCCACGCATCTCTTTCTCATTCCCTATCTCTGACGAAGCACTCTTCTTTGCTCACTACAACATACTTACTCAAAGGCCTACATCTAACCTGGAGATTAACCTTCTCGATTACTTTTTTATCGGTACCAGAGGAACAATGGCTTTGAACAATCCCAACCTGAGACCCGAAAAAACCATTGACTATGAATTGGGATTTCAGCAACGGCTTACCAAAACCTCGTCGCTTTCAATTTCGGGTTTCTATCGCGAAATTCGCGACCAAATACAGAGTTTTCGTTTTACCGGAGCCTATCCCCGTACCTACTACTCCTATAATAATATAGACTTCGGAACAGTAAAAGGTCTTACAGCCACATACGATCTTCGCCGTACCAGGAACGCCCGTCTACGTGCCAGCTATACTATGCAGTTTGCCGACGGCACAGGGTCAGACCCGGAAACCGCACGTGCGCTTATCCTGTCGGGGCAGCCAAATCTAAGAAACCTGATTCCCCTTGATTTTGACCGGCGCCACGCTGTGAATTTAAGTCTCGACTATCGCTTCGGCGAAGGAGCAGATTACACCGGACCACGTACAACTCGCAGAGCCAGAGGAACCGACCAGGTGAGAACTATCAACTGGCTCGAAAACGCCGGGTTCAACATGCTTGTGTTTGGCGGCTCCGGAACACCTTATACCAGATCGAGCAGAATTTATCCGCTCGGTGGGCAGCGTGTTATTCAAGGCTCAATTAACGGTGCCCGACTGCCATGGCAGTTTAGAATAGATGCCCGCATTGACAAAGACTTTAAAGTTAATCATCGCGGACAAGGAGGCGGTACTTATCTGAACGTGTACCTTCGTGTCAACAACGTGCTGAACAGCCAGAATATCCTCAATGTTTATTCTGCAACAGGGAACCCCAACGACGACGGTTTCCTCGCTGCAGCCGAACATCAGGCCCACATCAACACTCAGCTTGACCCGCAATCGTTCCGCGACCTGTATTCAGTTCGCATTAACAGCCCATTTAACTACAGCCTTCCAAGGATGATTCGATTTGGTATGGCATTGAATTTCTAATCTACTGCGTTAATAACATAAAATTGAATATCACGATGAAAAAGATTATCCAGGCTCCACTTCTTCTGATGCTCAGCTTGGCATTGTTCTCCACTTACGCGGCACAGGTTCCCGAGCGGTATCTTACAAAGAGGCAGCTAACTCCTGATCAACTCAAAAGCATCGCCGCAGGCTGCTTGCCTGGAGGTGGGTTCAAATATCTCGACATCAACAACGTCCGCACCAGGATCAATACTGGTGGAGATATGTGGTGGGATTTTGAAAGCGCACAGTACGAAATCCCAAAAGGCTCCGGGAAAATGTCAATGTTTGCCGCCTCCCTCTGGATCGGTGGAATTGATGTTAACGATCAACTCAAACTGGCAGCACTGCGATATCGCCAGATAGGTAACGACTACTGGCCAGGCCCTCTTACCATAGACGGCACAGCCTCCATAGCACCTGAAGTTTGCGCACAATACGATCGTATTTTTCCAATGACCCGTGCTGAGGTTGATGAGTTCCTCGCCTGGTGGGAGGATAAGGAAGCATACCCCGATTATGTTATTCCCAAAAGCATACTCGAATGGCCGGCTCATGGCGATGTTAGTCTGGGTCAGAATTTTTACTTAGCTCCATTCTTCGACCGCGACGGCGACGGCACCTATGACCCAAATGCCGGCGACTTCCCGTACTACGATCTTGCAGGCGAACTCTGCAGAAGCAAAGTCCCAGGTGCTGATGGAACCGGAATCTTGGCCGACCAGGTGATAAAAGGCGATCAAACACTCTGGTGGGTGTTCAACGACAAGGGAAACATTCACACAGAAACTGGCGGAGATGCCATTGGTATTGAAATACGGGCGCAAGCATTTGCATTTGCTACCAACGACGAGATCAACAACATGACCTTTTATAGCTATGAGATCATAAACCGATCAACTTTTACACTGCGCGAAACATTCTTCAGCCAATGGACCGACCCGGATCTTGGTTACTCTCACGACGACTACATTGGTTGTGATGTTATTCGTGGTTTAGGATATGCCTTTAACGGAGTACCGGTCGACGGGCTTGGTCAGGCATGGGCTTACGGCACTCAGCCTCCGGCAGTGGGGATTGACTTTTTCCAAGGTCCTTATATGGATCTCAGAACAGCCGGAGAACCCTTTTATGGACAAGACCTACCCTCGGCATTTGATGAGTTTGGCAATCTGCTGCCTTGCGATGTAATTCAGAATGCAGTGCCTGAAGCAATTAACGGGGTGAACTTTGGCGACGGCATTCCCGGAAACGAACGTTTCGGGATGCGACGCTTTACGTTTTTCAACAATACCGGCATGCCCCCCTGGGGAACCGATCCTGACATTGCCATCGAATATTACAACTACCTCAGAGGCATTTGGAAAGACGGCACCAAGATGATTTACGGTGGCTTGGGGCATATCAGCGCAGGCGGTTATGGCCCCCCTACCGACTTTCTTTTCCCAGGAGATTCTGACCCCTGTTTCTGGGGAACGGGTTTTCAGCCTGTTTCGCCGGCATATTGGACTGAGGAAGTAGCAGACAGACAACCTCATGATAGACGAATGCTACAAACAGCCGGCCCGTTTACACTACGTCCAGGAGCTGTGAACTATATAACCGTTGGTATTCCATGGGCACGTGCCGCCTCCGGCGGACCATGGGCTTCAGTTGAGCTATTACGAATTGTTGACGACAAATGCCAGGCTATGTTCGACAACTGTTTTCAGGTAGTTAACGGACCAAACGCACCCGATCTTACCTTCCGCGAACTCGATCAGCAACTGATTGTTTACATCTCAAACCGCAGAACCAATGATGCCGGAAATAACTTTAATGAGGCCTACAAGGAGTTTGACTGGAACATTCCTGAGATGTATCTCAAAAGGTCAACAAGTTATAGTCCTATTGCACCTGGCAACGATACAATGGTGGTTGTTGTAACTACTGATACGATTCTTTTCGATCGCTATTACAGGTTCGAGGGTTATAAAGTATATCAATTGGCTCATTCTGCCGTAAGCGTTTCCGATGTACGCGATCCAAATCTGGCCCGCCTTGTTTTCCAAAGCGATTTGGAGAACCATGTGTCTTATCTTGTGAACCACTATTTCGATCAGGCACTTGGCACAAACGTACCAAGAATGGAAGTGCAAGGTCGCAACGAAGGAATCACTCATTCATTCATACTTAACCTGTGTGCATTTACAAACGCGCCATTAGTTAACCATAAACAATACTATTTTCTTGCGCTGGCGTATGGGTTCAATGAGTTTGAAAGGTACACAACCGACCCCGCAGCACAGGAACCCGGCGTGCAGTCGCTTAATGGACAAAGAAGACCTTTTCTTGCCGGAAGGAAAAATATTAGGCAATATACCGCCATCCCTCACAAAACTGTGGGCACAGTACGTGCCGTAGCACAATATGGCGATGGTGTTGAAGTAACTCGAATACAGGGACAGGGCAATGCTGGCAATGTCCTTGACTGGACTCAGGAGAGTATTGATGCATTATTGGCAAAAGCCCCCGCCGATTCAGGAGTCTTAGCCGGGCATCCTGCATATCCGATTCTACTAAATCCCACATTCGAAGCAGGACGCGGCCCGGTAAACGTCAGGGTGATTGATCCACTGAATGTGCGTGCTGCAGACTTCACTCTGAAGTTTGATTCATTATACTGGCAGACGAAGGGAAATATGTCTGGCGTGTCTGGTATTATTGCTGGCGGCGACACCGCCGGAAGAATGGTTGGCACATGGAGACTTATTGACCACTCAACCGATGAGGTTTTCCCGGCGTCGAAAAGCATTTTCTTCGAAAACGAACAATTATTTCTTGACCTTGGTATCTCCATAACCATGCAACAGCCATTCAACGTAGGACCATTTATTGTAGGACGCACGCCTTCCGCTGATCCTACCGATCCTGGCTATCCGATATGGATGAATGTTGCTCCTAACAACGGCTTCCTTGAGGCTACGATGGACTTTACCGATGTAACACGTCAATGGTTAACAGGAATTCCTGACGTAGATGGTGGAGGACCGTTAAACTGGATCAGATCAGGAACAACATTTGACACAGATAATTCCAATAACAACGACTGGGATATGAGAGGTGTAGGAGCGGGCAACAGGCCGTTTGACCCTGAGTCGGTTTTTGAGCGGGTATTGGGAGGCACATGGGCTCCTTACCAGATGGTAGCAGTAAATCCACAGGAGCCTGAGTTTGGAACTGCACCTGGCACATCTCTGGTGTCAAAAAGCAGAATAAATTCATTGAGTGGGGTGCGACCACTTAATATTTCAAGCGTAAACTTAGTTCTGACATCTGATAAATCAAAATGGACCCGCAGCGTTATACTGGAGATGAGTAACGACCCCACATTGGCTGAAGGTGGCGCCGCTAAGTTTGACTCCCGCCGAGCTCCATCGGTTGATAAATTCGGAAACCGGGCAAATCCTGACGATCCTCCAAGCACAAATCCTGACGATCCAAACTACATTAGTTCTACCGGTATGGGATGGTTCCCAGGGTTCGCATTTAACATAGAAACCGGAGAACGGCTGAATATCGTTTTTGGAGAAAACTCGTGGCTTGTTGCCGAAAACGGACGGGATATGCTTTGGAATCCAACTAGCAATGTTTTTAACAACGGAACTTATGTGTTTGGCGGCATGCATTACATCTACATCATGGCATCACAATCAGTGGCAGGAACAGGCATGATCTCAGATGAACCATTCGCACCAGCCTACGATGCCGGACGCTGGCTGTACAAGCATCTGTCTCATCGAATTGCTGCGCAACGGCGCCTTGTTATGGGTACTGCAATGTGGGTGAATTTGCCAATCCTTGTACCTGAACAAGAACTCCTTTCCAATGATGTAACCATTAGGTTGCGGGTCGGAATGCCTTTAGCCCGGCACTTTTCGCACCCTCCTGCTGATCCACAGCATGCTGCTGCCGATACGCTTAACCAGAACTGGCCAGTTTTTCAGTTCAGCACACATGCTATAGCCACGCAAACTGATGATATTGCAAAAGCACAAAGCGACCTCGATCTGATCAGAGTTGTACCTAATCCATATTACGCCTACAGCAGATACGAACAAAATCAGCTCGACAACAGGGTGAAAATTACAAACCTACCACGCAGATGTGTAGTATCAATATATACCATAAACGGAACTCTCGTAAGGCGGTTCGACAAGGATGAAGACAAGACTTCTATTGACTGGGATCTCAAGAACCACGCCGGTATACCAATTTCTGGAGGCCTATATCTCATTCATATTGAAGCCGAAGGCATAGGCGAAAAAACCGTAAAATGGTTCGGAGCATTACGACCCGTTGACCTTAATGCTTTCTGATGTATCATAGTATGAAATGAAAATGATTGTTAAAACCAATAAAAGATACAATATGAAGAGCGTAATCAAATTTAGCATCGCAGGACTGCTTGTTGCAGCATTGCTCTTTCCTGTTGCAGAGGCTATAGGCGGAAACCCTGACAGGGCAGGTCAGGCTGGCGCCTCCCAATTGCTTATTAACCCTTGGGCACGTAGTAGTGGCTGGGGCGGAGCAAATGTGGCAAGTGTTCGCGGGATGGAAGCTGCGTACGGAAATGTGGCAGGTGTTGCTTTTACCAAAAGTACAGAACTGGTCTTTTCTAACACGCAGTGGCTCAGTGGCTCGGAAATCGGGATAAACTCCTTTGGGTTCACACAACGAATGGGCGAAACAAGTGTGCTTGGGCTGAGTATAATGTCAATGAATTTTGGAGATATTCCTATTACAACCGTTGACATTCCCGACGGCGGTATCGGAACGTTTGCGCCAAGCTATCTTGTTGTTACTTTAAGCTACGCCAAGGCCTTCTCAAAAACTATCTATGGAGGCTTTAACCTTAAGATTATTAGTGAATCAATAGCTGACATAAGTGCGCAAGGGATTGCAATTGATGCTGGAATACAATATGTAACCGGCGAACACGAAAACATAATGTTTGGTATCACATTGCGAAATATCGGGCCAACTATGAAGTTCTCAGGCGACGGACTTGCTATCCGTACCCTGTTACCAGGTCAGCAGAGTGAGTTCACAGTTGAGCAGCGTTCAGCGGAATTCGAGCTCCCTTCGCAGTTGATCATTGGCGGGGCTTACGACTTCCTGTTTACTGAAGATCACACACTATCGGTAGCCGGAAGCTTTATCTCCAATTCATTTACGAAAGACCAATTTGCATTTGGGTTGCAGTACTCATTGCGCGATTACCTTATGATTCGTGGAGGTTATACATATGAAGACGGGATTACACAACAGGCATATCGCACAACAGCATATACCGGTCCAACCGCTGGAATAACGGTGTCAGTTCCAATGAGCAGGGAAAGAGGAACTCTTTTTGCCGTTGACTACTCATACCGTGATACTAATCCATGGGCAGGTACGCACAGCTTAAGCGCACGAATAATTTTTTAGACACAACCAACAATTAATCGGAAATTCTTAAAAGACCCTGATTCAGGGTCTTTTTCTCTTATTCTGACCACTTAAACATTATGCAAATATGCCGGAGATAGTTCATTATACAAAGGAAGGATTGAAAAAGCTTCAGGATGAATTGAATCATCTGATTGCTGTGGAGCGCCCAAACATCTCCCAGCAAATTGCTGATGCCCGCGATAAAGGCGACTTATCGGAAAATGCTGAATATGATGCAGCAAAAAATGAGCAGGCCATGCTCGAACTGCGGATTTCTCGGCTTCAGGAACTAATATACAATGCACGAGTGATTGACGAATCGAAAATAGACTCAAGCAAAGCATTGATTCTATCTACCGTTAAAATCAGAAATATCAGCACTAACCAGGTGATGACATACAAACTCGTTCCTGAAAACGAAGCTGATATCCGCAGTGGTAAATTATCGGTTAATTCACCTATAGCCAAAGGGTTACTTGGAAAATCCGTGAATGAAGTTACCGAAATTGTTGTACCGGCAGGGAAACTGAAATTCGAAATCTTAGAAATTACTCGCTAAACGGAACCTACGATGGCTACAATATTCTCCAAAATTGTTTCTGGCGATATTCCCGCCTTTAAAATTGCCGAAGATGATAACTTCGTGGCTTTTCTCGACATTAATCCATTAGCCATGGGTCACACATTGGTGATTCCCAAACAGGAAGTTGACTATATTTTCGATATTGAGGATGAGGTATTCTGCAGTTTATTTTTGTTTTCTAAAAAAGTAGCAAAAGCAATTAAGAAGGCGATTCCTTGCACTAAAGTGGGAATTGCTGTTGTTGGACTTGAGGTTGCGCACGCACATATTCACCTTGTGCCTATAAACGATATTTATGATATTGATTTCAGAAAACCCAAACTACAATTATCGCGTACAGAACTCGAAAAAATTGCATCTCTAATTGCCTCGAAAATTGAATAAATTGATACAAGGGGCAAAGAATCAATATGCCCTTACGTTACGCCCTTCGATGAAATTAATATAGGCTTGAGTTACTACTTTTACGCCACCGGGAGTGGGATAATTGCCGGTAAAATACCAGTCGCCCGTGTGGCGAGGGCAAGCCTGATGAAGGTTCTCAATTGTATTAAACACAACGGAAACCTTTGCATGTGTACCTGATGGTGTTACGAGGGCAGCAATTTTTTCAGAGATTGTTCTTACGCTAAACGGACGATAAATTTCCCTGACATAATTGACCATTTGCTCTTTTGGCAATTTTTCCTGTTCCTTGCACTTACGATACACGTGGCTAATAATCTCCGTTTGTCTGGTTTCTTTCAACAGATCTATTGCTGCATTGAAGGCAACAAAATCAGTTAGTTTTGCCATATCAATTCCATAACAGTCGGGATAACGGACCTGCGGCGCCGATGAGGCGATAACAATATGCTTTGGTCCTAAGCGGTCGAGTATACGGATGATACTCTGTTTGAGAGTTGTTCCCCTTACAATTGAGTCGTCGAGAATCACAAGCGTATCAATTCCTCTGCGGATTATGCCATAAGTAACATCATAAACATGTGCCACGAGGTCGTCGCGGCCAAGATCCTGTGTGATAAAAGTGCGGAGCTTAATATCTTTTACTGCCACCTTTTCGATACGTGGCCCGAACGACAAAATATCGGAAACTTCAGTTTCAGTCATTGTGGAAGGATTACGCATCAATCTCTCCTTCTTGATGTTGTTGCATAGTTCATTCAGCTTTTCAACCAAACCGTAAAAAGCAACTGCAGCAGTATTTGGGATGTATGAGAAAACGGTATTTTCAAAATCATGGTTTGTTGCTTCCAGAATAGGTGGTACAAGCAACTGCCCAAGCATTTTTCGTTCACGGTATATGTCAGCATCTGTTCCGCGAGAGAAATAGATTCTTTCGAATGAGCATGGGCGCCTGTCGGCCGGATCTTTGAAAACATGTTCGGCAAAACTTCCATCTTTTCGTATGACCAATGCATGGCCAGGGAGAAGTTCTCTGATAGCTCCCTCCGGAATATTGAATGCTGTTTGTATAGCCGGCCGTTCTGAGGTTGCTACAATTACTTCGTTGTCAGCATAGTAAAAAGCTGGTCTTATCCCGTTGGGATCGCGCATCACAAATGCATCGCCATGCCCGAAAATCCCGGCAATTACATACCCACCGTCCCAGTGGTTGGCCGATCGTTTTAAAATATAGGGGATATCAAGATTTGTTGCTATATGTTGACTAATATCACGTTTTACTAACCCCTCCTGCTTGTACTTGCGATAGAGTTCTTCATTGGCTTCGTCGAGAAAATGGCCAATTCGTTCGAGTATGGTAACCGTGTCGGATGTTTCAAGGGGATGCTGGCCAAGATCAATGAGCTTCCCAAACATCTCATCAACATTGGTTAGGTTGAAATTGCCGGCAAGAACCAGAGTTTTGGTTTTCCAGTTGTTCTCTCGCAACACAGGATGAACATTTTCTAACCCATTCTTGCCATATGTTCCATATCGCAAGTGTCCCAGAAACAACTCTCCGGTGAATTCGAGATAATTTCTAAGCCAATTAACATCTCTCAGCCTATCAGGGTAGCGCTCTGCGACCTGATGGATCTTTTCGAAAACCTTTAGAAACAAATCATTCACCGCCAACTCATTTGCCGAGCGAAGGCGGTTCAGGTACCTTTGGCCAGGCGACATATCGAATTTTACACAAGCAATCCCTGCTCCATCCTGACCTCGGTTGTGCTGCTTTTCCATAAGCAGATGCAACTTGTTCAGTGCCCAGAAAGCCGAGCCATATCGCATAAGGTAATATTCAAGCGGTTGTAGGAGCCTGATAAGGGCAATCCCGCATTCGTGCCGCAATTGATCGCTCACTGTGTTGATTTTAATTTAGTTTTCGTTTGCCTGCCGAATTAATGAAATGCTGAGAAGAGCAAAAGTAATCATTTGCAGAACCAGTTTACACTGGCAACATACATTTCAAACCCAATTCACATCTGCAGATTGATATACTCAAAATGGTGGCCGGTATGAGCCAAAAATCGCAGAAACTCATGATAAGACAATACGATTGTGGCAGAGTTTACACAGGGGTGAAAGCTGATTTTTTGCGATTGTTGCAGGCTTTCATCCAAAAACACAGTTACAAGCCTTTCAGGATCGTTGATCAGTGCGAGGGGAGTTACTGAACCCGGTTCAAGACCCAGGAAACGGTTAAGTCGTTCGGGCGAAGCAAATGTTAGTTTCCCCTGCCTGAGGCGCTGTTCAAGCGTTCTTATCGCCAGATCTGCGGTGAACTCAATCACTACCAGATAATGCTTGTTTCCTTTGTGGTTGCGAAAAAACAGATTTTTACAATGAGTAGCTTTGATCTCTTTCCAGTGTAATACCGCTTCCTCTACCGTAGGCACAGGAGGGTGTTCATAATAATCGAACGGGATGTTCAATCCGTTGAGTATTTGATATAGTTTAGGATCGCCTCGCATCATTGAAATCACGTTTTTTTGTTATTCCACGACAATACATCGCCAGTGGGTTCGAGCATCAGCCCGGCCGGCATGCTGTTAACAATTATCTCCCGCAAAAGATGGATAAGCCTTCGCTTCGAAAAACCGCTTTTTACCACAATACTTACTTCTCTGTTCGGTATCGGTTCGGCAAACCTCCGCAAATATCCGATTTTGCCGGGCTCTATATCAAGTGCAGCCAAATGAGGTAGAATCGTGTATCCTTCGTGTTGCTGAAGCAGTTTGATCAGAGCTTCGAGCGAACCGGTAGTGTAAGTAAAATACCTTGAACTGTCTGGTTGATGCCGTTGACAAATTTGTAGCACCTGGTTGCGAAAACAATGCCCTTCCGATAGCAGCCATAATGTTTTGATATCAAGCTTATCTGCATAAACTACTGGCTCGTTGAGCAAGGCATTACCGGGGGCACAATACACACAAAGGGGCTCATAATACAATACTATTGTTTCAATACCTCTTTCCTCAACTGGCGTTGACAGAATTGCCGCATCTATACTGCCTGCCCTGACCTGCTCAATGGCTTCGCTTGTCAACATTTCACGAAAGTGAAAATGAACATCACTTTTCTGACTAAGCAGTTTTGTTATCCGTGGTAGCAAATATGGTCCTATTGTTGGAATAATTCCTGCCGTGAGTTCGCCGGAAGTAGGAGCGGTGTCGTCCTCGGCCAATTCAATAATTCGTTTTGCCGATTCTACACACTCTTTCGCCAATGCTACAATTTGTGACCCTATTGGTGTGGTTTGTACTGGATGTCGGCTGCGGTCGAAAAGGATCACACCAAGGTTTATCTCCAGCTTTTTGATTTGCATACTCAACGTGGGTTGGGTTACGTAGCAGTGATCGGCAGCAGTTTGAAAGTGACGATACCTGTCAACGGCAATGATGTACTCCAACTGACTTAATGTTATGTTCATTGCAGAATTTAATTGCGATCGCAAATATAAATAAAATCTATCAAATAATATAAAATATCAATTTGACTTATGGTGCTTATGTTACTAATTTTGCAGAAAAATTATTTCATCAAAGCAACCCATGGTTTCACAATTTGGTTGATTTATAAAATGCAGAAAAAGATGAACATCACAGTTATTCCATCACAAAGCAGAGGTTTTGCAGATCATGGCTGGTTGAAGAGCCGTTTCAGCTTCAGCTTTGCCGAATACCACAATCCCGAAAGGATGAATTTTGGCAAGTTACGCGTGCTGAACGATGATATCATTGCCGGGAACAGCGGTTTTGGAATGCACCCTCATAACAATATGGAAATTATTTCAGTGCCGGTTTATGGCGCCTTAGCACACGTTGATAGCAAAGGAAACAAAGAAACAATAAGAGAGAACGAGTTGCAGGTGATGTCGGCAGGCAAAGGCATTTACCATTCTGAACATAATGCTTCGGTTACTGAAGAGGCCAACTTTTTACAGTTATGGATTTTTCCACGAGTTCTGAATATTGAGCCAGCTTATGAAAAGCGCTGGTTCGATCCTTCCTTACAGGAGGGTCGGTTTCAGATGCTCGTTTCGCCCGATGGCAGAGAGGGGTCGCTTGCAATTGCTCAACAGGCTTTTCTATACAGAGGAAAATTCAGCAGGGCGTCATTTGCGGAATACTCTCTTAAACTTGATGGCAATGGGATGGTTGTTTTTGTTATCAACGGATCAATTCGTTTAGGTGTGCAAATATTACATAACAGGGATGCAGCAGAGATTTCCAGTGCCGATAGAATCTCTTTTGAAGTGCTGGAAGATGCGACACAGATACTCACTATCGAAACGCCGATGTAACTTGTTGTCAGATACTGCGTAGTATTTTGGCTGCCTGCTTAAGGGTTCGTTCGGTTTTCGCAAAACAAAAGCGAAGGTGTTGATTCTCGTTGTTTTTATTATAGAATGCACTTAGCGGAACCGATGCAATCTTATAGTCTTTTGTAAGCCTGACAGCGAAATCGTATTCCTTTTCATCGCTGATTTGGCTGTAGCAAAGCACCTGAAAATAGGTTCCGTGGCATGGCAAGGGTTCAAACCCTGAGCCGGCAATCAGTTGAAGAAACATATCGCGTTTGACCTGAAAGAACTGAGCCAGGTTGTTGTAATGATTTTCGTTCTGCAAGTACTCTGCAAATGCGTGTTGAATTGGAGTATTGGCAGCAAACACCATAAATTGGTGTGTTTTGCGAAATTCACTTGTTAGGTTGGCTGGCGCCAGAACAAATCCGGTTTTCCAGCCAGTTGCATGAAAAGTTTTTCCAAACGAACCGATAACAAAACTATTCTTTGCCAGCTCCGGATAGAGGCAAATGCTTTGATGAGTCAGTCCGTCGAATATCAGGTGCTCATACACTTCGTCGCTCAGGATCATGATATCCCTGCCGTGAATGAGTTTCTCGAGTCGCTGAAGGTCGGATTGCTTCAACACGCTACCGCTGGGATTATGGGGAGAGTTGAGAATAATCATCCGGGTGCGGTTTGAAAATAGTGTTGGCAGTGAATCCCAATTAATTGAAAAATCACTCGGGTTCAATGCAGCATACTTTACGAGGCCGCCATTGATTTTCACTCCTGGAGCATAAGAATCGTAAGCTGGCTCAAAAACAATTACCTCATCATCAGGTCGGATCATAGTTGATAATACCGCAAAAATAGCCTGCGTGGCTCCGGCGGTAATTGTGATTTCATGATCTGGATCATAATCAGCGCCATACATTTTTTTTACCTTGTCGGCTATGGCACTACGCAGGACTCTCACACCCGGCATTGGAGCATACTGATTATACCCCTTCTTCATGTACTTATTTACCAGAGTTATAAGATGATTTGCTATAGGAAAGTCAGGAAAACCCTGTGCGAGGTTGATGGCATTGTTTTCGTTTGCCAATTGCGACATAACTGCAAAAATCGAAGGACCAGTTCCGGGAAGCTTAGAGTGTAGTGTTCCTCCGTAATTTTCCATGATATTTTCTTTGACTGTTTTGTTTCGCAAATATAGTTTTTTACATCTGCCTAAACAAATTTCGACGGAGGCTAATTAGTATCTTTGCCGTCAACTAAGGTTTTTCAAACAAATGCCTATGTATTGCATTGGTGATGATTGAAAAACTGGCAAAATAAACTAATCAATAGTATAGAAAGTAAAATATATTAGAATGAAAACGATTGACGGATTTAATTTCAAAGGCAAACGCGCTTTGGTCAGGGTTGACTTTAACGTTCCTCTCGACGATGATCATCGTATAACCGATACTACCCGCATTGACGCTGCTGTGCCAACTATAAACAAAATTATTGGCGATGGCGGAGCTGTTATTCTTATGTCGCATCTTGGCCGCCCCAAAAAAGGGGCAGATCCAAAATTTTCGCTAAAACATCTGGTGAATTATATTTCAGAAAAGCTTGCACTGCCAGTGAAATTTGCCGACGACTGCATAGGAAAATCGGCTGTGGAGCTTTGCGCATCTTTGAAACCCGGTGAGGTTGTGCTACTTGAGAACCTGCGCTTTTACAAAGAAGAAGAAGCTGGTGATGAGAAATTTACTGCTAAGTTAGCTGCGCTTGGCGATGTTTATGTGAACGATGCGTTTGGAACCGCTCACCGCGCCCATTCATCTACTACGATTCTTGCAACACACTTCCCGAACAACAAGATGTTTGGTTACCTGATGGCCAACGAGGTAGGCAGCCTCAATAAAGTGCTTAAAGAGTCGAAGCGGCCATTAACAGTAGTGCTGGGAGGGGCAAAAGTTAGCACCAAAATCCAGATAATCAACCATCTGCTCGATAAGATAGATAACCTGATAATCGGCGGCGGGATGATGTTTACATTTATTAAGGCCAAAGGAGGCAGGATTGGTGCAAGCCTGGTAGAGGATGAGTTTGTTGAACTTGCCAAAAACATTATTGAAGGGGCAACAACATTTAATGTAAACGTATTGATTCCTCCCGATGCCATAGCAGGTAACGCTTTTTCAAATGATGCCGAACGGCAAACAGTACTATCGGATAATATTCCCGATAATTGGATGGGTCTTGATATCGGGCCGGCATCTGTTGCTGAATGTGATAAAGTGCTTATGAATTCAAAAACAATCCTTTGGAATGGCCCGATGGGTGTTTTTGAGATGTCGAACTTTGCACATGGAACAGAAGAGGTAGCAAAAATAATAGCCAAAGCAACAGAAGCGGGCGCTTTCTCCTTGGTTGGGGGTGGCGATTCGGTTGCTGCAGTCAACAAATTCAATCTGGCATCGAAAATGAGCTATGTTTCCACCGGTGGAGGCGCCATGCTTGAATACATTGAGGGTAAAGAGTTGCCGGGAGTAGCAATTATCGAAGAATAGACGCCTTATTGTTTCAAATCCCGGAACTTAGGTAGACCACTGGGGATTGTTTTGGATCTGTTTGTTTGAACTTATCTGCATCCCTGATCCATCCTTGCATTCGGGGCCATATCATAGGGATTACCCTTGAAAGAGGCTCATACAATCGCGATTCGGAGCGCATGCGTTCGGAAAGAATCATCCTGCTTGTATCGAAACTGTTGATAATAAACAAAATAGTTCCTGTAAACAAGATAGCTTTGACAAGACCGAAAGCCGCTCCAACCAGACGGTTTATAATACCCAGAGCAGCTAATTTAATTACACTGTGTAGCAGATAACCCATAAGTTGAACTGCTATTACCACGATAAAAAAAGTTGCAGCAAATGCTATCACATTAATATATTCGCTTTTCATTCCAAGTTCGTTCCGCAGCAACCCGGCCATCACATCAGAGTAATTCACTGAAAGGAATACTCCTGCAAACAGTGCAATCAGAGATGTGAGGGCGAGAATAAATCCACGTGCGAACCCCCTGAAAATCATCCAGACAAAGGGGATTATCAACAAAATGTCGAGAAGGTTCATTTGGTTTTTTTCAATTCCTGGAGTTTTTGTGTGAGAGTTGTTGAAAAAACAAACCGGTTAAGCTCTTCATTATCGCTGTTCAGTATCTGATGTTTGTCTCCAGTCCACCAAAGTTTGCTCTGGTGGAGGAATATTACTGATTCACCAATTTCAAGCACAGAGTTCATGTCGTGTGTGTTTACAACGGTGGTGATTTCAAACTCGGCAGTAATGTCGCTAATCAGGCGATCGATCACGTTTGCAGTTTGCGGGTCGAGGCCTGAGTTTGGTTCGTCGCAAAACAGATAGCGGGGGTTCATGGCTATGGCGCGCGCTATGGCTACACGCTTTTTCATTCCTCCACTTAGTTCAGAAGGGAGAAGTTGGTTCACATTAACAAGATTAACTCTGTTAAGGCAAAAATTAGCACGTTCGCGCTTTTGCGGCAGGCTCATGTCGGTAAACATTGTAAGTGGGAACATCACATTTTCCTCCACAGTCATGGAGTCGAAAAGTGCTCCTCCCTGAAACAACATTCCAATTTCACGGCGTATCACCATAACCTCTCCCATTGAAAAGGCTGAGAAAGGCCGGCCATCATAAAAAACCTCCCCCGAGTCGGATGGCAGCAAACCCACCAAACATTTCATCAGCACCGTTTTTCCCGAGCCACTTGCGCCAATAATAAGATTTGTTTTCCCTCGATGAAACGATGTAGAAATATCAATGAGCACCTCGTTCGAGCCAAACCGTTTGGATATATTTCTAGTTTCGATCATGTCAGGAGCAATTGAGTGAGAATCAGGTTGAACACAATAATCATGATGCTGCTTTGCACAACTCCCTTTGTGCTTGCAGCCCCCACCTCAAGAGCGCCTCCTCGGGTAGTAAAGCCATAAAAGCCAGATATTGACGAAATTAAAAAAGCAAATACCATCGTTTTAATCAAAGCGTAAACGATGTTAAATGGAATGAAGAATGATTGAAGTCCATATATAAAAACGCTGCTGGAGACAAGCCCGGTTGTTACTCCTGCTGCCCAGCCACCTAGCAGAGCCAGAAACATGCTTACAACGATTATAAAAGGATTTATAACTACACAGGCAACAATTTTCGGGAAGATAAGATAAGCTGCCGGGTTGATACCCATAATCTCCAATGCATCAATCTGTTCGGTTACCCGCATGGTTCCTATTTCTGAAGCTATACGCGAACCAATTTTCCCTGCGAGTATCAAACTTATGATCGTAGGAGAGAATTCAAGCACTACCGATTCTCGAACCGAGAGTCCAATAGTGTAAAGAGGAACGAGAGGATGTTCGATATTGAAGGCAAGTTGAATACAAAGCACTGCACCCATGAACACCGATATAATAGCTACAATAGGCAGCGAGTCGAGGCCAAGCCGCTCCATTTCAATCAAAATCTGACGCAGGTAAATACGATCGTTTTCAGGCCGCCGGAACACCTGCCGCATCAGTATGATGTAAGCGCCAAGATTATGAAGCCATTTCATCTGAGAAATGTTTCGGCTAAATTACTAAATTCAGCGATTGCTTTAATCCAGACTAAGCATTTGACAACACTTAATCGGGTTTCTCCCGCTTCACAAAATAATACCAATAGGAGCCGGGTTTGCATCGTTACCGTATCTTTGAAACCTTAAAAAAACGCTTATGAACAAACTGTTGCTTTTTTCGATACTCATGATAGCTTTGCTTCTTGCTACCTCCTGTTTTGCCCCGCGCCACAGGGCGGGAAGGTACTATCGCAATTTTAAAAAGCACAACAGATGTGGTTGTTATATCCAGCCTGCCCAACCTCTTCCTTCTTCAACACTTGCCTGTAATGAGCGCTCCATTGAACCTCTTTGAGCGTTTACCCGATGGTTTGGCGGAGCCGATCTGGGATTGGTTCAGACAAAACAGGGTTCAGCTTACTATTACGAAACGAAGAGGCAGCAAACTTGGCGATTTTCGATCGGCTACCAGGAACTTACCACACCGGATCTCTGTCAATGGCGACCTGAACAAGTACCTTTTCTTATTCGTACTGCTACATGAAATGGCGCACTTAATTGCTAGTCAACGTTTCGGGAAAAAAGCCAAACCACATGGTTTGGAATGGAAAGCGATATTCAAAGAGCTGTTTTTCACAATGGTTCCTAAAAACTCACTTCCCGAATCTATTGAAGCCATCCTGCCGGTATATTTTGATAAACATACATCCAACAGCCAGGCGAATGAAATATTGATAAGGACTGTACAAACTTTTAGTAATAATAGTGGCTTATATGCACTTCTTGAGACTCTTCCTGAAGGAACCTGGTTTATGACCACGATAGGCAAGCACTTTCTGAAGCAAGGACTTCGACGCAAACGGTTTCTCTGTAAATGTGCTTCAACTGGCAGGCTTTACCTCTTCAATCCGCTTGCTTCTGTAATACCGGTGCCGGTAGAATTCACCAGGTAGTTTAATATATT
Source organism: uncultured Bacteroidales bacterium (assembly GCA_964349765.1). Taxonomy (GTDB): domain Bacteria; phylum Bacteroidota; class Bacteroidia; order Bacteroidales; family JAAYJT01; genus JAAYJT01. The sequence goes on from CAYGGZ010000001.1 coordinate 267,881, forward strand.
TGCATTGCATACAATTACATCTCAAATAACGTTGCAACATGAACCCAAATAATTATTGCGTAATCATGGCAGGAGGCATTGGCGCCCGTTTCTGGCCCATGAGCAAAACATCTCATCCAAAACAATTTATTGATTTCCTCGGAACGGGCGAAACGTTAATACAGCGTACATTCAAGCGGTTCACAAAAATATGCCGGCCCGAAAACATTTACATCGTTACAAACGAAATTTACCGCGATCTGGTAATGAATCAACTGCCTGAAATTACAGGCAATCAGGTATTGTGCGAACCTATGCGTCGCAACACTGCTCCTTGTATAGCTTATGCGAGCTACAAGATTTTAAAACGTAACAAGAATGCCAACATCGTCGTGGCGCCCTCTGATCACATCATCCTCAAAGAAGATAATTTTACAGAGGTGATTGTTGCTGGCTTGAACACCACTGCCAACAACAACTGCCTGCTAACTCTTGGTATAAAACCTAGCAGACCCGATACTGGCTACGGATACATACAATACGACGACTGCTCTGGATTGACCAACGATAACCGGGTTTCAAAAGTGATAACTTTCACTGAAAAACCACAACTCGAACTGGCAATATCGTTTCTGCAAAGCGGCGATTTTCTCTGGAACTCTGGAATTTTTATATGGAACCTTCCAACTATTTTAGAAGCACTTCGAAGTCACCTACCTGAGGTTAATGCCATCTTTGCCGATGGTATTGACAGCTACGACACTCCCGCCGAACAGGATTTCATTATGCGCGCCTATGCCGGAGTAAAGAACATTTCAATTGATTACGGAGTTATGGAAAAAGCCTCGAATGTGTATGTTCTGGCAGCCGATTTTGGATGGTCGGACTTGGGAACATGGGGCTCGCTCTATGATATACGCCCCAAAGATGAAAATAACAACACTATAGTTGGCGATAATGTAATGCCCTACGATATGCACAATTGTATAGTTCATATGCCTAAGGATAAACTTGTTGTTCTACAGGGGCTTGAAAACTATATTGTTGTTGAAGACGATAACATTCTCCTGGTATGCCGCAGGCAAGATGAGCAGGAAATCCGTAACTTTGTTAATGATGTTAAGGTATATAAAGGCGAGAAATTCATATAACCAATAATTACATCCAATGAAAAAAGTCAGATTGATAGCGCTTTTTTTAGCGCTTGCTCCGGTTTTGCATGCCGACGAGGGAATGTGGATCCCCTCACTGATCGAAAAAATGATCTATTCCGAAGCCCGTGAAATGGGGCTAAAACTCACACCCGATGAAATCTACGCCGTCAACCAGTCTAGCATTAAGGATGCTGTGTTCCGGTTTGGACGGGGATGCACTGGCTCAATTATTTCGGCCGATGGGCTGGCGCTTACTAACCATCATTGCGGTTATGGAGTAATTCAAGCACACAGCACGGTCGAAAATGATTACCTAACCGATGGATTTTGGGCTATGACACGTGAAGAAGAACTGCCAAATCCAGGCCTCACCGCCACGTTTTTGATACGTATCGAAGATGTAACCGGCAAAATAAAAGAACACCTCAATCCAGATATGACCGAACAACAGAGAAATACAAAAATTGCCGAGGTATCAGACCTACTAACCAAGCAAGCTACTGAAGGCACACATTATATTGCTCGTGTTGCATCTTATCTGCATGGCAATGAGTTTTTTCTGACAGTTTATGAGGTGTTTCGCGATGTCAGGCTTGTAGGAGCTCCACCATCAAGTATCGGAAAATTTGGCGGCGACACCGACAACTGGATGTGGCCCCGCCATGCCGGCGACTTTGCCCTGTTCAGAGTTTATACCGGACCCGATGGCAAACCAGCCGATTATTCCAAGGACAATATACCATTGAACCCCATACATTATTTACCTGTCTCTCTAAAAGGAATCGAAGAGGACGATTTTGCATTTATCATGGGTTTTCCTGGAAGTACCGATCGTTATCTTACTTCGTGGGGCGTACAAATGGCTATTGAGCAAATAAATCCTACAATCGTAAAAGCCAGAGAAAAACGGCTTGAGATCATGCTCGAGGATATGAAAGCCGACCCGGCAGTTAGAATCCAATATGCCTCAAAATATGCCAGAATATCGAACCACTGGAAATACTATATTGGGCAAACAAGAGGTTTGAAACGACTTAATGTTTACGAACAGAAGCAGCAAATTGAAAGCAACTTCACGCAATGGGTAAATGCGAACCCTATTGCTCAACAAAAATATTCACAGGCGCTACCTCTCATTCAGCAAGCATATGAGGATTTGACCACGTTAAGCCTGGTTAGAACCTGGTATAACGAAGCATTCTTCCGTGCCATCGAAGCTGTTGAACTGGCTTCTGCTGCTCCGATTCAGGAATTGCACAAAGCGCTGCAGGATCGCAAAACTAATGCCGAAGCAATCAAAAAAGCCACCGACCAGGTTACCCAACGATTGCCACGGTTCTTCAGAGACTACAACCCACCAACCGATCAGCGACAGTTGGCTGCAATGTTGCAAGCGTTGCACACATACCTCCCTGAACAATGGCGGCCGCCTCTGCTCGATAGGATCTACCACCAGCACAACGGCAACTTCAACCGCTACGCTGCACGGCTTTTTCAAACCTCAATTTTTACTGATCGCCAACGATTAGAACAATTTCTTTCCGACCCCAAACTACCACAGCTCGAAAACGATCCTACTTTTGTGCTGTTAGAGGCTTTCAGGGAGTATAACGAAAAATTGCGGACAGCGCTACAACCAGTCAACGACAAGCTTGTGCGCGGAAACCGATTGTTCGTCGCCGGACTTCGCGAAAAACAGGACTACCGTCACTTCTACCCCGATGCCAATGGCACTATGCGTTTTACTTATGGGCAGGTACTCGATTATTACCCTGCCGATGCCGTGCACTTCTCTTATAAAACAACTCTCACAGGCATATTCGAAAAAGAAGACCCTGAGAGTTGGGAGTTTGTAGTTCCGGAAAGACTTCGCGAACTTTACAACAATCGCGATTTTGGAGATTATTGCGATGAAGGAGTGATGGTGGTATGTTTTATAACAAATCACGACATCACGGGAGGGAACTCGGGCAGTCCGGTTATGAATGGCAACGGCGAACTAATTGGCGTAGCTTTCGACGGAAACTGGGAAGCAATGAGTGGCGATATTGCCTACGAACCAGAACTGCAACGCACAATCAGCGTTGATATCCGCTATGTATTGTTTGTTATTGACCGGTTTGCCGGAGCCAGGCACCTCATTGATGAAATGAAGCTGGTCAGGTAAAAGTAGGTTGTAGTTATCAATCCTGGCTAGAGATGATCTGCTGTGTTGTCATCTTCTCGTCGAACAACTTAAACCCGGCTTTAAGGTAAAATGGCAGGGCTGCTTTATGGTCGAGTTCACAGGTGTGCAGCCACAGGCGCAATGGTTCATACGACCATGCTTTTTTCACAATCCAATCAAGAAGGAGGCGGCCTATACCTGCTCCCCTGAATTCGGAAAGAATACCGAAGTAGGAAATTTCAATCTCATTATCTAAACGCCGGTCGAGTTCACAGAAGCCGGCAGGTACGCCATGTAGGTAAATTACCCACACTTCAACGCGGTCATCGGTGATTATGGCCTGCAATTCCTCATCGAACATGAGCAGGCGGTTGTACCACGAGAAATCTTTCCCTACCTGGGTGTATAAAAAACGGTACCACGATAGGGTAGGCTGATGAGCGCGCACAATAGATATGTGATAGGGAACTGGTAGAGGCTCAGTTTCCGGAGGCGTTAGCATCTCCAGATACCATGTTCGCACGCTTAATGAATCAATCATGTAGGATTAATTTTTTTCGAACCTCGGTTCAACCATTTGAGCGCTTCCCGTTTGCTTAACCCAGATAATTGGGAATTGCTGGTATAATTCATTACCGCTTCCGGATTGGTTTTTGAGTATTCGCGCAAAGCCCAGCCGATGGCTTTCCGGATAAAAAATTCCTTTGAGCCTGCCACACTGTTGCAGTAGCTTAACAACATCTCAGTGTCCGTTAAGGCTTTATACTTCAACTGAAACAAAATAGCCGAACGCTGCAACCAGATATTTTCAGAGCTAATCCAATTAAAGGTTCTCGAATGCATTTCGCCCGGAAACAGTTTGAACCACTTTCCCGCGTGGTGGCTGGCTATCCAGTCAACCGTATCCCACCAGCTCTTGTTTACTATCATGTACTCAATAAAATCTATTGCCCCATACCCACATTTAACCAGCATTTTTTCCGAAATGGCCGCGGCACAATACTGGAATTCGCGCTGTGGCAGATTCCAAAGCGCTCTTACCAACGCGTTGACTTCCCCTGCGGGCGGTAAGCCGTGCAGTTTTATGAACCCGTGCCGCAATTCTTTGAGTTTCGGTGCTGAAATGCCAAAAAACTCAAACTGATCCTTCAGATATCGTTTCATCATCAGCGCTCTTTCAGGGTCAGCTGCCGTTTGTAATGCACCCGAAAGAATAGAAACATAGTTGGTCATTGAACAAATTTTATTGTGCGATCCGTACAAATCTGGAGGAGCCTATTGGCGTGCTTTGATTCATGAGTTTTATTATGTAGGTTCCGGGTTTCAGCGAGGAGTTGTTCCATTCTAAAAAACGCTGTTGTTTTGAAAGTGAAATTTTTTCGACCAGCCTGCCATTGATGGCCGAAATCAATATTTCTGTTACATTCTCCGCTTCCCATTCAATTCTGACGGCGCCCGATGTTGGATTTGGGAACAGCCGCAGGTTTGAGCCCGGTGCAAGTGGCTCATGGTTGCCGGTAATGCTGGTATCCCATACAGCAAAAGTATATTCGCCGGTTTTCAGTGTATCGGTGATAATCCATCCGATACTCCAAGGTCCGATTCGTGTGAAATCTGCAGGCCGCCAATCGTAAGCAGGCGATGGGCGGTATAGGATCACAATAGAATCATTTTGTTGGTTTAAAAGCAGTGTATTGTCGAGAAAAGCGGCTCTCGAATATTGAAAATGGCCACGGGCATGAAATCCTTCTGGTAAAATGCCTTCAACCTGCCAATAACGGTAGGGCGATAAGCGAAGACCAGCCTGTGGCGTTTTCAGCGAATCGGGAGCTACCCAATGATGGTTGATTCTGATAAAGGCAGTGTCAGAAATTGATTTAACCTCAACCCGCGTAAAAGTATGGGTCATATCAATAGTTTCTGGCTGATGAACAAACACAGCACGATCGGTTGTTGCATCGCACATTTTTTCGTTGTAGTCGAGCATTGCCAACGAAGGTTCGAATGGTGGCTGGAACACCTTCGAACCAAGAGCGCCATCGAAAAACAGAGTATCGGAGAACACATTATGCGATGCATCCATAAATGTGATCTCAACTATGTTGGCATTTCCGGTAAAATCTCGGCCTTTGCTACGTTGCCGCACATAAACAGCAACATCGTTCCCTGACATAAGTACAACAGAGTCAATAGAATAATTCGGGAAACCAGGTTGAAACACCCACGAGTTGAAGAAACCGTTAAGATCAATTCCGGTGTGATACGATAAAACATCGCGTAAATCATGAGATGAGGCATAGCTAAATGCAAAAGAATCGAGGTAGGCCTGAATGGCTGGGAAGAATAGGGAATCGCCGATATAATGCCGAAGGGTTTGAGCTACGATTCCTCCTTTTTGATAAACTGTTGTTCCATAAACCTGTTCTGGTGGTATGTTGTACAATGCGTAATATGCCCCATCGCCCTGAGAGGTATGGGCAAATTGCAGGACTTCCCTGTGTTTTTGCCTCTGCACAACCAGTGCAGGTTCAGCTCCATACAGGTCTTCGCGGTAAAGAATTTCGCACCACACTGCTAACCCTTCGTTGAGCCACATTTCGCCAGGACCGGCACAGGTTACTTTGTTTCCAAACCACATATGAGCCACCTCGTGAGCAAATAGCCATTCGAAGCTCAAAGTGTTGTCGATAGTGAAGTGAGGCAAAAAGATATTTCCGGCATGCTCCATTGCTCCAAGTGCGGTTGATGTGTAGCCTACCTTTTCGAATGGATAGGGTCCGAACCGGTTTTCGAAATTTGCAACTATTTCGTGCAGGTTGGCAAAGCTATTTGCCACCTTCCACACATCCGAAGGCCTGACTGTAATATTTATCGGAATATCAGCCTGCATTCCCTCAAATGTATCTGTTACGGTAACATATTCGCCAATTGCCACAGAAGCGAGATATGTAGGAATAGGATTAAACATTTTCCAATGGAAGGTTCTTGATCCGTCGGGATGTGGAGTGATGCTTTGCAACAGCCCTCCACACTTTGCACTATGGTTGCCCAATACTCTGATATGAAAATCGTAGAAAGCGCGGTCGAAGAAGTTGTCGTTACAGGGAAACCATGCTTTTCCGAGGGGTGGCGGATACGAATCAAAACCAACCCCCAAATTGAATGCATACTGCCCGCTGAAGTGAAACCCGCCCCAAGGTTCGCTGTAAGGGACACCGTGATAAACTACTGTAACATCAACAGTATCGCCAGGTTGAAGAGTTTGAAACGGAACAATCCGCAGAGAGTCGCCGGTATGTGTAAAATTATTGGTGTGCAACTGGTTGATGTAAACCGAATCAACCTGTAATTGACGAAGTTCCAGCAGAATAGTGTCAACGAGTGCCACAGCAGGTGTCAGCCTTACAGTGGTTCGGCCATGGATGATACGACTGGTAAAATCGCGTACGTCAAGCTGTATACGGTAATGAACAACATCAATTGTTGTGTTTTCTGAACCAGATGTATACCGGTGCAAAGAAAATGTCAGCGCAAGGATCAGCAAATATTTCATAATCATACTACACAAGTTGCAAATGTATCAGAAAACTGTCGAGGACGGTATTGAAATCTGAGTTCAAATATACGCACTGCAAATTTACTTCACAACAAGCCTAATGTGTGTTTAACCCAGATTAAGCATTTGACAATGCTCAAACACTAAATCGGGGCTACCCTCATGAAGTCAATAGTTCAGCCCTAACGGACTTTCTCTTGGTTAATTAGGGTTTAGAATCTCAGTATATTACATCATAGATGATAAATTTTCTGAGACAATTGCTCAAAGTGTAACATTTTTGACGCAATTTTGTCAAACAGATGCTTTTAACCATAGCAATACGTTTCGTTATCCGGCATTACAAGTGTCGCAATGAGCACCAGCGCAATTAAGATGATTTATGACAGGGTTAGTTGCTGGAAAACGATTGCCTGCAAATTTTGTTTATCAATGGTATGTCACTGTTTTTTACGATCGAAATTATAGACTAAAATTCGAAATATGAAACGCGTTATCTTTATCCTTACACTTTGGTTGGCCGCAACAAGCCTTGCAAAATCGCAAAAAGCGTGGAGTTTGCAGGATTGTGTGAACCATGCCCTTGAAAACAACATCCAGGTAAAACAATTTTTGCTTAGTGTTAACCTTGCCGAAACCGATTTGCAGCAAAGCAAGCTTAGCACGCTTCCTTCACTGAATACAATGGTTTCGCACGGGTGGAACTGGGGTCAGGCTATTGACCGCTTCACGAACCAGTTTGCCACCGAGCGGGTGCGATCCAACAACTTTTACGGGCAATCAGCACTTACGCTCTTCAATGGCTTTCAGAAGCTAAACACCATTATTCAGAACCGTTATAATCTGATGGCAAGTCAGTATGATGCCGACCAATATATGGACGACATCACCTTGAGCATTGCCACGGGGTACCTGCAAATACTTTACGCTAAGGAATTGCTTGGCATTGCACGAAACCAGCTTAATATCACACAGCAGCAGGTTGATCGGATGCAGAAATTGGTTGCAGCCGGCACACTGGCCCGAGGCGATTTGTTGTTGATAGAAGCGCAAATGGCCACCGAAGAATTGCGGTATGTTGAGGCTCGCAATAACCTTGATATTGCTTATCTCACTCTGAGGCAAATGCTCGATTTGCCCCCCGGTGAACCTTTTGAAATTCAACAGCCGGAATTAGAATTTTACGAGAGTCCCACAATGTTCATGTCGCCCGATCAGATTTACAATTTTGCAAAAAATCACAACCCGGCAATCAGAAGCGCCGACTTTAGGATTGAGAGCGCCGTTAAAGGCTTGGCAATTGCCCGCGGAAGTCAAAGTCCTCAATTACAGATGACTGCAACATGGGGCACCGGGTTTAGCGGCGCCCAGAAAATCGGTGTTGATCCTTTCACCCAAGAAATTCAAATCGGCTACGATAGCGATATGAGACCGGTTTACACTCTCAGGCCAATGTTTGGTTCGTTTGAGGTGAAACCCTTCGCCGATCAGTTTAGCGATAACAATAACAGGACTATTGACTTTAGACTTACCGTTCCGATATTTAACGGGTGGTTTACCCGTTCAACGATTGATCGGGCTAAAATCGCAGTAACAAATGCCGAACTCGAAAGCCAATCGGTACAGTTGCAGTTCAATAAAACCATACAGCAAGCCTGGGCCGATGCATCTGCATCTTTGAAAAGGCACAATGCTTCAGTAAAGATGGTTGAAGCCACAAAAGAATCGTTCCAATATGCCGAACAAAAGTTTAATGTTGGCATACTTAACTCCTTCGACTACAGTAACGCCAAAAACGATCTTCAGAGGGCACAAAGCGAACTGCTTCAGGCAAAATTCGATTACCTCTTTAAAACAAAAGTGCTTGATTTCTACATGGGCACACCTATCACACTTTAGTACATGGGAAAAACGACAGAAAAAGTCAGTCGGCTTTTTTCTGCTAAACAACAACATGGATTTTTTCAGTTTTTCACGCAAAGTGCGGTTAAACATGTATGCATCTTGCGATACAACTGAGCACAACGAGCTCAGTGTATCGGCATGAAATAAGTGCGCATCTGTGTTATTGAGTGCGCTAACTCCCGAATCAACTTCCCATAACCGGAGCAAGAGGTTTACCAGAGTACTTTTACCGCCACTTATTATGCCAACTACCACCAACGCAATTGATAGGCAGAATACAGACCTAAACAACAAGTTAAGAAATCATAATGGATTATCGATGGCCAGCAAAATCAAATTCATTGATGAGTTTTTGAAGGCACGAATGACCTCTAAAAATATAAATGGGCTTTCAGTTGCCATAACTCATTGCATTGACATTTTTGTCGGCCATCTGCATTATCCCTGATAGGTTGCTCTCCAGCAATGCCCATTTCTATTTATGCAGATACGACAAAGATGATACATGTTTCTTGAGGCTCATAAATTCACTAAAATTTCTCAGACTAATATTTGTCCATTATACCAAAATTGATAAAAAAGCGACAAGCCTTTCACTCCGAGCGTAAGGCGACTTTTTGTAATTTTGACAAAATTTACTTCGATGAAAAAGAGACGAATAATGCTCAGGATAGGCATAGGGCTCGTGGCTTTAGTTATTGTTTTTTTGGCGGTTGCAAGAAAACAGGGATGGATTGGCAAGCAACATACTACATCGGTTACAATAGAAGAGGTTAAGCGTAGAACTATTGTAGAAATTGTTTCGGCAAGTGGCAAAATTCAACCTGAAGTTGAAGTAAAGATCTCCCCAGATCTTTCAGGCGAGGTGGTCGAGTTGCCAGTAAACGAGGGTGATCAGGTTACAAAAGGACAATTATTGGCAAGGATAAACCCTGAGATTTACTTGTCGAACTATGATCGAATTGTGGCTTCACTTAATATGCAACAGGCCAATCTGGCCAATGCGCGTGCACGCCTGGCTCAGGTACAGGCTCAGTTTATCAATGCCAAAACCAACCACGATCGAAACCAAATCCTGTTTCAGCAACAAGCTATTTCTCAGAGTGAGTTCGATTCAAGCCGGGCCAACTTTTTGGTAGCTCAGGCGGAGGTAGAAGCCGCTGAGCAAAGTATAAAAGCTGCGCAATATAGTGTGAGAAGCGCTGAGGCTGCCGTGAAGGAGGCTAGAGAAAATCTCACTAAAACATCAATCTTTGCTCCGATGGACGGCACAGTTTCAAAGCTTTCTATTGAACGTGGAGAAAGAGTTGTTGGCACTTCGCAGTTTGCCGGAACCGAAATAATGCGCGTTGCTAACCTTGCGAGTATGGAGGTTGTGGTGAGTGTTGCCGAAAATGACATTGTAAGGGTTAGCCTTAACGATACTGCTTTGATTGAAGTAGACGCTTATATTGGTCGCCAGTTTAAAGGTGTGGTAACCTCCATTGCCACCTCAGCAACCCTTACTGGAGTTACCGCCGACCAGGTTGCCAACTTCGATGTTCGCATTCTTATTCTACCTGAAAGCTATTCCGATTTGCTTGCCGGAAACAGTACAGGCTTTTCTCCATTCCGACCAGGCATGTCCGCAGCTGTTGATATTCAAACCAGAACCGAAGCGGCAGCGTTATCAGTACCCATACAGGCCGTTACGTCACGGCCAGATACTCTTGAGATGCAACAAACAGGCTATACTGAGCCTGCCTTAGCGGAAACATCACCACGCAGCACCCGCATGATAGAGTCAGTTTTTGTTGTAAGAAACAATATTGCACATCTTACCGAAGTGAAAAGCGGAATTCAGGATGGCCAGTATATTCAGATAGTTGAAGGTTTGCACGAAGACGACAAGGTGATTACGGGCCCTTACCGTGCAGTTACAACCACACTTAAGGATGGCGATGCTGTGAATCAGGTTAAACGCGAAGAGCTTTTTGGTGCAAATTAAACTCAAACCGTTGATTCTTTGTATTGAAACAGCCACGGCGGTTTGTTCGGTGGCGCTAGTAAGCGGAACAAAAGTTGTTGTTGAAAAATCATCCTCAAAAAACAACAGTCACTCTTCGCAACTCCACCTGATGATCGAAACCTTATTGTGCGATAATGGTTACTCTTTTGAAGATCTAACTGCCGTTGCAGTAAGCCGCGGCCCAGGTTCCTACACTGGTCTCCGTATTGGCGCATCGGCGGCAAAAGGTTATTGCTATGCACTAAACATCCCGCTAATAGCTCCCGATTCTCTGCAAATTATGGCCGCAGGCTTCATCATTCAGAATCCCGGCCTGCCCGAAGAAACCATTCTTTGCCCGATGATTGATGCACGCCGAATGGAGGTGTATTCAGCACTATACGATATTAAGCTCAACGCTTTATCGCCTGTTGCGGCCATAATTATTAACCCGCAGGCATACAGTACTGCTACCGGAAATAAAAATGTATTCTTTTTTGGCGATGGGGCAGCGAAGTGTGTACCTGTTTTCGAGGAGCGTAAAAACTGGTTTTTTTATGAGCACTATCAATTATCTGCGGCACATATGGCACCACTAGTTGCGGATAGGCTCGAACATCAGCTTTATGAAAATGTTGCATATTTCGAACCGTTTTACTTTAAAGAATTTATTGCCGGCAAACCACGTGTTAAAGGCTTACACGGCTGATTCCCGTAAGAGCTTCTTCCTGCCGTATCTTTAGACAAAATACTAATGTTTTGGTTGCTTTCTGCAACAATTCATCGCCAATCCACCCTTGAGTTTTGGCTGCGGAAAAGTCGTCAGGTATGTTTTCCGCAAATAAATTAGCTACAACTCAAGCACCACAGGATTAATCCTTTAGAAAGCATAAGAAGCCGGTTAGCATGAAAAAGAAACGCTGTTTGTTAAAAAAACTACTGCAAAGCCTTCACAGCTTTTGCAGCGGCATCGAGCGAAGGTTGAATTGAAAGCTCCATTCCTACGGCCTGCCTCATCCACTCCTGAGGGATGATGCTTCCCAGTTCGAACATACGTTGCACCTCTTCGGCAAAATAGCGATCGTGGATAAATTCTTCTATCTGGAAATCAATCAGGCGCCCTAGGGGATAGTTTGACAGATACAACGGTGTGGAAATCATGTGCGAATAAATAGCCAGAATCGGTTCGTCGCGAGTGCCAAAAACAGGAGCATAAAATTCGTTCCATATCTCTTTTGCGATCCTGATCACAGCGTCTCTGAGTTGATCTGGGGTTGCTTCCGGGTTGCTGTACATCCATTCCCAAACCTTCATATCAACCAGCGACACACCCATTATTTCATAGCTTGCCCAGAAATTAGCCAGTGCATGCATATGGTGCCTCAGGGGATTATCGTCTTTCAGACCCAAGAGTTCGATGTCACGTTTTTGGAGCATAAATGCCAGCGCCTCGGTGAAAGCGGTGTTTGGAACGCGGCTGAGAACGTAATAATCAACATCGTGAAGTGATATTGTTTGTTCCACGTTATGTCCAAGTTCGTGTATTGCGATATTATAACCTTTGTAGTCCATCCCGTGCGCGCCAATGCGAGTACGCAGCAGGGCTTTGTCGTCGCGGATGGCAGCTCCCCAGGCATGACCAGCTCCTCGCGAAGCCTCTACTTTTATCTCGGCAGTAATTTCATTAGCTCGGTTTTTATCGAAACCCAACTTTATCAATATATCATCAAGGTCGTTCTGAAAGGCTTCAACTGTGGGGTATTTTTGTGCCACAATACGATCAAGCTCATTCTCCGTAAAAGCCCCGCGTGCTCTAAAGCCTGTATACCATATGTCGAACGGTTGCAGAGGCCTTCCCAGCCTTGCGCTGATTAATGCGCCCACATCTTTTGCTAATGAACTGGAAACAAACTCGGTAAACAGCTTCCTTACATCCTCTAACGGAATTTCCATGTTCGATTCGAACTGACGGCGAATAAATGTAGGATAATTCGGGAAATAGGGATCGAGTTTGCGGTTGGCGTTGAAGTTATTGAGCAGATGCGAATACCTGGTATCTGGTTCCCTATCTGCAGCAACAGGCTGCCCTTCACGGTAAACAGTATTACTGAACGGGTTCCACTGTAGCGTATCGCTATTTATAATATGCCTGGGAATACTCTGGTCAATTATTCGTTTCATTACAGCATAGATTTTTTGCTGTTTTTCAAGGCCGTTTTCGTCCATGTAATTCGATCTTAATTCGTCGCGCAGCCCCCAGTGTGAGATAAGACGCAGATTATCAGGGAACAGCTTTTTGCCCTCTTCGTTTAAAAGGTTGCCCATGTAGATGTTATATTGGGCAATGTAATTGTCGGAGGCAGTTTCAGTGGTTGATACTTCCTGGATAAGGGCTGCAGGAACGCGGGATGTGAACATATCGCCAACCCTTGCATAAGCCCATTCTTTTCTCGACCAGCCAGAACCTAACTCCGTTTTTTCCTCCAATGAATAAAACGGAAAATTCAGGGCGATTATAAAACCAATCTTATTACTAAAGAAATCCTCCCTTATGTGTGCTCCTGGTTCATAACTGCCAAACAGCACATCAATGTTGTGAATAGGGCCAAGGTCGAGATGTAAGGGTCGCATCAGATCTTTTTTTATCCTTAGCATATTGCCATACAGGATCTCAAAATTTGTCATCAGCTTATTGAAAACAGCGTATAACTCTTCGTCGCTTGCAATGAATTTTTCGTTGCAAAAGGTTATAAACTCTTCGTTGCTGCCATCGCCTTCACGCCATAAAGTGGCGGCCTGCTGAACGCCCCGCTCGATTCTAAATTGGTGGGCTTCCCCATGTTTATTAATCAGTTCGCCGATGACTTTCTGCACGGTTTCGCTTCCTATCGGCGACAATTGAGTTGTTTCTTCTCTCATCTGAGTTGATTTACAGCCTGCTAACAAGGCGAGCAGGACGATTAAACAAATTAAGTTTCTCATATCATTAAAGGGATTTGGTATCTTTATGGCAAAAATAAACATATTTGCAAACAACAAACGCTGATACGATTGATTGAACAGCAATGAGCAGGTGACTAAAAAAGCTGATTCCGACGATTGAATCAGAGAGCAATATTTTGTGGGTCGAAACATTAACGCACCAAAGCATGAAATACATCGAATTTCAATCTCAAAACGTTCACTACACTGACAATGGCGATGGGCCGGTGTTAGTGCTGCTGCACGGATTCACCGAATCGCTGGCTATATGGAACTCATTTTCCGACACTCTTTCTGAGTCGTTCCGGGTAATTTGCATAGATCTGCCAGGGCATGGTCGCACCGCCAACTTTGGTCCGGTGCATTCTATGGAGTTTATGGCCTCGGTTGTTCATGCTGTGTTGGTTTTTTGCAAAGTAAGCAAGTGCGTTATGCTGGGTCATAGCATGGGAGGATATGTTTTGCTTGCTTTTGCGAACCGAAATCCTGAAATGCTGAAAGGATTGATTCTGCTTCATTCTCAGGCCGAACCCGACGACGAGGCCACCAAGCGTAATCGTGATCGTGCTATTGACCTGATTAAAATGAACCGCCATGGATTTCTAAGCCAGTTTATTCCCGATCTTTTTGCGGAGTGCAACAGAGAAAAACTTCAACAAGATATTGAAATATTGAAAAATCAGGCGGGAAGCATCTCTGCGAAAGGGCTTGTAGCGGCCTTAGAGGGAATGAAATCCCGAGAGTGCCAGAAAGAGTTGTTATCGAAACTTGAGTTTCCCATAATGTTTATTGCTGGTAAACTCGACAGCCGCATTCCTTTCTTTAAAGTAATTGAACAGCTTGCCCTTCCCCGCCATGCTGAAGCGCTCCTCCTCGACGGAGTTGGCCACATGGGATATCTTGAGGCGCCTAAGGTTACGCTGGATGCAATCAGATGTTTTGCAACCAGGATAGCCAAATCGGGTCACAAAGAATAAATCTGCTCAAGCTTAATGTAATCGGCAATGCCTGCCGGTAATAGATGCAGCACATCTTCCCCCTTATCAAGCATGTGTCTGATCGTAGAAGACGAAATATCAATCATTGGAGCGTTCGTTATTTTTACTCCCGGATATTGCAAAAGCTTAATGTTGCTTACACCAGCACGAGGATAAACCAGAATTTTAAAATTCCTCAGTATTTGCCGGTAATTTTTCCACAGTCGAAGCTCGATTAGATTATCAGCCCCAATGATGAGTGAAAAGTCTTTCCCCGGATAAGTTTTCGTTAAAAGTTTCAATGTATTTATTGTGTATGACGGTGTTGGCATCGTAAGTTCCAACTCACAGATACTAAACCGGGGTTCAGATGCAATAGCAATTTTAAGCATTGCGAGCCGATAACTTACTGGTGCGAGATCATTGCTTGCCTTCAATGGATTATGAGGTGATACAACAAACCAAATTTCATCTAACTCCTCATCATTTAGCATATAACGGGCAATAAGAATGTGTCCGTTGTGAACCGGATTAAATGAGCCAAAGAGTAAACCGGTCTTTGTTTTAATGTTCAGCAGCATTAATTTTGATGAGTTTGCAGATTTTTGATATGCCAGATCGATTAATTATCAAGAAAATTGCTGATTAGATTTAATAATTCGAGCCGTGCAACCGAAATTTCGTTATTCACTACAGTTACATCGTATTGGGGGGCAAACTGCATCTCCCAATGTGCCTTGAGAATGCGCTCCTTAATCTGTTTTTCGCTGTTGCTTTGCCTTTTTCTTATTCTGCTCTCCAACACCTCGATGGATGGAGGCATGATGAACACTGCAAGCGCTTTATCGGAATATTGTTTCTTCAGGTTTAAGCCTCCAGCAACGTCAACATCAAAAATAACGTGGTTGCCTTTGTTCCAAATTCTATCAATTTCGCTTTTGAGTGTTCCGTAATAGGAATCTACATACACCTCCTCCCACTCAACAAAATCATTTCTTGCAATCCTTTTACGAAATTCATCAGGCAAAAGAAAATAATAGTCAACACCGTCGGTTTCACCTTCACGCTTTGTGCGACTGCACGCCGAAACAGAGAATTCAATATCGTTCCGTTCGGCTAAAAGAAATTTTATGAGCGTTGTTTTTCCAGCGCCCGACGGAGCTGATATGATTATCATTTTTGCGGTCATAATGCGTGGATTTTGATCATTAGCATGAAGGTCATAACGGTAGGTGTTAGATTGTTGATTGCCACGATGTTTGGCAGCATTTAAAGTATATTTAATAGTTGTTCCTTGATTTTCTCAAGTTCATCTTTCATGCTAATAACCACTGATTGAATGTTGCCATCATTTGCTTTAGAGCCGAGTGTGTTGATCTCCCGTCCAATTTCCTGAGATATGAATGCAAGTTTTTTACCTTGCGAATCTTCCTGATTCATTGTTTGAATAAACTGAAAACAATGATTTTGAAGGCGAACCATCTCCTCTGTAAAATCAATCCTCTCAATGTAATAGATTATCTCCTGCTCAAACCGGTTCTCGTCAATAGCGCAATTCAGAGCAAGCAGTTGCAATTCATTCCGGATTTTTTGCCGCAGGTTCTCTTTTCGACGTGCCTCGAACGGTTTAATCTGCTCCGACAATGCCTGTATATTACCAACTCTTTGCCTCAAATCATTGTAAAGGGCTGCTCCTTCAACGCACCTGTACTCGTTAACCATTATGAGGGCATCATCAATGATTTCGATTAGTATATTTTGATTTTCAGAGGCAGGCTCATCTGATCTCTGTGTCACAACATCAGGCAGCCGTAATATACTGCCCCATACGTCCGTAGGAATCGTTGTTTCAGTTTCCTGGCAAAGTGTGCATATCTGGTTGTAGTAATATTTGGCCAGTTCGCGGTTAATTTGATAACTGCCGCCTCCCGCTTCATTTACGATAGTAACGACAATTTCAACCTTACCACGTTCGAGTATTTTTGCAGTTCGTTGCCTGATTTCGGGTTCAAGGTGCCGGAACAATCCAGGCAGGTGCAGGATTATCTCCAAACCACGGCTGTTTAGCGATCGAATCTCGGCTACTATAGTTCTTCCGTTTTGCGTTACGGCTTTTTTCCCGTAACCTGTCATTGATTTCAACATATTTTTCTTGCTTGGGCGCAAAGATAATGGAGTTAGTTTTTAATAAACGCAATTGTTTTTTGAAAATGAAGGCTTTTTTGCACACCGTTTTGATAAATATAATATTTTTGATAAAATTGTAGAAATTTTACTGATGAAGAGAATTCTACTGGCAATAAGCTTCTGTTTTCTTTCTCACGTGGCATTAGGTGATTCCTATGTGGTAGACAGCCTTATAATGCAACTAAGTAAAGTTAGAGGCGCCCAAAAAGTTGAACTATTGAATCAAATTGCATTTCACTCCCGGTACGAGTCGTATGAAACCACGGCAAAATACGCTACCATGGCAATTGAATATGCACGTAGGCTTGGCGATCAAAAAAGCCAGGCAGACGCATTACTACACATTGGTAGCGCTTGTTTTTTTGTTTCGAAGCATTCTGAGGCAATAGATTATCTTCAGCAATCCCTCGCTATACGCGAGATGCTCGGCGATACGATGATGATGCTTGATGCCCTGAAAAAAATTAGCTCCAACTATAGGATGATAGGCCATTTTGAACTCTCGCTGGAGTATCTTCTCAGAAGTCTGCGATTACGTGAGTCAACAGAAGGTGCCGTTTCAACCGGGCCGCTATTACACAGCATAGGAGATGTATATTACCATCTCAATAATTTTCCAATAGCTTTGGAGTATTACAAACGGGCCTTCTTGTTTTTCAAACAGGCCGGAATAAAACATGGTATATCCCAAACAAGTAACAACATAGGCAGCATCTACAAACTAACCGGTAATTACTTGCAGGCATTGGAATATTACCGGTTGGCGCTCGAAATAGACAGGGAATTTGGCTATCAGCAAGAGGTTAGTGAATCACTAAACAACATTGCCTTGCTCCATGTTAGATTAAATCAACCCACAGAAGCAATAGCAGCTTATACTGAGGCGCTTGAAATCGCAGAAAAGAAAAACGATATTCACAATCAGATAGTAGCTTTGAAAGGTTTAGGCAATCTCTATGCAGATAATCGTGATTTCAGCCGATCAGAGCAATCGCTTTACCAGGCGCTCAAACTCGCACAACAAAATGAGAATCGTAATGATTTAATGGAAATATACCAGTCCTTGGCTTTAATCTACTCAAAGGCGGGAAACTTTCAAAGAGCATATGAACATCAGGTTGAATATACGCGACTGAACAATCAGATATATGATGTTAACAGCAGGCTTATCTCTGAAATAGAGGCAAGATACGAACTCGAAAAACATAAGCAACAGCTTGATGCGGTGATTAAGGAGAGCGAGATTAACGAACTGCAACTGAGAAAAAGCCAGATGATCGTTTACGGTGTTTCAGTGCTGCTTCTTACGATTATCATAATTGCACTGCTTTTGGTTCGCCAAAATCGGTTAAACATGAGGCAAAAAGTTATTAATCTTGAACAAAAACTTTTTCGCTCCCAAATGAACCCGCACTTCATCTATAATGCACTTGGCGCAATACAAAGCTTCATGTACAAAAGGGAAACCGCCGAAGCCGGTAAGTATTTGTCAAACTTTGCCAAACTTATGCGGCTTGTTCTTAATAACAGCCGGGCCGAATATGTTACACTCGAAAATGAGATACAAACCCTCGGATACTATATCGAACTACAAAGAATGAGGTTTGATAATAAATTCGACTACCAGTTTGAAGTTGACAGTAAAATCAATCCCTCCGTGATATGTATCCCGCCCATGTTAGCACAACCACTCATCGAAAACAGTGTGGAACACGGCATTCAACATCTGTCAACCAAGGGTTTAATCTCGATCAGGTTCAAGTTAAATAATGGAACAGTCCTGTTCGAAATTGAAGACAATGGAATTGGTATCGCAAAATCAAAACAAAATCAAAAAAGCAACCACGACCATGAATCACTTGCTATTTCAATAACCGAAGAACGCTTGCGATTGCTCAACAGAAAGCAGTCAAATAAGATTCAACTCAAGATATCAGAATGTCAAAACGCTCTGGGCGAAACAGTTGGAACGCGCATCACATTTAATATTCCCTATATCCTCCCCGCAAACAATAATAACAACGTAATGTTCGCCGCAAAGGCGATTTAATTTAATACATATTGTATGATCCGCGCTATAATCGTTGATGACGAAACCAAATCGAGAGAAACTATTTTTCAAATGGTATCCATATACTGCAAAAATGTGGAAGTTGTAGCACAAGCTTACGATGTTCGTTCAGGAATAATTGCCATCAGAAGGCATAATCCCGAACTGGTTTTGCTCGATATTCGAATGCCCGATGGTAGTGGGTTTGATCTTTTACGCCAAATCGGAAAAATTGATTTCAAAGTTATATTTGTAACCGCTTTCGAAGAATATGCCATCAAGGCATTCAAATTCAGCGCAATAGATTATGTTCTCAAACCTATAGACCCTGATGAACTGGTAAAGGCCATTGAAAAATCAAAGGAACTTTTAGATAAAGCTAATATCCAAAAACGACTCAACGCCCTTCTGGAAAATATTGACCAGTCGAAAAAAACGTTTCAAGGCAAAAAATTAATACTAAAAACCTCCGATAACATATATCTTGTTGAAACAGACGAAATTATCAGAATCGAAGCCGATGGAAATTATTGTACTTTCTACCTGATCGGCGGGCAGCGGATAGTCGTATCCCGCACTCTCAAGGAGTATGACGAGGCACTGCAAAACCTTGGTTTTTTCAGGATACACCAAACCCATGTAGTAAATCTTAATCTTATTAAACGATACAACAAAGAAGAAAACCAGATTTATATGTGTGATTCATCCGTTGTGCCAGTTTCGCATCGAAAGAAAGACGAATTGATGGGGCTGTTTAACACCGAAACATTATGATTGATATGCTTCAGGACGAATACTCAATCGAACCATACAAATGTTCATCCAAAACTTTCTGGGGTTAAAATAGACCACAAAAGACCAGTCAAGATTAGTTGGACACAAAAAGAGGGGAACTTCGTGTAAGGCTTACTGCGTAAGCTGATCAATTCTCAAATAGTAACGATTTTCGCAAGTAACTGCTGAATGGATGCCGTGCGAACCTTTGGCGACAGAAACTTCGCGCGACATGATTTCAAATCTACCGGAATAATCATCCATCATTGATTTTACTTCGAGGTTTTCTTTGTCGAGCATGTCAATCTGGCGCAACAAGCTCACAGCAAATGCATTCCAGATTCCGTAGCCCATTGTAAAACCAAGGAAAATGTCAGGATCTGGGCTTTCTTGTGCCTGAAAAGCCCAAGGGGCCTCATAACGACGGTAACGGATCGGAAAATAGACCTCTTTACCCTCGAACTCGCTGCGAAACTCTATCCGGTTGTTGTCGGAATGTAATTCCCAGTTAAACAGAGGAATTGATTCTCCTCCACTTGTTTTTTTTACCGCTTTGATCTTAAAATACATGTAAATTCGATCACCAAGGGTGAGTGGAGTTTCGGAATAAAAAACTTCGGCGTTTATCTCAACACGATCGCAGTAGAGGCTGGGAGCGAATAGTGAGGAATCGGCCGTAATCAGAACTATTTTTTCGCCTGCCCCGGTAATTTGCTGCTCGGAAATCAGGATTGCAGCAGTATCGAAACGAACCACTGAAACTATTTTGCTCAACGAGTTAAAACTTGCAGTTGAAAGTTTTTGCCCTGGCAATTGCCTGTAATAGGTTTCGGTTACATTTTGAACGGTGCTATTATTAAGCAGGCCAGCAACCACCATAGCCCGGATTATCGCCATCCGGCCGGTGATATCTTCACCAATGCCAGGATCGGAAATACCGGCAGCAACAACCCTGTTCGAAACGGCAGGCCACTGAAACAGGCTGGGAGTTAAGATTTCGGCTTCTCCGCTGCCAGAAGGAGTTACATTGGCTGACACCTGACGAGATGCAACAACAACCGCGGTTGAATCATGATAAATTAGACCGTCTTTCTTGCCCACACTCTGAAAACCTATTGAAGCCTTACAGGATTGGAGTAAGATTGGTAATAAAACAAACATGAGCTTTCTGCCACAAACCATCCTATCGGATTATTATTTCATTATGTTTTTCTCGACCCGCTTTCTCCATTTCATCTTTCAGTTTTTGCTCGAAGTCGGTGAACCGGTAGCCTTCCTGAAGCCCTTCGCCGGCGACTGTTTGGCGATTCAGCTCACCAACTACACTACTTCGGGGCAGCTCAACTGCTACATACGACCGGTACAGGCCGTTGTCAAGTTTTACTGTTTTGCTACAAACAACCACCATTCCGGTTATTTTTTTCTTCACAATTTGTCGGGTCAGATATTCATATCTGTCGGCACTGGCATCGCTGGTTGTATAAACATCAAAAACGCTTCTGATAATTGCCTGAATATTGCCTGCAAGCTGCCCTCTGGCATTGATCAGCGCTTTTTTACGGGCGATAGCACGATCGCGGCTTTCGCCAAGCATAGTCGCTCTGAAAAAATTTATGTCGGTGGCAAAATCCTCAAACTGGCAGTATCCAGCCCTCTCATCATGCTGCTTATGCGGTTGTGCTGCTGTCTGCATTACCACAAGCAATAGTAAGATGCATATCACTGCCAGATACGTTTTTTTCTGCATAACAACAGGGTTGTAATTACATGCAAGTTTACGTTAATTTCTGAAACGTACAACCTGAAAAAATCATCTAAGCGCTTTATGTGCTCTCTGACAGGAAATGGATAATTTTGCCTGAAAATATCAATCCCGACATTCTGCCGAACGACAGGCAGGTTGTTATATAGTTGCAACATGGAAGAAATACCTTTAAGAAAAACAGAGCTATCCGAACTTGGCGAATTTGGGCTGATACATCATCTGACGCAAAACAATAGGATAAAGGATCATAAAATAATTAAAGGCATCGGCGACGATACGGCCGTAATTGACCTGGGAGAAGAATATCTATTAGTCACCAAAGATTTACTCATCGAAGGCGTTCATTTCGACATGTCTTATACGCCCCTCAAACATCTCGGCTATAAGGCAGTTGTTGTGAATCTTAGCGATATTGCCGCAATGAACGGCACTCCAGGGCAGATACTTGTTGGGTTGGCTGTGTCGAACCGCTACTCTGCTGAAGCGCTCACTGAGCTCTACGAAGGCATTTACGCTGCCTGCGACCGCTACAATGTTGATCTGATTGGTGGTGATACAACTTCAACCCCATCAGGAATGTTTCTTTCGGTCACAGCGCTTGGTAGGGTCGAAAAAAATGCAGTTGCCTACAGGGATACCGCTAACATCAACGATCTTTTGTGTGTGAGCGGCGATCTCGGTGCTGCATACATGGGACTGCTTGTTTTGGAAAGAGAGAAGGCTGTTTTTAAGCAGGACCCAACAATTCAACCCGATCTTGGTGGGCATGACTATATTCTCCAGCGCCAACTGAGGCCTGAACCTCGCTTCGACATCTTATCAAAACTGAAAGCCGCAGGTATTAAACCCACATCCATGATTGACATCAGCGACGGTTTAGCCTCCGAATTACATCATATCTGCCATAGCTCCAAAACAGGATGCCGTATTTTCGAGGAAAAATTACCGCTTGACCCAGCCACTTCGATGATTGCTATGGAGTTTAACATACAACCAGTTACTGCAGCCATGAATGGAGGAGAAGATTATGAACTGCTCTTTACTATACCGCTCATTGATTATGAAAAGATAAGAAAGGTGAGAGAAGTAACTGTAATCGGACATATTACTCATAAAAGCGAAGGGTTACAGCTAATCTCCCGCGATGGAAGTTTGGTTCCGATACAGGCTCAAGGTTGGAACCATATGCGGTAAGCTGAACTGAGGCTTTATGGACGAGAGCATCCCCACAACTAACATTGAGAATTTAAGCCGCTTTCTGCCGGATAATCCGGGCATATACCAATTCCTCGACAAAGAAGGCAAAATCCTCTATGTTGGCAAAGCAAAAAACCTGCGCAAAAGAGTGTCGTCGTACTTCACAGGCGATGACACCAAAATTGGAAAAACCAAAGTGCTGGTCCGAAAAACAGCTTCTGTCAGACATATTGTAACTGAAAGCGAACTTGATGCCTTGCTGCTTGAAAACAATCTAATAAAAACATATCAGCCGCGCTACAATATCCTGATGAAGGACGACAAAACCTTCCCATGGATATGCATAAAAAAGGAGTCTTTCCCTCGCGTTTTTTCAACCCGCAATCCAACTCGCGATGGCTCCGAATATTTCGGACCTTATGCGTCGGTTAAAGTTATGACCACGTTGCTCGAACTTGTCAGACAAATATATCCTTTGCGAACCTGCAACCTTAAACTTAACCGGCGAAGTATAGAAAAAAAACATTTTAAAGTCTGTCTCAACTATCACATTGGTAATTGCAGAGGACCATGTGAAGGTTTTCAGAGCGAAGAAGAATATGAGCAATCCATCGCTGCAGTCAGAAACATTATCCGGGGACATTTACAATCGGTCAAAAATCAGCTCACAGGGCTGATGCAACAGTACGCAATGAAGATGGAATTTGAAAAAGCGCAGATAATTAAGGAGAAGATAGCTTTACTCGAGCGTTACAGAAGTAAATCAACTATTGTTCACCCCTCGATATCAAATGTAGATGTCTTCTCGGTTCTAAATGAAGGGAATACGGTTTATGTAAACATCATTAAGGTTGTTGATGGAGCGGTAATCCAATCGCACACAATTGCTGTTCACAAGCGGCTTGATGAAGCGGATGAGGATATTTTGAGCATCGCTATCATCGAACTGCGTCAGCGCTACAACAGCGATGCACCAGAGATAATTGTTCCTTTTCGACCCGATATGGCCATACCCGGGATAAAATACACAATCCCCCGGCGTGGCGATAAAAAAGAGTTGCTCGCGCTATCGGAACGTAATTTAAAAAATTATTGCATGGAGCAACAGCGCAGGCAGGAACTTGTTGACCCTGATCGCAATGCTAATCGCATCATGCAGCAAATACAGGAGGATTTACGGCTTTCGCAAAAGCCAGAAAGAATAGAGTGTTTCGACAATTCAAATATTCAAGGGAGTTATGCAGTAGCCTCTGTAGTGGTTTTCATAAAAACCAGGCCGGAAAAGAAAGAATATCGCCATTTCAACATCCGAACGGTTGATGGCCCTGATGACTATTCATCAATGAAGGAAATTGTCGGCCGCCGTTATTCGAGGCAAATAAAAGAGGGACTGCAATTGCCTCAGCTCATTGTGATTGATGGGGGAAAGGGACAGTTAAACGCTGCATACCACGAACTTGTTTCTCTGGGTATTGCAGAAAATGTTGATGTTATAGGCATAGCCAAAAGGCTCGAAGAGATTTATGTTCCCGGCGATCCGGTTCCGCTGTTTCTTGACAAAAACTCAGTAACACTTCGCCTACTGCGACATGTACGTGATGAAGCACACCGGTTTGCCATTTCCCACCACCGAAAAAAGCGAGAGAAAGGAACAATAAAAACTGGATTAACAGATATTAAAGGAATAGGGCCAGCTATTGCAAAGCGGTTACTACAACACTTTGGTTCGATGGCAGCAATAAAAAGGGCATCGGCAGAGCAAATAAAGCTAATTGCCGGAAATGTTAAGGGACAACAGTTATACGATCACCTCCACCATGCCTGAGAAAATAAATAGTCCTAATGGCTAATTACTGAAGCAATCCGTTCGCACGAAAATATTAATTTCGCAAATTTTAGTACAATAAGGAATAGGGAACAGTTTTTGAATTACATTTTTCATGAACACGCTAGCACGACATACCTGCTTTTTAATTTTGTTTCTGATGCCGTATGTACTACCGGCACAGGATCCGCGCCAGCGCACCATCCCACCGCAAATACTCGCCACCCTCAACAAACTGTTCCCAGAAGCCGCGGAACTTGATTTACTGGTAAATGAAAATGAACTGGGGGTATCGTTTCTGTGGCAGCAGCAATATTATGATGCTTTCTTTACACGCGACGGAGAATGGCTAAGAACCGAGTATATTATTGATTACGAAGAACTGCCTGAACAAGTGCGCTTTGTGTTCGAACTCAGCGAATACAGCACATGGGAACGTGGATATGCATACCATGTTACACTTCCTGGAAGGATAATAAATTATAAGATCTACGTCTACGATGCCAATTGGAACGAGCTTGAGTTGGTTTATGACGAAAATGGCCGGATTGTAATTTCGGTTTCATTTCAATAATCAAAAACATCTCGCTCTAATATTGCAGTGTCGCTCGATTCCCAGTAAAGCGTTTAAGCTTTTTGGTGAAGGCGTGAAATTTCCGACCTTTTGTTCTCAAGATTAAAATTTAATCTTTAATTTTGCACCGTTTTTAAAAAATCGTTTCTTCCACAAGCAGATATGAAGATCAAAAAAATCCTCATTTCCCAGCCAAAGCCCGAAACCGACAAGTCTCCGTATCTTGATATTATTGCCAAACATAATGTTGATGTAGTGTTCTACCCTTTTATCAAGGTTGAACAGCTATCAGCATCGGAGTTTAGGAAACAAAAGGTGTATATTCAGGATTATTCTGCAATCATTTTTACAAGCCGGACTGCAGTAAACCATTTCTTTAAGATGTGTTCAGATCTCAGGCATCCGGTTTCCGAATCGTTAAAGTATTTTTGCACCAGCGAGGCAATAGCTCTTTACACACAGAAATACATTGTGTTTCGCAAGCGGAAAATCTTTTACGGCAAACGCGATTTTTCTGATTTGATTGATATTATACGCAAGCATTCGTGCGACCGGTTTTTATTACCAACTGCAGATGTTTGTGGTGAGAATATTTTGAAAATACTCGAAGACAACAAAATAAAGTTTGCGCAGGCTGTTTTTTACAAGACCATTTCCAACGACATGAGCCAGTTTGGTAATCTTGATTTTGATATGTTAGTATTTTTCAGTCCGGAAGGAATAAAGTCGTTACAGAAGAACTATCCCGACTTTGTGCAAGGCGACATCCGTTTAGCAGCATATGGAGCTAATACCGCCCAGGCTGTTTTAGATGCTGGATTTCGGCTCGATCTGGTAGCGCCAAAGCCAGAAACACCCTCAATGGCTACAGCAATAGATCTTTATATATCGAAGCTGAATAGTTCGAAGCACTGAATTGCTTATGAATGCGTTCGGCACAGGAGGAATTGCATTGCTATTGCAATGTAAACCTTATGGGCATGGTGAATTGCACGCGAACCGCGCGGCCTCTTTGCCTGCCGGGATTCCAGCGGGGCATTGCTTTAACAACTCTGACAGCTTCCTCGTCGAGACCGCCTCCAACAGGGCGCATTACACGTACATCTGTAACAGAACCGTCGCGTTCAACAACAAAGGTTAAGAAAACCGTGCCCTGAATACCACTTTCGCGCGCCATCTGAGGATACCGTACGTTTTCAGAAAGAAACCTTATGCGGGCTGCATCGCCGCCGGGAAAAGATGGAGGTTCTTCAACTACAATGAATATCTCCCGCTCATCCGCTTCTTCTTCCTGCTGCACGGGCGGTACAAAAGCTGCTATCTGGGTTGTGAGATCGACGTCGGCATCTATAAAAACGTCTGTTTCAACCTCAACATCATCTTCTACAATTGTTATCAGTGTGGTTTGAGGTGGCGGAGGAGGTGGTGGCGGTTGATCCTGCCGGGTAATCTCTACGATTTCCTCAGGAATATCAACTATGTCCCGATCTCCCAGATCTAATAGAGCCCTGTCGTAGGTTCGCCATTCAAAAGCGATCAGCACAATAATTAGTGTGACGATCAGCCCGATTTGGATAAAAAACGTCCGTTTGCTTTCGAGATCGGCTTTTGGTGATTTTTTCGTTTCCATAACCTGTGTGTTATTGGTTCACGACCTTGTTTATTTGCGTTATATTCGGTACAATTTCAGTGAAGTTAATTTTTTTGCTAAGATAAGCAGTTTGTTTCAAGGAACATCAGAAATTCGACTTTTTTTTCGATAAATCAGCCAAAACACCAGCCATCCCAACAAACTCCCAACAACATTTGCAATGAAATCATAATAGTTCCCGCTCCTGTTTACAAACACCTTCCATTGCAGGTATTCGGTGAGTCCGCTTATCATTACACTCGATACTATTACAACAAGTATCGTACCATAAGAACGTAAAACCGTGTAGTTGTATTGTCTGGTAATGCCTTTGAAAAAGAGAAATACAAATCCTCCGAACAGTGCCAGATGAATGATTTTATCTGGTTTGAACAGGTCCCAAAAGTCGGGAAATACAGGGAACATATCACCTGGTATGCCGGTGAGTATGAAGATAAGGAGAGTCCATAAAATAAACTCTCTGTAGTTACGTATATATTGGGTTAGTATGTTACTATCTGTCATTAAGGATGAAGTTGCTGGCTGATACTAGCCTATCAACTCTTTGTATTGTGAGTGGGTTAAAAGTTGGTCTAATTCCGAAGAATCGGCAATTTGTACTTTAATTATCCAGCCTTTACCGTATGGGTCTTTATTTACAAGGTAGGCTTTATCATTTAGCAAGTCGTTGAATTCAATTACTTCGCCCGAGATTGGCATGAACATATCGGAAACGGCTTTTACTGCTTCGATGGTTCCGAATGCTTCTCCTTTTTCGAGATTTTCACCAACGGTTGCCACATCAATGAACACGACATCACCTAACTCCTGCTGGGCAAAATCGGTAATACCAACTGTTGCGATTGACCCGTCGACACTAATCCATTCATGGTCGTTTGTGTACTTGAGTGTTTCAGGAATATTCATGTTTTAAATAATTATTGTGGGAAATGAGGGGTCAAAAGTAATAAAAGGAATGGATAAAAGACTTTTTAAGCGTAAATTTTTGCTATTGGGCAGATATTGCTTTCTTTATCGGGCAAGTGTGAACCGAAGGCTAATACCAGCAAAAGTGTGTGCATTCAGGAATGTGAGATAGGGAATATTTGAAGTTCGTTCGAAGAAAGCTCTTGCCGAAAGATTTTGGTTAATCACGTAATCGGCTGAGAAATTTATTGCTATCATCCTTTGTCCTGCTGAAACCTGGTCGAGAGGTTCATCAATACGCCTCAGTACGGTTTTATTGTCGCGTAAGGATAGGTCAAGTTTCAGGTTCAGATCGCTGCTTATCCGCTGGCGGCTTCTTCCGGGTCCAACCGAAGCAACAACGAATCTCACATCTTTAATCCTGTAACCTGCGCCGATAATGTATTCCCTGCTTGTGACTTCGGTTAGTTGGTTGTTTACGAAGCTGAACGCTAAACTGCGCGAGTGCCTGATTTCGAACCGCGTAAGCAGAGAGTTGTGCCAGGTAATATCAATGTTGATTAGAGGGCTGAACTGTTCGTTTATTGATATCACATCAATTCTGCGTTCTGCGATGAAGTTTCCAGAAGCGTCGCGCATACCCATATCGGGGCGGTATGCGAGATTTGTGAGGAAGGCGCCGATATTGTAACTCGACCTGTAAGCATGCGATAGCGTGAATGTGCGGAAATGTCTTCTGAAGAATTCCATCCGTGTGAGCCCGTTGTAAGTGATTCGCCAGTTTGGTAACGGAATTACAGGGAATGGGTTGAGCGATACATCATTAGGGTCGCGGCCGGTATAGGCAGCAATAAAAGCCGGTATCAATACATCCTGAGATGATCCTCCGTATCCATCTGGAAAACCATCGGGATTTGTTCCATGCGAAAATGGGTTTTGCTCTGCCAACCGACGAGCCACATCATAGCGGTTTCGCTTTAGTGATTCGAAAACTTCTGACGTGTGATCCTTTCGATCGCGTGCGAAGGCAGTTTGCCAGGTTATGAACGACATACTAAAGTTGCCGCTTTGTTGAGCCGCGAAGGTTGAAAAGTCGCCGTCGGGGCCCATCCTGAAATATTCCTGGTGAGTAAATGCTTCGCTGCGGTCGGCGGTAATATCAATCCTCAGTGCTGGCAATGGCTCAAGATTAGCGCGTAGAACCAGGTTGTTAGAGTGTCGTACAAGGTAGGCAGCATTTAGCAGGGTATCGGTTGATAGCCAGTTGTTCTGAACGGCTGTTTGACGAATATCGCGCTGATCGCCAAATACGAATCCAAGCCCAGGGGCCATATCGCTCATTCTGTTTCCCAGCATTGTTGGTTCTGGCATAAAACCTGGCAACAAAGTACCGTTGTTTTCAGTGTAGCTTATCGAAACATCTTTAATGCCTGTGAGCACCCGAAGCAGAGTGTTTCCAAACAATTTAAAGTATCTGTTCAAATCAAGAGGCTGCCTTTCTTCCTCTTCGCCAAAGGGAACAGGTTCTGTCTCATCGCCTTGCTCTCTCTCTCTCTCTCGTTCTTCTTCTCCTTCTCCTTCTCCTCTTTCTTCTTCCCCGCGTATGTTTTGTGCCGATGGTCTGCCGGGAGCTGGTCGCCCAGGGCCAGGGGTCGGACGGTTGAGGTTCTTGAGAAAATCAAACTTATTGTAAAGGGTTGTAAATCGCAGGGTACTGTTAATTTGTATTGAGTTGTCGTTTTCGATGGTGTTTCCCAAAATACTTTGGATGCTCCGAGGTGAAGCTTGCCAGCGGAACATGCTCGTATATCGTGCGTTAACGTTGATCCAATCAAACATACTTATCTTGTTAATTGGGAGAACGTAGCTTACGTTCATGTTTTGAACATAATTGGTGAGAGTGCCGAGATCATATATCTCTTGCATGATAGAGTCGCGCATCATCCGAAAGTCTGGTCTGTCGCGGTCAACCGAGCCTGGAGGTTCGTCAATGAATGCATTAGCTGCAGCATTAAATTCCAGCTTAAGATTTTGTGTCAGATCGTACTTGATGTCGTACATTCTGCTCCATTCCCATCGTTTGATGAAGTTTGTATCGATCAGGATTCGTGCAGTGCTTTTGTTTCGCAGGAGCCGCTCGTTGTATTCGCGAAACATATCAGTTCGGAACGACACAGTTCTTGGTAAATAGTGGAAGTTGAAATCATTAATCAGTCGAATATTGGTAAAATTTTCGAAAGGTTTGATCGGTCTTGGGTTGTGAGAGAAAGTGTATCCTATTCCGCCCCTGAAGATTCTTTGGCGATCGAATTCGATATCAATATTACTATGGTTGATTTCAGAATAAGAGTACGAAAAGTCGAAATTTTCAATGTCCCAGAATCTAATTGTTTCCGAAGCGTCTGTCTGTACTTTTCGCACATTCATGAAATTGATGTTACGTCGCTGTGTAATGTCTCTGGTTACTAGACGGAGCGAATCTCTCTGATGTTTCGACAGGTCTCTGATTTCATCGCGATAAAGCACATCGGGGTCAAGTGGATTATACTGTGGTGTAAGAAGAGTAACAGAATAGTCGAAGTGCATTGGAACGCGCAAACCGAGTTCTTCTGGAAGCAGTTTGCCTAGTTCAAGACTTGTGGCAATATCAAATTGGGAGTAGGCTTCCATAGCCCTCTCTGTAACTCTTTCCTCTATGCTCCCGAATCCTGGAGAACTGTGAATCCCTGATACCATTAATGAGCCTAAATCGGAGAGCGTGGCATTCATCCGTGCGGTGGCAGCCCAACCGCTTTGGTCGTTAAAATCGGTCAGCCGCAATTCATTCACCCAAATCTCGGCGCTTTTTGGTAGCCCGTCGTCGGTATCAGCGGGTGTTCTTTGTTTTGGGTTGCGAATCCCAATCATCAGAGCTTTTATTGTGCTTAGGCTTGGATTTCCTACTACTGTAATCCGGCTGTTTCCGTCGGCAACATAAAACGGAATGGCAACTGTAACGGCAGTGTTTTCGTTTTTTATCTCCTCGTTGCGTTGGCGTTTCGCCTCAACGAGTTTTTGTAGTTCGATGTCGAACCTGTTGTTGACAGGCCAAATGGCTTCAGCGTCAGAGGCTGATGTTCCCCAAGGGGTAAATTCGAGCGGGACTTCGTATTCGTAATAGTCTTCGGTGAAGTCGCTACCAAACCTGATGAATGCTGTCATGTCGCCAGCGTTCAGTTCCTCGTTTGCATAAACCTTCTCGGCGTGAACATACATTTGGAGGCGTTTGAACTGCCTGAAATCGAAATCAGTTGTTTTATATGTTGCACGTGCATCGCCATCGGCAAGGCCACGGACACGCAGCGACATGGATTGCTCGTTTTTCTGCTGCATGTGAATTGTGCCCAGATTGATTTCCCGTTCAATTCCTGGCGGAAGAACATATGGTACCGGTTCGCGAAAACCATTTTCCTCAAAATTTAAAGCGCTGATTTCGAATCGTGTATCGTCCTGAGCGGGAATCCAATCGCCAGGTTCATGCAACTCACTGTAATATCTGCGCCATTCATTGCGCACGAGTTCGAGAGTTGCAAATCGTAAAATAACCTCTTGTTGCCATCCTTTCATAAACATCCGCATGAAACGGATTGATCGGAAATCTTGAATATTTCCGATTACCTGGTCGGGATTTCGTAGCGGGACTTTAAACTGGTACCAGGTTACTTCGCCGCGTGTATTGTTGGGGAGAGGGATGTTGCGTGCGGTGTAAATGTCGGTTATGTAATTTTGCCCGACCCGCATTTTATCAGGATGAAGTTCAACAACATACTGAAAATATCTTTCGGAATCGTTCAGCGTATTGTCGCGGTTTATATCTTCTGTATTTGGGAAGTTTGTGGCGAGAGTAGGATATATTTCGGGCGATTGTTCTGCTGTGGGGCTATTGCCTTCAACATGGTTGAAGCGCCTGTATCGCATTGAAACACTACTGAAGCGCTCGTCTTCATCAAGGTTTCCTCCTCGGAAATATTGGTAATCGTCGGATGAAGGATCTTCCAATGCACTCTGATAGGCTTGCGATTGTTCGCCAAACATTTGGGCAAGGATAGTGAGGTAATCGGAATGAAACATCTGTTCTTCCTCAGTGCTTAACCCGTCGTAGCCTAAGTCTTGATATGGACGGGAGTCTATTTCACTGTCAAATGCATTAACGAGCGCCTGCACTGTAGGAACCCGGCCCCAGATTGTTGAATCTACGTTAACCAGATCGGCGGTGGTTGGAAGTCCATTCTCAAAGCTTCTGCGTCCGTCGCGAAGAACATCTTCTGAGATATCGCCGAGGTTCAAAAAAAGATAGCCTCCGGGGTTAAGCGTATCTTCGGCGAAAGGGTCCATGAGCCAGAATTCGATATATTCTATGTTTGTGGCTTCGAAATCGGTATTGTCGAGAGCACGCATTATGCCACCCCAGCGGGTGTTTGGGTCTTGTAACGATCCGTCGGAATTAACACCTCTTGAAAAGGATGTTGGTTCGGTATCGAAGTTATAAGGTCCGCGCAAAGATGGATAGAATGCAAGGTTCAACACTGGCAGGTTCATTGGAAGTCCGGCGGGAGGATCGGCATTCGGGAACACTTCAGTTTCTTTAACCGGTCGGACAGAGTGTCGCGAAAGTTCGTTCCTGTCAATGTTTGGTGGTCTTATTGCGCTTGTAGGTTCGTAGAAAAGCGGGTCAATAATATACCATGCAAGCAGCGCCCTGTTAAAGCCGCTCATCAAACCAGTACCAGGTGCAGCTTCCGGAAACATCCCATGTCTGGCTTGGTGTTGCGGGACGCTTGCCATGTGCCAGTGTCCGAGTGTTTTCAAACTGATGGTTGATTTGCTGCCCTCAAAATCGTCAATATAAGTTGTGCCTGTTTTTCCAACAGCTCTGGAATGTCCAGGAATAAAATGGGCAAATTCGCTGTTGAAAATAATGCGCGAGGGGGTTTTGGTGCTGTAGAACGGTAGCCTGTCGAGCATACGTGTAATCCACATAGATTCAGTTTGGTAGCCTAAATCTAAACCCCAGATAGTGTTGCTGATTGGTTCGTTTCCGAAACTCACTTTTTGTGTTAGTGGGCTCTCGTGGAGATTCATCAGAGTGCCACCTAAATGAAAGTCATCGTTGAAACGGTGTTCTACGCGGGTTCCAACCATCCTGCGATTCATCAACCCAAGCATATTCTGACTTTCGAGCGAGATATTGACAGGCGTGCCGGAGTTCAGGATGCCTTCGTCAATTATTCGTACTCGCCCAAGAGTGTAATCCACAGTAAAGTGTACATTTTCGGTTAGAGGAGCACCTCCGGCTGTAACACGCACCGAGCCACGCGGTACATTGATGGCATTGAGTGAAATTTCCGACCCGCCGGCTGATTTATAATATCCTTCTATGATAAAACGATTCCGGTCGGGAAATTGAAGTGCACCGGATTTTGTAAGCGTGTAAAGAGAGTCGAAGGCATATTTATCGCCAAGTTCAGGGTCAACTAATTTGCGGCGGAGAAATTCACCGAATGGTTCAAGTACAGTGAAAAAGATACGGCCGTTCGACGATTGAATAGTTCCTCCTCCCGTAGCAGCACCGTCAATAAAATCGAAAACACCATCAGGTGGAGAGTTAAGCTGCGGATTAAGATTATCGAAATTCATCACTCTGATTAAAGGAACCCCTTTTACTCCGGGAGGTCCTTCAAGTAAGAAACCGGTAGGTACACTGTTTACTCCGCCGGCATACAGAATATTGAGCGTGAAGTCATCGCTGTTGATTCTGAATGCGTTAAGGTTATACACATTCTTCATCATCAGATCCCACATAGGTATTCTTGTGTCGACGGCAGTGCTTTTTAGTAATTTGACCATCAGAGCCTGTGGAGTGTTAATACCCTGATCGGAAAACTCACCAACCTGAAATACGCGGTCATCCTGTCCTACGATTGTATATTGATATGCAACTGCAAGAACCTGGTCAGGACTCAATGGGAAGTTGAGCGAGATAAACCCGAGTTTGCTATTGAAGGTGAATTCTGTTTGGTTGAGCTTACGGGCATTTTCTACTTTTTCAAAGTCTCGGCCAGAAACCAATTGAAGAGGATGAGTAGCAAGGTAATCGTTCACGCGGTTGATATCGCGAAGTCTTACCGTATCATTCAGAAGTATAAAAAGATTGTTTGTTGAATTGTCGGGGACTATGAATGGTGCTGAGTGATAAAGTTGGTTGTTGAACGGCTGGTGTTCGCCGAGATCCATAAAAGCCACAATGTTGCGGTTTTCGGTTACGGCGGCTCCACGTGTGGTGACCCACACTTCAATTTTTGTGATGTTTATGTTGCTTGTAACAATAGGCAAACGCGATAGAGCCTCTTCGTACTGGTTGCGGAAATAATGTGAAATAAAAAAGTGACGGTTCTCTTCATAGTCGAGCGCCTTGAGAGAAAAGTTGTTTTTCTGGGCTCCGCCCTGAACTGTTATGTTGCGGGTTTCACTTTTTTGTTGCGAAAACACACTTGTTACCGTTGTGCGGCCAAACTGCAACTGAGTTTTGAGCCCAAAAAGGCTTTGGCTTCCTGTGATAAGCGAGCTATTTAGCGGTAGGGTAACATCGCCAGCTTCAATCAGCTTAATAATTTCGTCTTCCTTTCCCTCGTATTTAAGTTTGAGCCTGTTTTCGAAGTCGAAAGTTGCTTCGGTATTGTGGTTGGCGTTGAATTGTATTTTATCTCCGATTTTTGCTAGCACATTCATTTGAATGCGTTGCTGGAAGTCGAAGTTTGCAGTACGCTGGCGGCGGACGTCAATTGCAGGGTCGTCGCGCCGGTTCGACATAACGCCAAAAATTAATTCGGCCGAACCTTGCGGACGTATATCAATAGTACTGGCGCCAAAAATGCGGTCGAACACCTCTCCGCCAATATGAATCTGAGGGATAATACCCTCTTGCCTGTCGCCCCCGCGTTGCCGGGCTTGATCTTTCCAATAATTTCGGAGTGAATTTTCAAGGTGATAGTCCTGAAATTCTTCGAAAGTCATGGTGCGTTGAGTGCCAATGTCAATTCCCCCTATTTGGCGACGCAGGATATACTCTCTGCGCAGAGGGTCGAATTCAACGTCGGTAGTGAAAAAGGGCGGATCCTGAAAATCAATGGCAGTTCTTCTGATGTGAAGTGTGCCGGGTATCAGTGGCGCAGGATTAAGTGGAAATGGCAAAGGTTGTACTGTATCTGCCTGCCAGATGGTGTCGGACGGCGAAACAGGTAATGTTTGAGCATATAGCTTGTATGGCGCAAAAGCACCATTTGACAACATGGCAGCTATCGCCAGAAAACAAACTCTGATAAAATATTGCACCAGATGATCCAAGTGGTCAAGTGTTAGCTAAATTCCGGCATGTGTTCCGGCAATTTGTTGTTTGTTTAGAGCACTTTCAATGCATTTTTGATCAGATCCTCTACTGCGGCATCGGCTCCGTACTCAAGAATGATTCTATCTAGTGCCTTGTCTGCTGAAGCTCTGCTGAACCCCAGCATAACCAATGCTGATAACGCTTCATCTTTTCCTGTATTGTACGATATGTTTAAAATCCCCCCCGATGATATTGTTTTATTGAGCCTGTCTTTCAATTCCACAATTACGCGTTGGGCTGTTTTGTTTCCGATACCCTTAACTCTTTGCAGAACACTCCAGTTTCCACTAACAATGGCACTTCGCACTTCCTCAGGAGTAAGCGCCGATAGAACCAGTCTGGCTGTATTTGCGCCTATGCCAGAAACGGTGATTAGCTCTCTGAACACAACTCGTTCCTGGTCGTCGAGAAACCCGAACAGCAGATGAGCATCTTCCCTTACTATGTGATGGATTAGCAAACGACAAGGCATTCCTGCTTCAGGAAGCTTTGCAAAGGAGTATAGGGTAATGTGTATCTGAAAGCCTACGCCATTGCAGTCAATGACTACCGACGTCGGATTTTTTTCGGCCAGAACTCCTGAAATGAAAGCGTACATGCTTTTATGAAGTTACTTTATCTGTAAATAGGTAGATGAGAAAACGACAAAAATACAATTTTATGAGCTGTGCTGGCAAAAATCAACCACCTCAGGAGCTCTGTCGAACCAACAAACAGGGCTATCCCTGCTTTTGCAATCAGTTGTGTGGTTCGATGTAATATACGGTCTGATCAGGGCATTGAGAATGACAGATTCTTGATTGCAATGAGCATTCGATTGACAAGGCGTGTCGGATTTCTTTGTTATTTTGTGAATTAAAATAGTGTAAACCCGATATGAAGAAAAAGATAGTTGTTCTTTCCGGAGCTGGAATCAGTGCAGAAAGTGGTATAAGAACTTTCCGTGATGCCGATGGTCTTTGGGAAAATCATCGTATAGAGGAAGTGGCTACATATGAAGCATGGGAAAACAATCCCCGGCTCGTAATGGAGTTTTATAACCAGCGCCGGAAGCAACTGTATGAGGTTGAGCCAAATGCCGCCCACTACGCATTGGTGAAGTTAGAACAAAAGTATGATGTTCAAATTATTACGCAGAACGTTGATGACCTTCATGAAAGAGCTGGTTCGTCACAGGTAACTCATCTGCATGGCGAACTGAAAAAGGCACGGAGTACGGCCGATCCGAATTTGGTTTATGAAGTGAATGGTTGGGAACTCAAATTAGGCGACCTCTGCGAGAAAGGATCTCAATTGCGGCCTCATATCGTGTGGTTTGGTGAAGCGGTGCCTGCAATTGTTCCCGCATCCAGGATTGCATCAAAAGCCGATTTACTTATGGTGATTGGAACATCAATGAAAGTTTACCCTGCTGCAGGGTTGATTCATTATGTACCCCATGAGATCACCAAATACTACATTGATCCGCATGCCAACCCCATTTCATATGTGCATAATCTTAGGGTGATAGCTGCAAAAGCTGGAGTTGCACTCCGTGAACTGGTTGATGAATTGTTAAACCAAAACTAAAATAGCGATGAAGACGTTAATTATGAGCGTATTTCTTAGCCTTTTGCTCATCGCAGGGGTGTCGTGCAGAAAAGAAGAAGATCGCACCGAGATCGAAAAAAAGTTGATTGAGGATTACATTGCTCAGAACGAACTTAATGCAATGTCAACTCCGTCGGGATTGTACTATGTGATTTTTGAACCAGGCACAAGCCAGCGTCCAACTTCAACTTCAGTAGTTACCGTTCACTATACAGGAAGATTATTGAACGGAACCGTTTTTGATTCTACCCACGATTTCGGGCAACCTATCGAAATATCACTCAGCCAGGTGATTGCCGGTTGGAGGGAAGGGTTGCAACTTTTTGGGCGAGGAGGAGAAGGCCAGTTAATTATTCCATCGCGGTTAGGCTATGGCAGCACTGCATTACCTGGTATTCCTGCCAACTCGGTACTTGTTTTCGATATCCATCTGATTGATTTTTTTTAAATCTTGTAACGTGAAGCCTGGTATCAAGCCCACGCAATTGAGCGAAGAGGAGGCGTTGAGAAAAATAGCTTATTTTTGTGACACCCAGGAGAGAGCAGTGCAGGAAGTAACAAAAAAGTTATCGTCCTGGAATTGCACAAACGAATCGCAGCAGAAAATCATCCAACGGTTGATTGATGAGGATCGCTTAAACGAGGAACGTTTTGCTGCTGCCTATGTACGTGGGAAATTCAGAATAAAATCATGGGGTCGGATCAAAATTAAAGCCCACCTCTACGAATTGGCATTGTCACCGGCAATTATTAACGAGGCCTTGAGGCAGATTGACGAGGAAGAGTATATTCAGAGGTTGAAAGCGATTCTTGAAAAGCAAATCATGCTCACTAAAGGCGAGAGCAACTTGCGAATGAAAAAGGTTGCGATGCATGCAATCAGTAAAGGATATGAATCCAATCTGGTTTTTGAGACATTAAAATCATTGACTAAATAATTCAATATTATGGTATCCGATGAAATGGTGAAGGATCTCAAAAAAAGGCTCGATGCTTTATGGAGGTTCCTTTGAGTTGGAGAATAAACAGCAACAGGTTCAGATAGAAGAGGAACGAACCCACGCTCCTGACTTTTGGGACGACCCAAGACACGCTGAACAATTCCTCAAAGGGATTAGTGAGAAGAAAGAGTGGATCAAAGCATGGAAAGCCGCCTCCACCTCGGTTGATGATTTACAGGTTCTGCTCGATTTTTTCGAAGCTGGCGATTGCGACGAATCTGAAACCGATAAACAATACGGCAAATCGTTGAAACTGGTTGAAGCTCTTGAGTTCCGCAATATGCTCAGCGGCAAGGAGGACAAACTTGGTGCAATTGTGCAGATAACACCAGGCGCCGGAGGAACCGAGAGCCAGGATTGGGCTGAAATGCTCATGAGGTTATATTTTCGCTGGGGCGAACGCAATGGGTATGTTACTAAAGTTATAGATTACCAGGAAGGAGATGTTGCTGGCATCAAATCGGCATCAATCGAATTTGAAGGCGATTACGCTTTTGGATACCTTAAAGGTGAAAACGGTGTTCATCGGCTCGTAAGGCTATCGCCATTCGATACCAACCACAAACGCCACACCTCCTTTGCTTCGGTGTATGCCTATCCTGTGGTTGACGATGAAATTACTATTGAAATTAACGCTGCCGATATCAGTTGGGAAACCTTCCGTTCGAGTGGGCCCGGAGGGCAAAATGTAAACAAGGTTGAAACAGCCGTGAGATTACGCCATGCTCCATCCGGTATAACCATCGCATGTCAGGAAACGCGGTCGCAATTACAAAACCGCGAAAAGGCTTTGCGTATGCTCAAGTCGCAACTTCACGAAATTGAATTGCGAAAGCAACGTGAAGCACTTGAAAAGATTGAAACGGGCAAGCGAAAAATCGAATGGGGCTCACAGATCCGCAGTTATGTTATGCACCCTTATAAAATGGTGAAAGACCTCAGAACCGGAATTGAAACCTCAAACGTTCAAAATGTGATGGACGGAGAGATTGATGAATTTATAAAAGCATTTCTGATGGAATTCGGGCGAACCATGTAGCCGGATTCCATAGAGGTTGTTTTAAACACCCAAATTCTATGATCATGAAAAAGGTCGCTCTTCACTGGCAAATTCTGATAGCGCTGTTTTTAGCAGTGATTTTCGGGGTTTTATTTCCCGGGCATGTTTCGTATGTTGGCTGGATGGGCGAATTATTTCTGAGAGCCTTGAAAATGATCATTATCCCGCTTGTATTCAGTTCCATCGTTTCTGGTGTAAGCAATATCGGCTCGCCTAAGCATCTGGGACGCCTTAGCGCCAAAACATTTTTGTATTATATTTCAACCAGCTTAATTGCCATTCTTACTGGGCTGTTGATGGTAACAGTACTTCGACCCGGGGTTGGAGCCGACCTGAATCTTGTACAACCTGTCGATAATTTTACAGCCCAACCGCTTGGGGTCACACTGATGAAAATAATCCCTGAGAACATTATAAGTTCCTTTTCGGATAACAGCCAGATGCTTGCAGTGATCTTTTTTGGACTGCTGTTTGGGTTTTTTATAACGCGCATTCCACGCGAAAGCAATGTTTTACTCACCGGAATATTCAATGCCTTGTTCGAAACCATGATGAAAATAACACTTTTTGTTATACGGTTTACTCCACTCGGTATTTTTGGACTGGTTGCAGTGAAGGTTGCCGGCCAGGACGATTTTC
This sequence comes from uncultured Bacteroidales bacterium, assembly GCA_964349765.1. GTDB lineage: Bacteria > Bacteroidota > Bacteroidia > Bacteroidales > JAAYJT01 > JAAYJT01. Next base: position 307,233 of record CAYGGZ010000001.1, read on the forward strand.
TTGCTCTGATTCAAAGTCTTGGACTCTATATGATTGCTGTAATTCTTGGGCTTATAGTTCATTCGGGCATTACATTGCCTTTGGTAGTCAGAATTATTGGGAAGGTAAACCCTATCCGTCATTTTAAAGCCATGCGACTGCCTCTGATTACTGCTTTTTCCACAGCATCGAGCAATGCAACACTGCCGCTGACGGTAGAAGCCGTTAAAAACAATGCCGGCGTTTCAGGAAAGGTATCAAGTTTCACTCTACCACTTGGAGCTACAATTAATATGGATGGTACGGCTCTTTACGAATGTGTGGCAGTGATTTTCATAGCTCAGGCTTATGGTATTGAGCTTACGTTTGCTCAAACACTTGTTGTTGTGTTCACGGCTCTACTTGCATCAATTGGGGCAGCCGGTGTTCCGATGGCAGGGCTTGTAATGATGACAATTGTGCTAACCGCGGTAGGATTACCGCTCGAAGGTATCGGGTTAATACTTGCTGTTGACCGCATACTCGATATGTTTCGCACTACAGTCAACGTCTGGAGCGATACCTGCGGTGCCGTAGTGATTGCCAGAACCGAAGGGGAAACATTAAAGGTGTAGCTTGATGTTGCTTTTTAGGAAATGCTGATCCTTTTAAAGTTATCGTTTACATTTATTCTGAAAAAATTGTTGTAATATGGGTCGAAAAAGCAAAGGAATGAAAATTGGCATCCTGACTGCAGGAGGCGATTGCCCCGGGCTGAATGCCGCAATACGGGGCGTAGGCAAAACTGCCATTTCCGAATACAAAATGAAAGTGATAGGATTTTCGTCGGGGTTCTCAGGTGTCATAAAAAAAGAATATACTGAGTTAAAAGAAAAAGATCTTTCAGGAATACTTACTGTAGGTGGCACAATACTCGGCACTTCGCGGGAAAAACCGTTCAAAAAATCGGTAAACGGAATAGAGGACGACAAGGTTGGAAATATTCTGCAGCATTACCGCGAGTTGAACCTTGACGCGCTTGTGTGTATTGGCGGAAATGGAACAATGCGAACCGCAAACCTTTTGGCACAAACAGGACTCAGTATTATTGGGATTCCAAAAACTATTGACAACGATGTATGGGGAACCGATGTTACTTTCGGGTTCGACTCGGCGTTGTGGATTGATACAGAGGCAATTGACCGGTTGCATACTACCGCCAACTCTCACAAACGCATCATGGTTATCGAAGTTATGGGGCATCATGCAGGGTGGCTTGCTCTTTACTCAGGAATAGCTGGCGGAGGCGATGTTATTCTTATTCCGGAGATTGGATACGAGGAAGGGAAAATATGCACCTATCTCGAAAAACGAGCCAGGCAGAAAAAGCCCTATAGCATTGTGGTAGTTGCTGAGGGAATATCTAAACCCAAAGGAATCAGCGCTGCGCAGTATATCGCAGATGTGATCCGAAAGCGTACCGGACTTGAAACCCGTGAAACTATTCTGGGTTATATACAGCGGGGAGGCAGCCCGTCGCCGGTTGATCGTCTGCTCGCTACTCAGTTTGGTGCTCAATCCGTTGATTTGATTGCAGACCGTAAGTTCGGACTGATGGTTGCCAAGAGTGGGGACTCAATTACGTCAGTTAATCTCGACGAAGCCGGCAACCGTGTTAGACTTGTACCGCCTGGACATCCGCTCATAAGAAAGGCGCGCTCTATGGGTATCTGCTTTGGCGACGCGTAAAAACTTGTAAGGGAAGATTACCAATCAAAAAAGCATCAATTAAGATTAAAAGCACTACAGATGAAAGCCGTTATCGGCAAAACATGGCTTCCGGCATCCCGCAGGGAAATTGAACTTTTAGGCAGGGAACAGGCTGATGTTATCATTGTAAGCGGCGATGCCTATGTTGATCACCCCTCGTTTGGTTCAGCCTTAATTGCCCGTGTAGTTGAAGCTGAAGGTTTAAGTGTTGCCATCAATCCACAACCAAATTGGCGCGACGATCTACGCGATTTCAAAAAATTAGGTGCTCCCCGCTATTTTTTTGGCGTTACTGCCGGCAATATGGATTCGATGGTAAACCATTATACAGCCGCCAGGCGACTACGATCCGATGACGCCTACACCCCCGGAGGTAAAGCCGGATTCCGACCCGATTACGCTACTGTGGTTTACACCCGCATACTTAAAAATCTCTTCCCCGAATGTCCAGTAATCATTGGCGGAATCGAAGCCTCAATGCGCCGCATCAGTCATTACGACTACTGGTCGGACAGCGTTAAACGATCATTTCTGATTGAATCCGGTGCCGATCTACTCATCTATGGAATGGCCGAAAAAGCTATCGCCACCGTAGTGAAACGACTAAGGCAGGGAGATTCAATCAAAAGTTTATTCGATATCCCTCAAATCGCATACCTGCTACCAATTACCGAAACGGTTCCAGAAATTCGTGCATGGAAAACTGTTGAATTACCTTCACACGAAGAGGTGGTAAACGATAAGCAATTGTTTGCAAAAGCATTCCGGCTGTGGGAGGAATGGTCGAACCGTTTGGAACCGGCCAGAATCATACAGCGCTGCGGAGAACAGATTGTTGTGATCAATCCACCATTTCCCGTGCTCAGCAATGAAACTCTGGATGCAGTGTACGACCTTCCCTTCACACGGCTACCGCACCCTCGCTACAGGAATCGGGGCACGATTCCAGCATGGGAAATGATAAGAAATTCAATCACAATTCATCGCGGATGTTTTGGCGGTTGCAGCTTTTGTACTATTTCAGGGCACCAGGGACGGTTTATTGGCAGCCGGACAACCCAATCCGTTACCCGCGAAATTGACAGGATTGCATCTGTTGAAGGATACAGTGGACATCTTACCGATCTTGGCGGACCTACAGCCAATATGTACCGTATGACCCCAAAGAACACAGAACGCTGCTTGCGATGTGAACGCCGCTCATGTATTTTTCCAACTGTGTGCAAAAATTTAAACACATCACATCAACCAACTATTGACTTATACCGGAAAGTTCGCTTACACCCTGCCGTGAAACAGGCAACAATCGGCTCAGGAATCCGGTACGATCTTTTTACACAAAATGAACCGGCCGACAGGTCGGGGTCTGATTATCTAAAGGAGTTGATGCAGTATCACATATCGGGCAGGATGAAAGTGGCTCCGGAACACACTTCTGCAAAAGTGTTACACGCGATGCGAAAACCTCCTTTTAAACACTTTGTAGAGCTGAAAAAGCAGTTCGATGCGATATGTCAAAAACACAAGCTAAATATTCAACTGATCCCATATTTTATTTCTTCGCATCCTGGTTCAACACTGAACGATATGGACGATTTATGCAGGCAAACCAGAGGGCTCGGTTATAAGCTTGAGCAGGTGCAGGACTTTACGCCCACTCCATCTACGTTATCAACTACTATGTTTTACACTGGATTAGACCCCTACACCTTGAAACAAGTTGCTGTGGCGCGTACAATTGAAGAAAAGAGGCAACAACGCGATAAAATGTTTTGGTATAAATCGCCACATGAGGTTATGCAAAAACGTGGCAGCCGGATAGATAAAACTACAAGTCAGAAGAGGAAAAAATAGCCGGTCATAGGAAACCCAGTTCAAGCATCGCCGATTGGCTCATCATCTCTTTGTTCCAGGGAGGTTCGAAAACAATTTCAACCTTAGCTGTTTTTATTCCACTTACCGACAAAACGGCCTTTTCAACACTCACTGGCAAGGTTTCGGAAGCGGGGCAATTTGGAGAGGTCAGCGTCATGGTAATAGTCGAATTTCCATCGGTATCTATCAATATGCCATAGATCAAGCCGAGATCATACACATTAACAGGGATTTCCGGATCGTAAACCGTACGAAGGCTCTGAACGATACGTTCTTCAAGATGATGCATGCTTTGGCTACTGCTCATATTGCTGATATTTTACTTTGAATGCAAGGGCATACAGCCGCATTTGCTTTAACATCGCCTGTAGTCCATTCGACCGTGTTGGGCTGAGATGTTCTTTGAGTCCAATCTGATCAATGAAATCAGTGCTGGCATTGAGGATTGCATCGGGTGGTTGGCCTGAAAGAGCCCTGATTAACAGACTGACGATTCCTTTTGTGATTACAGCATCGCTGTCGGCAGTAAAGAAAACCATGCCTTCCCTATACTCTGCATGAAGCCACACCCGCGATTGGCAACCGTGTATCAGATTTTCCTCGGTTTTAAGCCTTTGGTCAATAACAGGTAACGAACGACTCATCTCAATCAAAAAATTGTATTTGTCGAGCCAATCGTCATAAAGTGAAAACTCCGCTATAATCTGTTTCTCAATCTCTTCGATGTTCATTTTGTCGCTTGTTCTATGGCGCAAAAGTACATTACTTTAGCTTACGACAGCATCTGTTTTACCTTCTCAATAGCTACGATTAAGCGGTCAATCTCCTCATGTGTATTGTAGAATGCCAGCGAAGCTCTTATTGTTCCTGGAACCTTGAACCTGTCCATTACGGGCTGTGTGCAGTGGTTACCAGTTCTGACTGCTATTCCCAATCTGTCGAGGATCAGACCGGCATCGTACGGATGAATTTTATCGATAAGGAATGACACCACTGGAGCTTTGTCCGACGCAGTACCCACAATCTGGATACCTTCTATGCTTTGAAGTTGAGTGTTGAGATATTGCAACAACTCATTTTCTCGACTACAAATCCAATTCCAGCCAATGGAATTCAAATATCCGAGCGCTCGCTCCAGCCCGATTGCACCTGCAACATGTGGAGTGCCGGCTTCGAATTTAAAAGGAATGTCGTTGTAGATTGTTTTTTCGAAGGATACATCCTTTATCATTTCTCCGCCACCCTGCCATGGAGGCATTTGTTGAAGGTGTTCTTCTTTTCCATAAAGGATTCCAATACCGGTTGGTCCGTAGGTTTTATGTCCTGAAAAGCAATAGAAGTCGCAGCCAAGTTGTTGAACATCAACAGGCAGATGTGCCATTGCCTGAGCGCCGTCGAGCAGAACAGGTATATTCCTCAACCGGGCTTCGGCAATGTAATTTTCAACTGGTATGATTGTACCCAGGCTATTCGATACATGAGTAATGGCTAACAGCTTTGTTTTGCTGCTTAAGAGAGATAAAAATCCATCAAAATCGAGTTCCCCACTGTCGAGAACCGGAATAATACGCAGTACAGCCTGTTTCTCGTTGCAGAGCATTTGCCAGGGAACGATGTTGGAATGATGCTCAATATGAGAGATAATAACTTCATCACCTTTACCAACGTGCATCCTACCAAAGGTGCTGGCAACAAGATTAACAGATTCGGTTGTGCCTCTGGTGAAAATTATTTCATATGAGTGTTGTGCATTAATCTGACGGGCAATAAATGATCGTGCGTTTTCGAACATTTCAGAAGCCTTCATACTCAGGAAGTGGGCACCGCGGTGAACATTGGCATTGTATTTTGTATAGAATTCACTTATTGCATCAATCACCACCAGAGGTTTATGCGTTGTTGCGGCATTATCGAAATAAACCATTGGGCAGCCAAATACCTGTTGCGAAAGAATCGGGAAATCGGATCTTATTTTTTCAATATTATGAATTGTCTCCATTTATTCAATAGGTTAGGATTGTAGCCTCGGAGTTGTGATATCAAAAGAAATTTGACGGCGTGCGCTGCAACCAAGTATACACTGGTCGCAAATCGAAAGTTCTCCGCGTAATCGTTTCGAAACCAATTCGTCAATTCTCTGATGAAGGGGTTCGATATTTACCTTATGAATTATTTCTGAAGCAAAGGCGTTCATCAGTGCCATTCTTGCCACATCTTCCGAAATGCCACGCGATCGCATATAAAACATCGCATTTGGATCAAGTTGGCCAACGGTAGAACCGTGGCTGCATTTAACATCATCGGCATAAATCTCAAGATGTGGGTTTGAGTACACTGTTGCTTTATCGGTTAGTTGGATGTTTCTGTTTTTCTGGAATGCATTTGTTCGCTGAGCATTTTTTCGCACCATTATATGCCCGTTAAAAACAGCACTTGCGCTGTCGTCGATAATGCCTTTGAATAATTGATTGCTTCGGCAATCGGGTTGCATGTGGTCAACAAAGATGTGGTTATCAATATGCTGCTCTTTATCAACAAGATAGAGCCCATATAGCTCACTGTCGCAATTATAGCCGTTTAGAGCCACGTTAAGATTATTTCGGATTATACCTGCGTTGAGAGTGAGAATGTTGCAGGTTAAACGGCTGTTGTTCAACTGGTGAATCCATGTATTTGTTATGAGCGTTGAATCACTTTCCTTGTTTTGGAGCTTGTAGTGTTCGAGTTGTGCGCCTTGTCCAACAATGATTTCGGTAACGGAATTGATGAGACTGTGCTTATGAAGCAGGGAGTGGTCGCAATAGAGCAGTTTCAGGCTGCTTTCTTTGCCGAGCACAACTAAATTACGGGGTTGGATGAAGATGTTTTCGCTTGAGTTGATCAGGTTGATGATCTGAATTGGTTTACGGGCAGCAACATGGTCGGGAACGTAAATAAACAGTCCATCCTGCGCAAATGCGGTATTCAATGCCGTAAACCCGTTGCCGTTAATTCGTGCATAGCGACCGTAGTATTTGTTGATTATTTCAGGCATCTGAGAAAAAGCGGCAGCAAGGCTTCCAACGATAATACCTTCCGGCAGCTCGGTTAAACCTCCGTTTTTGTGAATAAGCCATCCGTTTAGCTGAGTAAAATGGTAGGATTCAAGATCATGAACCTCGCACATGAAAAGTTTTTCAACATCAACATTATTTTCAAACGGCTTCAAATGCTGAACATATTCAAGCATAAGGGGGCGAGCCAAATTTGTTTTGCGCCAGCCTTCTGTTGTTATCTCTGGAAACCCGGTTTTCTCAAACTCTTGCATTGCCTCTGCTCTGAGCGATCGGATGAAGTCATGGTCAGAACTGAAAATAGTGCTCGCGGCTTGCTTAAAAAGCCCTGACAGTTTTTTCCTGAAGTTTCCCTCCGCAAGAATAGTTGACATGGTTTCAGTTTGTTATAGTAGTGCAATCAGTGATGTTGGCGTACCCACTCGTAACCCTTCTCTTCAAGCTCCAGAGCCAACTCTTTCCCTCCCGACTTAGCAAGGCGGCCATCGTACAAAATATGAACGAAATCTGGGACTATATAATCGAGCAGGCGCTGGTAGTGTGTGATCACAACAAAGGCATTATCTTTTCGGCGAAGATGATTCACTCCACTGGCCACTACACGCAAAGCATCAATATCAAGGCCGGAGTCGGTTTCATCAAGAATAGCCAGAATGGGCTGTAGAATTGCCATTTGAAAGATTTCGTTTTTTTTCTTTTCGCCTCCCGAGAATCCCTCATTTACTGACCGGTTTGTCAGACTTGTATGCATTTCGAGCATCTTTTTTGCTGCTTCCATACGTGAAAGAAATTCCTGCGCCGGCATCGGGTCTAACCCTTTATATTTCCGCTGTTCGTTTACGGCCGTTTTGAGGAAATTGTTAATGCTTACTCCGGGAATTTCAACCGGATACTGGAATCCCAGGAAAATTCCCTCACAGGCACGTTGCTCAATACTCCAGCCGAAAAGGTTCTTTCCCCTGAAAAGAATTTCTCCTCCGGTGGTTACATATCCCTCTTTGCCTGCTATAGCGGCAGCCAATGTACTCTTTCCCGTTCCGTTAGGACCCATAATGGCATGAACCTCGCCGGCTCGCACCTCAAGGTTAATTCCTTTCAGAACCTCTTTCCCATTAATGGCTACTTTGAGATTTTTTACAGTGAGCATTTGTCAGGTTTAAATTTGTAATAAGCGATAGATTTTTTTATGTCAGCCAACGCTTCCTTCAAGACTGATTGCAAGCAGCTTTTGGGCTTCAACGGCAAACTCCATAGGAAGATGCTTAAGCACTTCACGGGCGTAACCGTTTACGATTAAACCGACAGCATTTTCGCTGTCAATTCCTCGTTGTTGGCAATAAAAAAGCTGCTCATCGGATATTTTTGACGTGGTTGCTTCATGCTCCACTATTGAGCTTCGATTTTCATTATGGATGTAAGGGAAGGTGTGCGCCCCGCATTTATCGCCAAGAAGAAGAGAGTCGCACCGTGTAAAGTTGCGTGCATTCTCAGCACGACGGACAACCTTAATCAACCCGCGGTAGCTATTATTACTCTTTCCAGCCGAGATACCCTTCGATATAACCGTACTACGTGTATTTCGACCCAAATGAATCATCTTTGTTCCGGTATCGGCCTGCTGATAATGGTTTGTAACTGCTACAGAATAAAACTCACCTGTTGAGTTATCGCCAAGCAATACAACACTGGGATATTTCCAGGTGATTGCCGAGCCTGTTTCGACCTGAGTCCATGAAATTTTTGAATTATTTCCCTTACAAATACCACGTTTTGTTACGAAATTATACACTCCGCCGCTTCCCGCCTTATCGCCAGGATACCAGTTCTGAACAGTTGAGTACTTAACTTCAGCATCTTTCATTGCAACAATCTCAACTACGGCAGCATGTAACTGATTTTCATCACGCATAGGAGCAGTACATCCTTCCATATAGCTAACATAACTGCCTTCATCGGCAACGATTAGAGTGCGTTCAAATTGCCCGGTATTGGCAGCATTGATTCTGAAATATGTTGATAATTCAAGCGGACAACGGACTCCTTTTGGGATATAACAAAACGAACCATCCGAAAATACAGCCGAATTGAGCGCTGCAAAGAAATTATCGTCGGGCGGAACCACCGATGCCAGGTATTGCCTTACAAGTTCAGGATATTTCTGCACCGCTTCGCTGAATGAGCAAAAGATTATTCCCAATTTAGTTAGTGCTTCGCTAAAGGTTGTTTTAACTGAAACGCTGTCAATCACAGCATCAACAGCTACCCCTGTAAGTCGTTTTTGTTCATCTAACGAAATTCCAAGCTTTTTGAATGTTTCAATCAATTCCGGATCAACTTCATCGAGGCCACCTAACTGTTTTTTCTTTTTGGGCGCTGCATAATAAATCAGGTCCTGATAATCAATTGGTTCATAGCTTAAATGAGCCCAGGAGGGTTCTTTCATGGTTAGCCAGTGACGATAGGCTTTCAGGCGGAACTCAAGCATGAACAAAGGCTCATTCTTTCGGGCAGAAATGGCTTTTATTACCTCTTCGCTGAGACCTTTATCGAATATATCCATCTCGATATCGGTATAGAACCCGTATTTATACTCCTGCCGCGTTACCTCTTTAAGTAATTTGTTGGTCTCGTCCTGCATCCCAGCCGTTATTAATCAGTTGATATCATATACATTGCAATTAAATGCAAAAGTAGCATATTTATTTTGATGGTTTTTCGGTACTTCAATCATGAAATACATCTGATAATAAACAAAAACAGATACAGAAAGTTTTACAACACTGCAGCCGTTGATAATCAGCCTTCCTGAGATGGCGTTAATGAGATGTTGATTTGCAGTAAATGAAGTTCTAACTCCTGAATAAAAACATCAATGCCTGCAATGCCGGAGGAGGATAATGTATGGGCAAAATCAACTGATTTGGTTGCGTTTATGAGATATGATATTTCTTCAGGCCGAAACACAGGATGAATCTTATCGGTGAAAAGCAAATGGCTGAAATGTCGCAGCGATGGAATGAGGGTGTTTCCAGTGGTGCGGTTTGATACCAGAAACCAATTAAGCTGGCGGGCATCGTCGCAGCAATAGTATAATGCAAACTCGTATTGCCCGGTAGCGCTGCTGGAAACGAAATCGGATATTCGCCGTAGCGATAGCTTAAGTGATTTATTGAGGAAGAAGCATAATCGGTATGTGTCAGCTTGAGAAACAATTCCAATGAATTGGAAATTATGCTGAGCAACAACAGTCAGTTTTCTATAGCGTGGCATTAAATCGAACGTTAGAAAGGATAAAATTACATTTTTTTTAATAGAACTTCGTTTCTAACGCTTTAGGGAGCTTTACATCCCGGAGGACGAGTTCATATTTTCCTGCAATGATTCGAGCGCCTTACTGGCTGCACATTGTTCGGCTCCCTTTATGCTGAAGTCCATTCCTTGGCCGGCGGGCATATTATCAATCAAAACCTCCACCACATACTGTTTTTTGTGATGCGAGCCTAACTCTTCAACAACCTTGAAGGCAATAGTTTTCCTGGAATGTTGCCCCCACTCAAGTAATTTGCTTTTGAAATTGGTTTCCGAGGCAAGCAATTCATCAATAAAGGTGTGCATGTGTAGTATCCGGTTAATAACAATTTTGGCAGTAAAGTCATACCCTTTGTCGAGAAACAAAGCTCCTACGAAAGCTTCGAAGGCATTACCCATCACCCAGCGTGGTTGCATGTTTCCTTCGCCGTTGCACTTAACGAGCTTGTCGAAACCAAGCTTTGATGAAAGCTTGTTTAGATGGCTGCGGCTTACAACATTTGATCGCATTTGAGTAAGTTCGCCTTCGTTTTTGAAGGGAAACCGTTTGAAGAGATAGTTGGCAATTATGCTACTAAGAACGGCATCGCCAAGAAATTCGAGCCGTTCGTTATTGAGTTTTAATCCGTTGAACTGTTTTTCGGCTACAGAGCGGTGGCGAAAGGCAAGTTTGTAAAGAAAAATATTGCCGGGACGAAACCCGAACATATTTTTTATGTTGAAGAAGAGTTTTTTTTCTGATGAAAACCATGCCCTGACGTACCAGATCATGCTCTAATAGCCGTTAGCCGGTGAATTTTTTGAAGATGATACTCACATTGTGGCCGCCAAACCCGAAAGTGTTGCTGAGTGCGTAGTTTACATTTCTTTTATGCGCCTGATTGAATGTAAAATTCAGATTGTTGTCAATTTCCGGATCGTCGGTAAAGTGATTTATTGTGGGAGGCACGATATTGGTGTACGCTGCCATAATTGCGGCAATTGCCTCAACAGCTCCTGCAGCTCCAAGCAGGTGGCCGGTCATTGATTTGGTGGCATTTATGTTAATCTTATAGGCGTGTTGGCCAAAAAGCCTCACTATGGCTTTTGTTTCAGATATATCGCCGAGTGGAGTGCTTGTACCGTGTGTGTTGATGTGGTCAATTTCGCTCAGATCAATTCCTGCCTCTTCAACGGCTAATTTCATTGAGTTGTAGGCTCCCTCTCCTTCAGGATGCGGGGATGTAATGTGATATGCATCGGCGGATAAGCCGGCGCCAACAACTTCGGCGTATATTCGTGCGCCGCGTTTCAAGGCATGTTCAAGCTCTTCGAGAATGAGGCTTCCGGCGCCTTCGCCCATCACAAATCCATCGCGATCCTTGTCGAAAGGCCGTGAAGCTGTTTTGGGGTCATCGTTTCGGGTCGAAATAGCGTGCATGGCATTAAATCCGCCAACACCTGTGGGGCTGATACTTGCCTCACTGCCGCCGCATACAAAAGCGTCGGCCTTTCCGATTCTGATGTAATAAAAGGCATCACAAATTGAATTTGCCGAGCTTGCGCATGCCGATACGGTGGCAAAATTTGGCCCTTTGAATCCGTGGCGGATTGAAATGTGCCCGGCTGCGATGTCAGCAATCATTTTGGGAATGAAAAATGGATTGAAACGCGGTGTTCCATCTCCGCGATAGAACCCGGCCATCTCTTCCGAAAAGGTGTCAATGCCGCCGATGCCACTCGACCAGATAACGCCAATTCTCAACGGATCAATATCCTGCGAAGTTATAGAAGCATCCTTTAGCGATTCATCGCTGGCCGCTATGCCATATTGAGCATACCGGTCGTATTTGCGTGCCTCTTTGCGGTCGATGTAGTTTAAAACATCGAACCCTCTGACTTCGCAGGCAAATCGTGTTTTGTGTTTTGAAGGATCAAAGCGCGTAATGGCATCAGCGCTGCTGACTCCGTTTATCAAGCCGCTCCAGTAATCCTGAAGGTTATTGCCTAACGGTGTCAGCGCGCCTAAACCCGTGATAACAACCCGCCGGTATTTCATGGTGAATGAAACTACTTGCGGAGATTTTCGATGTAAGCGATTGCCTCGCCTACGGTAGCTATTTTTTCAGCCTGATCATCAGGAATTGACATACCAAATTCCTTTTCGAACTCCATGATCAACTCTACCGTGTCGAGAGAGTCGGCTCCAAGATCGTTAGTGAAGCTGGCCTCGGGTGTAACTTCACTTTCATCTACTCCAAGCTTATCAACAATGATAGCTTTTACTTTTGCTGCGATGTCTGACATGTTCTCACTTTTTTGGTTTGATAATGCAAAGAAAAAAATTAAATCTGTGATAGCAAATAAACAGCGAGGAAAAAAAACGCAAACAAACGCAACACATACATAATCAATAATATAGCATACGCCTGAATGTTTAGTCAAAGAGCAGGATTCGTATTAAACCCGAATTAATCAATAGAAAGTCCGTTAGGGCTGAACTAAAGTCAAATGCTTAACCTGGTTTAACACACATTGAATGCTACAGAGCGAATAGTTTTTTTTCTGTTCTTTGTTTGTACGAAAATGAAGTTGGTTCGCATGAAAAAAATCATTGCTTGTTTTGCTTCTGGAACTGGCAGCAATGTAGAGGCTATTGCATTTCATTTTCATAAACAACGCTCGGTACGGGTAGGGATGGTGTTTTGCAACAATCCTGATGCCCTTGTGATAAAAAAAGCTGAAACATTAGGCATACCGGTAATGACTTTTAGCCGGATTGATTTGTACCGCAATAATGTTGTATTAAACCGGCTTACACAATTACAACCAGCTTTGATCGTACTTGCAGGTTTCATGTGGATGATACCACGCGACATAATTGATTCTTTTCCCAACCGAATCATTAACATACACCCGGCACTGTTGCCCAAATACGGGGGCAAGGGAATGTATGGCTCAAAAGTTCATGAGGCCGTGCTTGCCGCAGGAGAGAAAGAGAGCGGCATCACCATTCATTATGTTAATGAGCACTACGATGAAGGTGATGTAATTTTTCAGGAACGGTGCCCGGTACTTCAAACCGACACCCCTGAGAGTCTCGCTCAACGTATTCATAAACTTGAGCACCGCCGCTATCCACAAGTGATCGGGGAGGTTTTATCTCGCTTCAGGCCTAATGGTTAGCAAATGATGATTTTGCCACCATAAATGTTTTCAACTCACCAGCCTTAGTGCATTAGCCCTGCATGAATGTTTCTACCTCTTTCACCGTTTTGGGAACCGGTGTGCCAAGTATTTTGCAGCCGCTTTGGGTTATCAGGATTCCGTCTTCTATGCGAACACCACCAAAGCCTATGTATGATTCAACTTTTTCATAATTAATGAAATCGCGGTGTAACCCTTCGTTTTTCCATTTTTCAATGAGAGCTGGAATGAAGTAGATTCCTGGTTCCACGGTTAGGGCGAAGCCTACCTGCAATCTGCGTCCAAAGCGAAGATAAGCAGTTCCGAACTGATCGCTTGGGCGGATTTCATCATCATAGCCTACATAAATCTGTCCCAGATCTTCCATATCGTGCACATCAAGTCCCAACATATGACCCAACCCATGTGGAAAAAACAGGGCGTGAGCGCCAGCCTGCAAAGCATCATCAACATTGCCTCTCATTAGCCCTATCCCTTTTAATCCTTCGGTCATCATCCGGCAGGCATGCATGTGTACTTCCTTGTAGGTGATGCCCGGTCGGCAGGCCTCGATAGCTTTCATGTTGGCGTTTACGACAATTTCATAAATATCCTTCTGTGCAGGAGTAAACCGCCCGTCAACAGGAACAGTGCGGGTGTGATCGCTTGAATAATCCATGTTGGTTGTGGCTCCGGCATCAATCAGCAACATCTGTCCGGCTTTCATGATATTGCTGTGGTCGTGGTTATGCAATGTTTCGCCGCGAACAGAAAGGATCACAGGAAAAGATGTTCCATTGCCTTTACTGATTGCAATTCCTTCGATAACCCCGGCAATTTCCTGTTCGAGTACGCCTGGATTTGTCATTTTCATAGCGGTAGTGTGCATCAGATAGCCTATATTGCTTGCTTTTTCGAGTTCGGCAATTTCATGTTCATCCTTAACAGAGCGCTGCTTCACAATAGCTTTTATCAATTCGAGCGAGGCGTAACTCTTTATTTGCGATGGATGAATGCCCAGCAGTTTTTCGAGCAAAATGATGTTTTTTGCCCTATAAGGAGGTGCGAAATGGATCTTTCGTCCTTGCTGAATAGCTTTGGAAACATGGCCGAACAGTTTGTCGAAAGGCTCTGTATTGGCAATACCAACATTTTCGGCTTTGACTCGCATCGGCTCTTGTGTACCCATCCAGATTATGGATTCGATATCTACATCGTTACCAAACAGAATTTCAGTTCCGTTGTCAACGTCAATAATAGCGGCCAGGCCTGCTTTGTTGTGTCCGAAAAAATACAAAAAATTACTGTCCTGCCTGAAATGGTAGGTATTTGCAGGATAGTTCAATGAGGCATCCTGGTTGCCCAACATGAGAATCAAACCAGAAGAAACATCTTTTCTAAGCTGGTTTCTTCGTGCGACATAAACATTTTTGCTGAACATAGTAGTGAAGTTTTATTGATGATTAAGATTATGTGCGTTTTAGTTATTGTTGCACGCTTAATTATGGTGCGTGTGTGCTGCGATTTATCAAAAATATTATTCTTGTCTCAGGCTAATGGGTTTTGTTTTTACATTTGTCTTCTGCATGGCCATACAAATTAAATGAATATTCACGGAATGCAATCAATGTTCATGTCAATAAATTGATTAATCATGGGCAAATCTGCTTTTTACGCAGTATCAATCGGGCAGAAGGTTATCACGGCACTTGCCGGGTTGTTTCTAATGACTTTTCTGGCTGTTCATCTTGCAACCAACCTATTACTCATCAAAGGCGATGGCGGCGCATCGTTTCGCGAAGCTGTGAGGTTTCTTACTACCAGTCCGATAATCAAAGTTATGGAGGTTGTGTTATTCAGCGCTTTTATCATTCATATCGTGCTGGCGCTGTTTGTCACTCTGAAAAACTGGTTGGCAAGACCTGTGGGATATTTTGTAGCAAGGAAATCCAACACCTATTTCATGTCGAGGTATATGTTTCATACCGGAATGATTTTGTTGGCGTTTCTTCTGATACATCTGTGGCATTTTTTTGCAATAAAGGCAGGCTTGCAGCCGCAACCTGATTTTATGGAGAGCAAGGTTGACTTCTATCCACAGGCGGTATATCTTTTTCAGAAGCCCATTGTTTCAGCATTTTATCTGGTTTCTTTTATCTTTCTGGGCTTTCATCTGAACCATGCACTGCAATCAGGTTTTCAAACCCTCGGATTAAACCACAACCGCTATACTCCAGTTGTAAAAATCATCAGTGCGTTGTATTCAGTTGTTATTTCGGTGGGATTCGCAGTTATACCATTGTACTTTTTGTTCTTTTTCGAACCGTAACCTGTTTGTTTCAAAGCGATTAAATTCAAAGTAACCCAAAATATCATGGCGCTACCTGATGCAAAAATTCCTGAAGGCCCATTGGCTTCGAAATGGTCGAAACATAAGGATTTACTCAAACTTGTAAATCCAGCCAACAAAAAACATCTTGAAATTATTGTTGTTGGAACCGGTTTATCTGGTTTGGGTGCAGCTTCTGCGTTAGGCGAACTGGGCTACAGTGTTAAAGTATTCTGTTATCAGGATTCACCTCGCCGGGCTCACAGCGTTGCAGCGCAAGGGGGGATAAACGCTGCCAAAAACTACCGTAACGACGGCGATAGCATAAACCGGCTCTTTTCCGACATGATCAAAGGCGGCGATTTCCGCTCACGCGAGGCAGATGTATATCGCATTGCTGAAGTAAGTAACGATGTTATTGATCATTACGTCGCCCTTGGCGTTCCTTTTGCCAGAGATTATGGCGGAATGATTACTACACGTTCGTTTGGCGGCGTTCAGGTATCGCGAACCTTTTACGCAAAAGGGCAAACCGGCCAGCAGTGTTTACTGGGTGGGTTCTCATCGCTGAGCCGGCAAATCGCAAAGGGTACAGTATCAATGTATTATCGTCGCGAAATGGTTGAATTGGTTCTGATTGATGGCCGGGCAAGGGGAATTATTGCAAGGAATCTCGTAACTGGCCAACTCGAACGTTACGCAGCCCATGCAGTAGTGTTTGCCACCGGCGGCTATGGTACGATTTTTTATCTTTCGACCCTAGCCGTAAACAGCAATGCCTCGGCAGCATGGATAGGCTATAAAAACGGGGCATTCTTTGCTAATCCTGGGTTTATTCAGATCCATCCCACCAGCATTCCAATGTTGAACGATTTCCAAAGTAAACTTACCTTGATGTCGGAATCGCTGCGAAACGACGGGAGGGTTTGGGTTCCACAACAGCAAGGCGATAAGCGCCATCCAAACAATATTCCTGAAGGTGAGCGCGATTACTTTCTCGAACGGCGGTATCCGGCTTTCGGAAATCTTGTTCCCCGCGATGTGGCTTCGCGAGCCATCAAAGAACGATGCGATGCAGGCTGTGGAGTAGGCGAGAACGGCCTGAGCGTTTATCTCGATTTCAACGATGCCTGCAAAAAGCAGGGACGAAAAGCTATCGAAGATAAATATGGTAACTTGTTTGAAATGTATCTAAAAATCACAGGCGTTAATCCTTATGCCGAACCGATGCGTATATATCCGGCTGGCCATTATACAATGGGAGGATTATGGGTCGATTATAACCTTATGACCACAATCCCCGGATTGTTTGCTATCGGCGAAGCCAACTTTAGCGTTCATGGCGCCAACCGGCTCGGCGCTGCCTCGCTCATGCAATGCGCTGGAGAAGGATATTTCATTCTTCCTTACACCATAAGCGATTACCTTTCTTCCCAGATCAAGGTTTCCAGAATCAAAACCGACAATCCTGAATTTGAAAAAGCTGAACAGCAAGCTAGCGAATTAATTGTTAAACTACTATCAATCAGAGGAAAGCAAACGCCGGCTATGTTTCATAAACGGCTTGGAAAAATAATGTGGGATCATTGTGGCATGTTCCGCAATGATGCTGGCTTGAACGAAGGTCTGCGCAAACTTGATGATCTTGAAAATGAATTCTGGCACGATCTTCTGATAACCGGTCCGGCCGATGAATTTAACCAGGAGGTGGAGAAAGCCGGACGAATGGTATCGTTCTTTAAAGTTGGACGGCTGATGTTTCAGGATGCGTTGCACCGCACCGAAAGCTGCGGGGCTCATTTCCGCGAAGAAAGCCAAACCCCAACAGGCGAAGCCAGACGAGATGATGTAAACTTTGCTTATGTTTCGGCATGGGAATACAGGGGGGATGCCCAAAGCCCAATCCTACATAAGGAAGAACTCCGGTTTGAGTACAGCGAACTGAAGGAAAGAAGCTACCAGTAAACGGAAATGAAGGCATAAATCAAAACAATCGAATTTTTTAATTATGAAAATCAAACTCCGGATATGGCGTCAGAAGAACAGCAAATCAAAAGGCAGGTTCGATATCTATGAACTTGATGGCGTTTCGCCCGAAATGGGTTTTCTCGAAATGCTTGATGCCTTAAATCTAAAACTTGCTATCGAAGGCAAAAGTCCGGTAACATTCGACCATGATTGCCGCGAAGGAATATGTGGTTCGTGCGGATTGTACATCAACGGCCGCCCTCACGGCCCCGAACCCAAAACAACTACATGCGAACTTCGGATGCGTTCATTCAGCAATGGCGAAACCATTACTATTGAACCATGGCGGGCAAGAGCGTTTCCTGTGATAAAAGATCTGATTGTTGACCGCACTGCGTTTGACAAAATTATCATGGCAGGCGGCTACATCTCCGTTGATACTGCTTCGGCGCAGGAGGCCAACAACATTGCCGTGTGCAAGAATGTTTCTGATAAGGCATTCGATGCTGCAGTGTGCATAGGTTGCGGAGCTTGCGTGGCAGCTTGCAAAAACTCATCGGCAATGCTCTTTGTTGCTGCAAAAGTCTATCATCTTGCAATACTTCCACAGGGGAAAGCTGAGGCGAAAAAACGAGTACAAACAATGGCAGCCGAGATGGATGCATTAGGGTTTGGGAGTTGTTCGAACACATATGCCTGCGAGGCCGAATGCCCGAAGGGAATATCGGTAGCTACCATTGCCCGTATGAACGCCGAATTTCTTACAGCCAAAATTATAACTCCCGAAACTGAGTAAAAGATCACGGATCGCATGAGTTTATTAAAAAACCATCCGCAGTGAAACTGAGGATGGTTTCTATCAAGGTGCCTTTAACCCGAATTAATCAATAGAAAGTCCGTTAGGGCTGAACTATTGATTCCATGAGGGTAACCCCGATTTAGTATTTGAGGGTAATCCCGAGCTAGTGTTTGTTCAGCTCAATTTTTATTGTGCTGATTACAAACGCTTATTCGGGATTTAGCACAATTCTTATTGTTCTGATTACAAACACTTAATCGTTTAAGCATTGTCAAATGCTAAATCTGGCATAAAAGCAAATTTGATTTTGGAGAATGAATCTGTTTTGGCTGCTGCAAAGGTAAGCCAGATTTTGCAAAAAACATCTAAATATTTAAGAAAATCAGATACAGATATAAAAATGGTATATGATGTATCTGGAGAAGTAGATGTGTTAATTATCAGCAGCGTCCCATTCCGCAAAAGAGGTGGTCGTTTCCCTGAGTTTTACATTTCTTAATGTGACATGAGTTGGAAGGATGTTTTTAAGAATTTCCACAAACTCCATGACCAGATTTTCGCTTGTTGGCTCTGAATGTAGCACAATGGTTTTTCCGAAAACACTATAGTTGGCAAATGGCGAGTTTGGACCAACAACAAATGCATGGTCGTATTTCGAAATTATTTCCTGTTGAACAATATCTTTGAACTGCTTAAAATCCATTACCATTCCGTTTGCAGGATTGCCTTCCTGACGTAAGGGTTCTCCAGTTATAGTGATAAAAAGTTCATATGTATGCCCATGAATATTTTTGCAAGGGCCATTATGATCCTTTAAAGCATGTGCCATTTCAAAGTTAAAAACCTTTGTGATTCTGATTTTTGTCATGATGATCAGGAAATGTGTTGTGCAAAAATTCGTATGCCAATTATTATCAGTAAAAGCCCACCCACAAATTCGGCTTTATTTCCAAGAAAGCGGAAACCATTTTTGATGCCCAAAACAAAGCCAACGAAGGAAACAAGAATTGTTACAATCCCGATAATTATTACCGGCAGCAATACCGGTCTTTCGAGAAAGCCAAGTCCCATGCCCACAACCAGTGAATCAATACTTATGGCTACCGAAAGCACTAATAATACTGCAAATCGTTCAATATTAAAGGAACGCTTTTCGGGATGAACCTTGACAGATTCCCATATCATCTTGCTACCTATAGACAGTAAAAGAACAAAAGCCACCCAATGATCGAACCGTTCAACCAACTCCTTGAATGATTGGCTAAGCAACCATCCCAGAGCAGCAAATAATGAATGGAAAAAGCCGAAAACAAACGCTGCGCGGAGTATTTGCGGCCATGTCAAACGCCTCGCCGATAGGCTTCCGGCAATAGCAACAGCAAAGGAATCCATGGATAAGCTAATTGCAATGAATAGAATTTCGAGATAGTACACCTGTGCGGAAGTTTTACCCCGCAAAAATAGAATTAATAGCTTTTTGAGTTAATATTAACTCCAATAATCAGCGTAGGCTCACAACTCTGAACAGAATGATTTAACCACGGCTAAGCATTTGACAATACTTAATCGGGGTTACCCTCATAGAATCAATAGTGCAGCCCTAACGGACTTTCTATTGATTAATCCGGTTTAATTGAGTTAAGCCCGATTTGTAAAAATGCTTCAACCTAGCACTGTGTGAATTTTATTAGGATTTAATCCTGTCTTAATAATTTTCCGTTTGCAATACGTTCTCCGTTGAGCAGTACGTGATACAGATACATCCCTGCGGGCATGTTATTGCTGCGGATTATGAATGAGTCGGCCTGGCGAAGTAAGGTTGCATGAATCTGTTTCCCGAGCAGGTCGTATATTCGAAGTTCAAGGTTATCTGTTTGTGTAGATGGCAGATTCGCTATACGCAATATTGCAGTTTCGCTGAAGGGATTTGGGTAAATATAAACCCGTGGTTCGTTTTCGGTTGTTAATTCCTGAACCGAGGTTAGAATGCAGATAATTTCTGCTGCTCCTCCGCTGCCGCTGATTCCACCTGCACCGCTTGTTCCGCCGATGCCTACTGCGCCCCCTGTAATATTGGAAACGCCGCCCGAACCGCTGGTACCACCAGTCCCTTGATTGGCACAGGTATTGCCGCTGCCGTCTAATTTAACAATAAACATGTCGTAATCGCCTGCTCCGAAGGAAAGTGTAGCACCCGATATTGCAAAGCCGCCATCAGTAGTTTGCACAATGCCCAATCCCATATCATCTTCTAAACCACCTACTGTTCGAGTCCATTGAAGCGTGCCATTGGCGTCAAGTTTAACGATATAAAAGTCGTAAAAGCCTGCTCCGAACGATTCGGTATAGCCTGAAATTGCAATGCCACCATCAGTAGTTTGCACAATGCCAAATCCACTATCATGCCCTATACCACCTATTGTTCGAGACCATTGAAGCATTCCCCCGGCGTCTAATTTAACGATATAAGTGTCACCTCCACCTGCTCCGAAGGAATCTGTGGAACCAGCTATTGCAAAACCGCCATCTGAGGTCTGAATTATTGTGTAGGCATCTTCCCATTCTATTCCTCCTATGGTTCGGGTCCACAGCAAGGTTCCGTTGCTGTCTAACTTAACAACATAAATGTCGGTTGCGCCTGCACCGAACGAGTATGTATAGCCAGTTATGGCAAACCCTCCATCAGTAGTTTGAATAATACTGGTTGCTTCATCCAACTCTGTGCCGCCAACAGTTCGTGTCCATTGAAGTATCCCTGCGGCGTCAAGTTTAACGATATAAAAGTCACCTCCACCTGCTCCGAACGAGTCGGTATAACCAGCTACTGCATAGCCACCATCTGTAGTTTGAACTATACTGTATGCCCATTCATCCAATTCACCGCCTACGGTTCGGGTCCATTGCACAATTCCGTTGCTGTCTAATTTAACCACATAAAAGTCGCCCCAGCCTGCTCCGAAGGAATCGGTATCTCCAGCAACGGCAAAGCCGCCATCGGTTGTTTGAATTATACTTGATGCCCATTCAATATCTGTTCCACCAACTGTACGGCTCCATTCAATGACTCCACTACCGTCGGCTTTGACAATATAAAAGTCCTCGTATCCTGCTCCAAAAAAATCTGTAGCACCAGATATCGCATAACCTCCGCATGAAGTTTGAACAATGCTGAAACCAATATCCAATCCTGCCCCGCCTATAGCAGTTTGAAACTGGGATTGTGCAAACCCACCCGAGGCAGTCAAAAATCCGCTCAACAGGAGAAAAAGAAACCATCTAAGGTGACGAAGAAAGCGCATCCGGAACGCAGCCAACCTAACAGCGTGGCTGACTGGTTGTTGGAGAACAAAGAGTTTTGTGATTTTCATGGTTTCGATGTTTAAAATTTAAATTTTGCAACAAATTTACTTAAAATAGAGGAGATTCATACATACAATCTATAGCAACAGATGGCCGCAGCCTGATTTTGATGTGCTAACACGTACTTTGCTCAATGCTTAGATAATTAGCCCTAACAATTTTGATACGGGTCTGCAGCTTCGAAGTGTATAAACATACAACATTTTATACATTCTTAGCGCATTCAGATGAGTTGTTTTTACCGGTTGCCTTGGAGCAGGCTGGTGAGTTTGTTTGTATCCACCCTGAAGGATGGATTAGCCAGGTGGGTACAGAAAGTTAGGATGGATTAAATCATCTCTTTCACTGCACGGTAAATTCCTTCCGGGTCGTAACCGCATTCGCGCTGAAGTTCTTCAACTGTTCCTTGTTCAATAAAGCGGTCGGGGATGCCAAGGCGGCGGATTGTAGCGTGGTAGCCGTTATCGGTCATGAACTCGGTTAAAGCGCTTCCAAGTCCGCCAATAATGGTTCCATCTTCCACTGAGATAATCTTTGTGTAGTTTCGGAAGATTTCGTGCAGCAGATCTTCATCTAAAGGTTTCAGGAAGCGCACATCGTAATGGGCAGGTTCGATGTTTTCGCTTTGGAGTTGGTTCCAGATTGTGTTGACATGATTTCCAACATGCCCGATTGTAACGATGGCTATAGCCTTACCGTCGCGGAGCTTACGTCCTTTTCCTGGTTGCAGAAGCTGAAAAGGTTTTTTCCAGTCGGACATCACACCTCTTCCTTTTGGGTAGCGGATTGCAAACGGGCCAACATTGCTGTGTTGTGCGGTATACATCATGTTTCGCAGCTCCTCTTCGTTCATTGGGGCAGCTATTGTCATATTGGGGATAGTTCTTAGGTAGGCAAGGTCGTAGGCGCCGTGGTGCGTAGCGCCGTCTTCGCCCACAAGGCCGCCACGGTCGAGACAAAACACCACATGCATTTTTTGAAGGGCTACATCGTGAATAATCTGATCGTATGCCCGTTGTGCGAAGCTTGAGTAGATATTACAAAATGGGAGCAGTCCTCCGGCGGCTAATCCTGCTGAAAAAGTTACTGCATGTTGTTCGGCTATTCCCACGTCGAATACCCTGTTGGGCATTTTGGCCATCATGAAAGTGAGCGAACAGCCGGTGAGCATGGCTGGTGTGATAGCAACAATACGGGGATTGGCTTCGGCCAGTTCGAGAATGGTTTTTCCGAACACCACCTGATATTTGGAGGCCATATTTGCACATGGCGTTTCGATGATATTGCCAGTGTTTTTGTCGAAATATCCCGGAGCGTGAAAAGTGGTCTGATCTTTTTCGGCATGGGCAAAGCCTTTGCCTTTACGAGTGATAAGATGCAGCAGTTTTGGTCCGGGAATTTTTTTCAGGTCGTTTAGAAGCTTTACCAGTCGCACTACATCGTGTCCATCAACTGGGCCAAAATAGCGGAAATTATAGGCTTCGAACAGGTTACTGCTTTCGAGCAATGTTGTTTTAAGTGCATTACCAATCTGTTTTATGATGGCTCGTGAGTTTTGCCCGTAGCGGCTTTTGCCTCCGAGGGCAACCCACAATCTGTCGCGTAGCCTGTTGTAGAGTCGGGAGCTAACAATTTTGGTAAGGTACTCCTTGATTGCTCCGATATTGCTATCAATGGCAATGCCATTGTCGTTTAGGATAACAAGCATGTTGGTTTTGGCTACACCGGCATTATTAAGAGCTTCGAGTGCCATGCCTCCAGTCATTGCTCCATCACCGATAATTGCCACATGATGTCGTTCAGGTTCTTGTAGCAAAGCTGCTGCCACAGCCATTCCCAGTGAGGCGGAAATGGAAGTTGAGGAGTGTCCGGTTCCAAAAGAATCGTATTGGCTTTCGCTGATTTTCGGGAAGCCGCTTATTCCTTTATACATCCTGTTGGTGTGAAACTGGTCGCGGCGTCCGGTGAGTATCTTGTGTGCATATGCCTGATGGCCAACGTCCCAAACAAGTCGATCGTAGGGAGTGTTAAAAGCATAGTGCAGTGCTACAGTGAGTTCAACAACGCCGAGGCTTGCGCCAAGATGGCCAGGATTTGTTGACACTGAGTCAATAATAAACCTGCGCAGTTCGTGGCACAGTGCAGCGAGCTGTGCTTCTGACAGTTTCCGTAGGTCGGCAGGAGAATTGATTGAAGAAAGACGTTCGTACATACCTTACGCTTGAAAAAATAATTATTGAAGGAGGTGCAAAAGTAAAACAATCAAACAGAGGAAGGCAAGACCCGATAACTTGCAACAGCCCATTGATTAAACATATATTTAGATAACTGGTTCAAAGATGCGATTTAAATTATGTTTCGATTTTATCCTTCAGCGACCTGAATCCTTCTCCAAGTATTTCTTGAGCATTAACAACCGTAACGAATGCTTTTGGGTCTACCTGGTGGATAAATTCCTGTAGTATTGCCACCTCTCGTCGGTTCACAACAGTAAAGATTATGGTTTTTTCTGCCCCGTTAAACATCCCTTTTCCGGCTATAAACGTACCTCCGCGGTTAAGGTCCTCAATGATTTTAAGGCGGATTTGTTCATATTGATCAGAGATAATGAACAGGGTCTTGTCGTAGCTGATACCCTGCATTGTAACGTCAACTACTTTTCCGGTTATGAAGATTACAATCCAGGAGTACAGAGGAATGCGCCAGTCGCCGAAAGCTGCCAATCCAACCAGAACGATCACCGAATCAATATAAATAATCAGTTGCCCTATTGGCAGACGGGTATATTTAGCAAATATCATTGCAATGATGTCGCTTCCGCCTGAGGTTGCTTTAGCATTGAAAATCAGCCCTAAACCAAATCCTATCAATACTCCCCCAAAGATTGCAGAAAGCAACGGATCGCCTTCGACAAGCGCATGATCACCACGAATCAAAGTGATACCATCCATAAAGGCTGAGGTGAGAAAGAACCCGATAATTGTTTTGATGCCAAAAAGAGGGCCGAGTATTTTAATTCCAATTATCGTGAGAGGAATATTTAAGATAAGACCCATAAGGCCGATCGGAAAACCATTGGGCGCCCAGGAAAACATCCCCTCGGTTAGGAAATGGATCACAATAGAAACCCCATAAACTCCACCTGGTACTATTTTGTGAGGGGTGATAAACAGCACAAAACCGGAAGCAAGTATTAATGAACCTACTAACATTAGGCTGTAATTCAGGAACCATTTTTTTGAAAACGGAAGCTCTTTATGTGTTATTTTGCTCATAATTAGCGTATTAGATTTCGAACGTGATTTGGTTGCAAAGATAGACACATTTATTGTGAAGGTAATTTGATAAAATAAATCGCGCGCTTTTGTGTTTACTGTTGAACCTTGGCGTGTCGGGTTAAAATAGATTGAGTACATGAAATTTCGTATAATTGCGGCACTTTTTGGGACTACATTACACAAAAAGTTAAGAATATACTCCGGATGCATCGAATGCGCAACCTTTTAAGAGGCCTTATCGGTATTACCTTGCTAGTTACCGCCATGTTGGTTTATTCCCAACAAGAGCCTCAGTTTAGCCACAATATGTTTAATCATGTGTTGGTAAATCCTGGTTTTGCCGGAATGAACGATGCAATAAGCGCTACCGGGATTGTTAGGCAGCAGTGGGTTGGGCTTCGTGATGCCGAGGACAACAACATTTCTCCCGAAACCTTCCTTCTATCTGTTGATGCAACTGTTCCGTTACTACGCGGGGGCATAGGTGGCACCATATTGCAGGACCAGATTGGTTTCTTTACCATCAACGGGTTTAAGATTGGATATTCCTATCATCACAGGACTCCGAAGGGCAGGTTAGGCATTGGATTGCAGGTGGGACTGCTCAATCATCAACTCGACGGAACAAGATTTAACCCTGTGAGCGGAGCCGACCCGATTCTCAATCAATTGCAGGGAGGAGAATTGAGCAACATGATGGCGGATTTTAGCGCTGGGGTATTTTATGAGGTTCAAGGGCAGTTTTATGTAGGCCTTTCTTCCTCAAGAATTATGCAAACAAGCAGCCAGATAGGTGAGGGCGAAGATGCACGTGTAAACTTCCGGCGACATTATTATTTAACTGGTGGGTATCAGTTTCCTTTTCCTGGCAACAACGATTACCAGGTGCTGCCTTCAGTATTTATCAAAAGCGATGGCAGCTCAGTGCAGTTCGACCTTAACACATCAGTTGTTTATAAAGAACGTTTTTGGGGCGGGATGAGTTATCGCCACCAGGATGCTATTGTAATGCTTGTAGGATTGACACTTAATGAGTTGAAGATAGGTTACTCTTACGACATTCCCCTATCAGCCATTGGAGGCTTTGGTAGCCACGAGATAATGGTTAACTACAGTTTTAAACTGGAATTAGAAAAAGAGCGAAAAAGTTTTAGGAATACTCGTTTTTTGTAATAGTTGTTTTTATACCTTTGGAGGCTCATTTAAAAAATAATAAAAGCAGCGGGTTTCCGTTAATTGCATGGTGATCGTAAAAGTTGATGCTTGCAAATTTGAATTAAAACTCCTTAGTAAACATGACTACAACAACCGATTGCCGGGAATATGTAATTTTTACAAAACCTACAAGCATACACGAAGTTAAATAATTGATTGCGTTTAAGCAAGACCAATAACACACATGAAAAGAACAATCGTATATCTAATTAGCTTACTAGTTATTGCTGGTTGTGGCAGTTCCGGAAAAGGCGAATTGGTTGGTGTGGAGAGGCGTCCACGTTTTTATCAACCTTCTCCCTTTGGGATGGCTTATATCCCTATGGGTAGTTTTACAATGGGCGTTGGCGACGAGGATATTCTTGCTTCATTTTCTCATCAGCCGCGTACTGTTTCGGTTTCGGCATTTTTTATGGACGAAACCGAGATCACAAATAATGAATACCGGCAGTTTGTGTTCTGGGTTCGAGATTCCATTGCGCGCACACTGCTTGGAGAGGCCATGCCTGAGGAGTACCTTATTGAACAAAACAGGGAAACAGGCGAACTATTCGATCCGCCACTGCTTAACTGGGACAGGCCGATAAGGTGGAATGATGCTGAAGAGCGTGAAATCCTTGAGGAAATGTATCTGCCCGAGCATGAACGCTATTTCCGTCGAAAGGAAATAGACACCCGTAAACTTTTTTACGAATACTTCTGGGTTGATTTACGGGCTGCTGCTTCAAAGAATTTTCAAGGCGGCAATCCGGATGATGCTTCCTTTGCCAACCGCCCGCAGCGCGATCGCTCGGTGTATGTTCGCAGAGACGTTATAAATGTATATCCTGACACTCTGGTGTGGATTCACGATTATGCATATTCTTTCAACGATCCTCTTACTGAGGAATATTTCTGGCATCCTGCGTACGATCACTATCCGGTGGTTGGTGTAAACTGGCGTCAGGCCAGGGCTTTTGCCATCTGGCGTACACAATTGCTCAGCAGTTATCTTGCTGGCCGACAGCAGGCTGTGGCTATGGATTTCAGGCTTCCTACCGAAGCTGAATGGGAGTGGGCTGCACGTGGCGGAAACACCCTTAGTCCTTTTCCTTGGGGCGGTCCTTACACGCGAAATGAAAAAGGATGCTTTCTGGCTAACTTCAAGCCAATGCGGGGGGATTACGCTAGCGATGGAGGTTTGACAACTCTCATTGTTGCTCATTACCCTCCAAACGATTTTGGGTTGTTCGACATGTCAGGCAATGTTGCAGAATGGACTAATGATGCATTTCATGAATCGGCAGTGAACTTTATGTGGGATCTGAACCCTTCATTTACTTACAATGCTGTTGATACCGACCCACCAGTGCTGAAACGTAAGGTGGTGAGAGGCGGATCGTGGAAAGATATCGCATACTTTCTGCAAACTAATGTACGTACTTATGAATACCAGGACACTGCTAAATCTTACATCGGATTCCGCTGCGTTCAGGGATTCCTTGGCCGTCAAATGGGTGACAACCCCCGAAGGGCGTCACGAATTTATAATTAACATGGCATCGGGTAGCGATGGCACTTTAATAATCACAAAATCTGGATTAAATCACAAAAGTTAAATCATAAACTGTCATTAAAAATGGGCTTTAATAAAATTGTTAGAAGCAGGGGTTTTAGGAATATGATGTCGAAGCTCTATGGGTGGGGAGCTGCACTTGTAATTCTTGGCGCACTTTTCAAAATAAACCACTATCCTGGCGCCGATATTATGCTAGCTGTAGGACTTGGAACTGAAGCGTTGATATTTTTCTTTTCAGCATTCGAGCCGCCACATGTTGAACCAGACTGGAGCCTAGTTTATCCGCAACTATCACACATGTATCACGGCGGTGCAATCGCTGCAGGAGCGGGAGTTGTAAGACATTTTCAAGTTCCGGGCAGTTCACCAACACAGGAGCTCGACAAAATGCTCTCTGACGCCAAAGTTGGGCCTGAATTGATCCAAAGTCTTGGCGATGGATTGCGAAGACTAAGCGAAAGCACATCAAAGCTATCAAATCTTGGAACCGCAGCAGTTGCTTCCGAAGAGTTTGTCAGCAGTATGAAGAATGCGGCTGTTAACGTTGAGAGACTTGCAGCGTCATCTAAAAAGCAATCAGATCTTCTTGAACAGGAGTCGCAAGCTACAACTGATCTTGTTGATACAGTTCGCAGCGTTTCGCAAAAAGCCGCAGAATTGGGAAGCACCTACACGCAAGCTTCGCAGGCTATTAGAGCCGACGTTAATGCTACTGCAACTTTTACCGAAGCAGTGAAGAATGCTGCAAATAGCGCCAACGATCTTGCAGCACGCTACTCAAAATCGGCAGAACAGATCAGCAAATCGTCGGAAATGCTCGACATGTCGAAACTCGACAGCGATGCTCTTAACCAGCAACTTATAAAAATAACCGGAAGCCTCAGTTCCTTAAACACTATGTATGAACTGCAACTGCAACATCTACAGCATCAGGTAGAATCAGGCGGCAAGCTGAGCGCTTCGGTAAACCATTATATGAGCAACATGAGCCAGACTTCCGAAAACATGAACAAGTATAAAGAAGAATTGGACTCCCTGACACGAAGGATTGCCGCATTGAACAGCGTGTATGGAAACATGCTGGCAGCTATGAACGTTTCAGCAAAATGATAGATTCGGTACATAAACTATAAAAATTTTTAACAAAAATGGCCGGATACAAAGAAACGCCACGACAAAAGATGATTGCCATGATGTACCTTGTACTCACGGCGCTGCTTGCATTGAATGTGTCAGTTGAAGTTTTGGATGCCTTTGTGGTGGTGAATGAAACCATTGAATCCACGAATAAGAACTTCCATAAGAAAATAGAAGGCACTTATCATAGATTTGAGCAACAACACGAGTTAAACCCGGAAAGGGTAGGGCCTCATTTCGAAAAGGCAATGTATGTCAGGAATCTGTCAAATGATTTAATACGATACATTGACTCGGTAAAATATGCTGCAATAGCATTTTCCGAGAGGATTACTGAGGAAGAGGCGAGAGGCATTACATTACGCGAAGCTCAAACAAAAGACAAGCGCGAGCGAACTACAGCTTTTTTCATCGGTGATTCGCACGACGGTTCAGGTGGAGAATCATACCGACTGCGACGGCGGGTTGATGAATTCAGGGAAGGAGTTCTTGGAGTACTTGACCCTGTTGACAGGGATAGAATTAAGTTAGGACTTGATACTCAGGGACCTTTCTTTGATAAAGGTGGAGCCGAAAGGAATTGGGAAATGTATAACTTCTACAACACTATACTTGCAGCCAATGTTACGATTCTCAATAAACTTATAAACGAAGTACAGAACGCTGAATTTGATATAGTGAACCATCTGTTCGCTGCTATTGATGCCGAAAGTTTCAGATTCGACAGGGTTGAAGCAAGGGTTATTCCTACAAGCAACTATGTGTTTCTCGGCGATAAATTTGAAGCAGAAATACTTGTGGCAGCCTATGACTCAAAAATCAATCCTGAAGTATTCATTGTGGATGGTGCAGAAAGTGTGAATGATCAAAACCTCCGCAATGCACGACCAATCACAGGACAGGAAGGTATAGCCAGGGTTAGTTTTCCGGCAGTTTCCGAAGGTATCAAACGGTTTGCCGGAGTGATTCGCATTACCAATCCGATGGGAGAAACAGTATCTTATCCGTTTAGTCACCAATACATCGTTGCACCTCCTTCGCTCACTGTAAGCGCCACCAGGATGAACGTGTTCTATGTTGGAGTTGATAACCCAGTGAGTATATCGGTAGGGGGAATTGCCGACCTGCAAATCCAGCCCACTATTTCAGTTGGAACAATACGCAGGGATGGAAATCAATGGATTGTTCGAGTGCCTGATGCGCCACGGGCAGTAATTACAGTAGAAGCTGCCGGGCGTGTAATGGGAACCTCCGAGTACAGGGTTAAAAGAGTGCCCGATCCAATGGCCATGATTGCAGGGGTGTCAGGTGGCCCGATTGATAGAAACCGCTTGCTGGCAGCTCCTGCCATTATCCCATCAATGCCGGCTGATTTCGAATTCGACCTCAGCTTTGAGATTACCTCTTTCTCTTTTGTGGCTACACGTGCCGGCGACATTATTGAATTTCAGGGCAGGGGAAACAGGCTCACAGATGAAATGCGAACTGTGATACAAAACGCACGACGCGGCGATAGAATTTGGTTAGAAAATATCTCCGCCGTCGGTCCGGACGGTAGCCGCCGGTTAGGCAGCATAAACCTCAATATAATGTAGTAAAAATTTTTGAACCAAAATACAATAATGATTCCTTCTATGAAACGAGTAACCATTGCAGCCACCCTTGCTCTGCTGGCAATCCTGCCATTTGTTGCTGCAACAGGGCAAATCCTCGACACACCACCGCGCAATTCCGTTTATGACGAACGGAATATTATAGATAACCGCCCAATACCATATCCCTGGGTTCGCGAAGCCGATGTGGTGTGGTCGAAAAGAATCTGGCGTGTGATCGATTTGCGCGAGAGGATGAACCAACCGTTCTATTTTCCCGAGTTCCCACACAGTGATTGGCGCAACCTCATCACAGTACTCATGGACGCACTCAGGGAAGGCTCGATTACGGCTTACGATGCTACGACACCAACCGATGAGTTCCTTGTTCCGCTTACTTATCATGAACTTATGCGCCGGCTTGAACGTGTTGATACCCTCCGAATGCAGCGTCCAACTCCACCTTACGAGTGGTTCGATACTATAATTGCGCAACGCTTTAATCCAATGGATGTAAGACGCTTTCGCATAAAAGAGGATTGGTTCTTCGACAAACAACGTTCGGTGATGGAGGTGAGAATTCTTGGACTATGCCCCGTGCGCGACAACTTCGACGAACGAGGAGAGTTTCGTGGACACGAACCTCTATTCTGGATTTATTTTCCAGAGGCTAGAAACGTGCTGGCCCGAGCACAGGTTTTCAATTCTCACAATAGCGCTCAACGCCTTACATTCGACGACGTTTTTCTGAAAAGAATTTTTGCCAGTTATATTTATAAGGAAGAAAACCAATTCGATAGGCTGATCAGCGATTATGCCATCGGACTCGATGCCTTGCTCGAGTCGGAAAGAATAAAACACGAAATCTTCATGTGGGAAAGCGACCTTTGGGAATATTAGCCCGATCGTCCTAAACCATAAAAACCAAAAAGCCCTTCGAAGCGAAGGGCTTTTTGGTTTTAGTAACTTTGCTTTCTCTACAACCTCAATTTTATCGCTATGTATGCTCCTCACTTGCACACACCAATTGAATACCTGAAAGGGGTTGGGCAGGCAAGAGCCGAAATCTTGCAAAAGGAGTTGAGTATACACACTTTCGAAGACATGTTAATGCATTACCCATTTCGTTATGTCGACAGAAGCCAGATTATCAGGATCCGCGATTTACGACCCGATCAACCTTTTGCACAGGTAAGTGGCATTGTGGTTGCGCTACAGGAGCATGGAGCAAAACGACATTCAAGGTTGGTAGCTACCTTGAGAGACAACTCTGGCGAAATGGAACTTGTGTGGTTTCAGGGGTTAAGATGGATTCGTGATAAAATAAACATAGGCAGCGAATATCTGGTTTTTGGGAAACCAACCTTGTTCGGCAACCGTATCAACATAGCCCATCCCGACATTGAACTGCTTTCCGAAGCCAAAGTGATTGGTGGAGAAGTTTTACAACCCTTTTACAACACTTCCGAAAAGCTCAAATCCAAAGGGTTAAACAGCAAGGGGATCGCGCAGTTAATGCGCAACCTTGTTGCCCAGCTCAAAGGGTTTGTTCCCGAAGTGCTTCCCGAGAAAGTTATCAGAGAACATAGTCTCGTTAGCAGGGAAGAGGCCTTGCTCAGCATTCATTTTCCTGAAAGCAATGAGGCGCTTGCAAAGGCTCGCACAAGGATCAAATTCGAGGAATTGTTTTTTAGCCAACTGCCACTTTTGCAACATCGCTTTCACAGGAAGACTGCCATTCCCGGGCACCGATTTGTAAAAGTTGGAGACTGTTTTAGCACATTCTACCACAAGCACCTGCCATTTGAGCTTACAGAAGCCCAAAAACAGGTCTTGCGTGAAATCAGAGCTGATGTTGGCTCGGGAAAGCAGATGAACAGGCTGTTGCAGGGCGATGTAGGCAGTGGGAAAACAGTAGTAGCCCTAATGGCAATGCTCCTTGCAATCGACAATGGCTATCAGGCTTGTATGATGGCTCCTACCGAAATTCTTGCCCAACAACACTATAATACTCTCAGCCGAATGCTGCAGGGGATGAACATAACCGTTGAACTACTTACTGGTTCTGTAAAGGGTTCGCAGAGAACCAACATTCATAAACAACTGAATAATGGCACGGTTGCAATCCTGGTAGGAACCCATGCCTTAATTGAAGAGTCGGTTCAGTTCAGCAATCTTGGACTTGTTGTTATTGATGAGCAGCACCGATTTGGAGTTGAGCAACGGGCAAGCATGTGGAACAAGAATGATGTTTCGCCTCATATACTTGTGATGACCGCAACACCTATACCCCGCTCGTTAGCATTAACATTGTACGGAGAACTCGATTACTCAGTAATCGACAAGATGCCCCCCGGGCGTAAACCAGTAAAAACGCTGCACTACTTCGATTCGCATCGGTTATGGTTGTTTGGGTTCATGCGGCAACAGATAGCTCTCGGCCGACAAGTGTATGTGGTGTATCCGCTTATTTATGAATCAGAAACACTCGACCTGAAGGACTTGATGGATGGCTATGAAAGCATTGTGCGCGACTTCCCGCTACCACAGTATGCCGTTAGTATTGTTCATGGTCAGATGCAGTCAGACGCCAGAGATTATGAAATGCAGCGTTTTGTTAAAGGAGAAACCCAAATTATGGTTGCTACAACCGTAATTGAAGTTGGAGTAGATATTCCGAACGCTTCGGTAATGGTGATCGAAAATGCGGAGCGGTTTGGACTGTCGCAACTACACCAACTGCGCGGACGCGTTGGTCGCGGGGCCGACCAAAGCTATTGTATACTGATGACCAGTTATAAACTCACTGACGATGCCCGAAAGCGGATCGCAACAATGGTGAAAACCAACGATGGCTTTGAGATTGCTAACGTTGACCTGCAACTCCGCGGTCCAGGCGAGCTTGCCGGCACAAGACAAAGCGGTGTAATCGAATTCAGATTGTTTGATCTGGCTAAAGACCAGGAACTCTTAGAAACAGTTCGAACCACTATTGAACAACTGCTTCAGAACGATTTGTACCTACAAAGCGCTGCAAACACGCCTTTACGGGTACACCTGAAACAACTTCCTCAAAATCGGTCGCAATGGGTAAAAATCCTGTGAAAACCTTTTACTGCATGCACCGGCCAGACAACAAAAGCTTAACATCGGGCGGAAGATTACCACTAATCATCACGGCCGAATGAAATTTTCCAGCTTACTGCTGTATTGATTACTTTTGCACACTTTGAAAACCAATATGCTAAGCGATGAAGATCTCATGCCAATGGCTCGAAAAATATACAGGCATTTACGACGAGCCTGAAAACATTGCTCGTTTGCTTACAAACAGCGGCCTCGAGGTTGAGGGCATAGAGCACTACGAATCAGTGAAGGGAGGCTTAAAAGGCATTGTTGTAGGCAAGGTACTTACATGCGAAAAGCATCCAAACGCCGACGCGCTCACAATTACTACCGTTGATATAGGCGACGACAAACCCCTGAATATAGTGTGCGGAGCCCCAAATGTTCAAGCCGGACAGAAAGTTGCAGTTGCTACCGTCGGAACAA
The DNA here is from genome assembly GCA_964349765.1 of uncultured Bacteroidales bacterium. Taxonomy (GTDB): domain Bacteria; phylum Bacteroidota; class Bacteroidia; order Bacteroidales; family JAAYJT01; genus JAAYJT01. The sequence goes on from CAYGGZ010000001.1 coordinate 341,151, forward strand.
CGCTCCATCATGGCGGCAAAACAATGGTTATAGGCAAAACGAGGATTCGTAGTATTGAATCGGAAGGCATGATTTGTGCCGAGGATGAACTTTGTATCGGCGACTCACATGAAGGTATCATGGTTCTTGACCCAAAAGCGGTTCCCGGAACGCCGGCCGCCGAATATTTTAACGTAGTTACCGATACAATACTCGAAATTGGTATAACGCCAAACCGCTCCGATGCCCTCAGCTATATTGGCATAGCCCGTGACCTTACTGCCGCCTGGAACGCTCAATATCCTTCTGACCCAACCAGATGGAAAACACTCCGTTTGCCTGAGGAAATACAACTCCCTGAATCAGATAATTCACTTGCAATTGAACTGGTAGTTGAAGACAATCAGGCCTGTATTCGGTATTCCGGTGTTACGGTTCGCGATATCACTGTGAAGGATTCGCCGCAATGGCTAAAGGATTTTCTGCTCGCCTCCGGCGTGCGACCTATCAATAATATTGTTGACATTACAAATTTCGTGATGCTCGAAATGGGTCAACCATTGCATGCATTCGACGCCAACAAAATATCCGGAAACAAAGTGATTGTAAAAAAACTGGCCGAAGGAACTCCTTTTGTAACTCTCGACCACATCCAACGAAATCTCACTGCCAGCGATTTGATGATTTGTAACACCGACGAAGCAATGTGTATTGCAGGGGTATATGGCGGAACAGATTCTGCTGTGAACGAGTCAACAACATGCCTGTTTCTCGAAAGCGCCTGTTTCGACCCTATAACAATTCGCCGTACTTCGAAGCACCATGGCTTGAAAACCGATGCATCATTCAGGTTTGAACGTGGAACTGATCCCAATATAACTGTAACAGCTCTTAAAAGGGCAACCGCTTTAATCCTCGATATAGCAGGAGGCAGCGTAGCATCAGAAATTACTGATATTTATCCATTCCCCGTTTCTGGCAAACAGATTGAAATTTCATACAAAGAGATCAATAATCTGATAGGGAATAACATCGCTCCGGCAATTGTGCATCGAATCCTTGAATGGCTTGGTATTACGATATACGAACAGCACATTGATGGATTGGTTGTGGTTGTATCGCCTGCGAAGCATGATGTAACCCGTCCGGCAGACTTAATCGAGGAGATCCTTCGTATTTATGGTTACAACAATATTGATTTCGATAAGCCACTGAAGCTTTCTATCTCGCCGTGCGAGAAGCCCGATCAGGTCAGGTTAAAAAACACGATTTCCGACTGGCTCTCGTCAAATGGCTTCAATGAGATCATGTGCAATTCGCTTACGAAAGAATCCCTGGCAGAAGAACTTGGCATTGTAGACAAAGCAAAATATGTCAGACTACTAAATCCAATCAGTCGCGACCTCGACGCAATGCGGCAAACCCTTCTGTTTGGTGCATTAGAAACAGTAATTTTTAATATTAACAGGAAGATTCCGAACCTGCAACTTTATGAATTCGGGATAGTTTACTCCTGCAATGGCGAATCGAGGCCATCAGAAAATCCGCTTGGCGCGTACATTGAAAAAAGACGCCTGTCAATAATCCTAACGGGCAAACAATATCCTTCATCATGGTATTCAGAAGATCGAAACAATGATTTCTTTCGCTTGAAAAATGTTGCCCAACGTTCATTAAAGAGATTAGGAATTGATTTCAACAAAGTCACCGAGGCTAATGGCAATCATCCCGCTTTCGATTACTCTCTGGTATGGATGCTCAATAACAAGCCTTTAGCTGAGTTAGGAAGGCTTTCGGATAAGGTTACACACTATTTCGACATACGGCAGGATGTGTTTTATGCAGATATTGACTGGGATTATTGTGTTGCGTGCATATCACGGTTACACCCATTGTCGTTCGAACCGCTTGCCAAATATCCGGAAGTTAACAGAGACCTGGCTTTTTTGCTTGATAAGGAGGTTGAGTTTTCTGCTGTTGACAAATGCATCAGGAGTGCAGGAGGAGAGCTGTTAAAGCATTTAAGTCTCTTCGACATTTATCAGGGCGATCAGATTCCCGAAGGAATGAAATCTTATGCTGTGAGCCTTACACTACAGCATCTGCACAAAACTTTGACAGATGAAGAAGTTGGTGTAACGATCCACAATATTGTTACGGCATTGCAAAAAGATACAGGCGCTGTAATACGCTAACTATTCTGTTGGAGTTGAAAAATATAAACCTTATGCCTATCCGTTTCCAATTAACTGTCTGGCGTAAATTGCTAACCTGTTTTGTGTTAGCGTGTGGGATTATTACATGCATGCAGGCACAAACCGCGCAAAGCTATATTACACTCAAATCCAACAAAGGCTTAGAACCAGCAGCATTTCGATTAGGATATAATATGCCGCAGATCTGCAGTTTTTCGCCAGAACCGTTTCTTCACACACGATTAAGTAAACAATTCATAATTCACGGCCTGAGGAGTGGAATAGCTCTTCCTTTCAGGCCGCTGCAATGGCAGCCCAAGCAGTGGGCAACAGCAGGTTCGGTAGCTGCTTCGCTGGTTTTAGCTTACCGGTTCGACAAGGAACTCTTCGAATACGTTAACCAGAATTTGCCCACAGTTGATAACCGGTTACATCGCTACCTGTTTTCTCCGGCTGGCAACGGACTGTTGGCGGCTCCGGTTGTTGCAGGGATGTATATTTTTGGCGACGAGCGTGCCCGGGGAACAGCTCTGGCGTCGGCGCAATCGTGGGGTTACGGTTTGGCTGCCTCTACTTTGCTCAAGTACGCTTTTCAGCGTCACAGGCCAGAAAGTAACGTTCAAATTAACCCCAGGCAGTGGGATGGTCCGCTGGGTGGATTCAATCACAACTCTTTCCCATCGCGTCATGCAACGCTCGCATTTTCACTACTGACCGTAATTGCCACAGAATATCGCGATAAACCATGGATACCTGTTTTGTGTTATTCGGTTGCTGCAATTGCGTCATTATCAAGAGTGTCTATTCATCACTGGCCAAGCGATGTGATCGCAGGAGCTGCCTTGGGTTTTGGAATTGGTAAGTTCGTACATAGAATTTCAAAAAGGGAAGACGACCGCCAGTTGAAAAAGTAGAATAAGGGTAAACTGCGAACCAGAATAAACAAAAAGCTGCATCTAAGCAGAGGCAGCTTTTTATAGAGTCGTTTTTTAAGCGATAACCTTAGGCGGGATGGATTGCCTCAACCGGGCAAACATCGGCGCAAGCGCCACAGTCAGTACAAACGTCCGGGTCAATCACATAAATATCACCTTCTGTAATAGCATTTACAGGACATTCGTCAATGCAACTCCCACAGGCAGTGCAATCGTCGTTAATAATGTAAGTCATGGCTTTATTACTTTAAATTTCTAATATAGTGATGCAAATTGTGCGACAAATATAAGATAAAATCGGAATAGCATCAGACAATCAGGATTTTAGAATGAATTTAAATAAGAGGGCTGCAAGATTAAATCTCGCTGAGATGTACTAATTTAACTTATTGAACTCGTTTAAGATACCCCTTTCGTGCGAACCGATTCTAATACCACAGGCAGCGATATGATTTTAAAGCTATATTAAAATACTGTTAAGGAAACCGATTGAAGTGTTACAAAACCTTTAACTTTGCCGCAAACCAATTACAAGTCACTCGACATGAGTAAAACCAAGAAAAAGCCAGCAATCAGGAAGGATGAGGTAGTGATTAAGTTTGCCGGGGATTCAGGCGACGGGATGCAACTTACAGGAACTCTATTCTCTGATGCTACAGCTCTTGCAGGCTATGATTTAGCCACTTTCCCCGATTATCCCGCCGAAATCAGAGCGCCCCATAATACTATTGCCGGCGTTTCAGGATTCCAGGTTCACTTCGGGCACAGCAAAATTCACACCTCAGGTGATATGTGTGATGTGCTGGTTGCCATGAATCCTGCCTCTTTGCGGTCGAATCTGAAATGGGCAAAGGATGGAGCTACAATCATCGTTGACAGCGACACGTTCGAAGAAAAAGCCATCGCAAAAGCCGGTTACACTTCGAATCCGCTCGACAACAACAGCTTAGAAAGATATAATCTCATAAAAGTTCCAATTTCCACATTAACGCGTGAATGCCTCAAAGAGCACGAAATCGGAATAAAGATCGCAGAGAAAACCCGTAATATGTTTGCTTTGGGGATGCTGGTGTTTATGTTTAATTATGAGTTGAAAAACACCTTCCATATTTTGCAGGAGAAATTCGGGAAAAAGCCTGAGTTGCTTAAAGCCAACAAGATTGTTCTTGAAACAGGTTATAATTTTGCCGACACGATTGAGGCTCTTGCAGCCAGGATTGAAGTAGTTCCTGCTCCATTGGAAAAAGGACGCTATCGCAATATTACGGGGAACGTGGCAACGGCATGGGGTTTTCTTGCTGCCGCCGAGCGATCGGGAAGACCTTTGTTTCTGGGATCGTATCCAATAACCCCGGCTACAGAAATATTGATAGAACTGTCGTTGCATAAATCGTTAGGAGCGAAGGTTTTTCAAGCCGAGGATGAAATTGCCGGTATTTGTTCAGCCATAGGAGCATCCTATTCTGGATCGCTGGCGATAACAACAACCTCGGGTCCCGGGTTATCGCTTAAAAGTGAGGCCATTGGGCTTGCCGTCATGACTGAACTTCCTCTGGTGATTGTTAATGTTCAGCGCGGAGGCCCCTCAACAGGGCTACCAACAAAATCCGAGCAGTCAGATCTGCTTCAGGCGTTATTTGGCCGCAACGGCGAATGCCCGCTGATTGTAATTGCGGCATCCTCGCCAGCCAACTGTTTTCACTATGCATACATGTCGGCAAAACTATCGATGGAACACATGACACCTGTGATTCTTCTCACCGATGGAAACCTTGGTAACGGATCACAACTGTTGCGAATTCCCAAAACATCCGACCTACCTCCGATTACTCCCCCAATCGCCAAACCTAACAGCGACTACAAACCATACCGACGAAATCCTGAAACACTGGCAAGGGAATGGGCGATTCCGGGAACTGAAGGACTCCGCCATAGAGTTGGAGGGCTTGAGAAGGAACATATAAAAGGAGTGGTTACCACCGACCCACTCAATCATGAATTAATGGTAAAGCTAAGGCAGCAAAAAGTCGATCTCGTTGCCAATTACATCCCCGAACAACAAGTAGTTGGCGCTGAAAGCGGTGAATTGCTCGTTGTAAGTTGGGGAAGCACCGAAGGTTCGATGCTTAATACCGTACAGGAGTTACAGGCTGAGGGAAAAAGCATCAGTCTGGCTCATTTCCATTACATTATGCCGCTTCCTAAAAACACCGCCGAGGTATTTGGTAGGTATAAAAAGATCGTGGTATGTGAGCAAAATATGGGGCAATTTGTCGCCTACCTGCGGATGCAACTGCCTCAGTTTAAATACTTGCAATTCAATAAGGTTCAATGTTTGCCTTTCATGGTAAATGAATCGAAGGTTAAGTTCAATCAAATTCTGGAGGAGAAATGAAAACCGAAAATACAACCATTGAGCGGTCCTCAGTTGAACTGACAAAGGAGGATTTTGTCAGCGATCAGATGGTGAAATGGTGTCCCGGGTGCGGAGCATACCCGATTCTGGCTGCCGTAGCAAATGTGTTTCCAAAAATTGGGTATCGGAAAGAGAACTTCATGCTTGTTTCGGGCATTGGATGCTCTTCGAGGTTTCCTTATTATGTGAACACATACGGATTTCACGGGATACATGGCAGGCCGGCTGCCATTGCATCTGGCATTAAGATTGCCAATCCGCATCTCAGTGTGTGGGTGGCTACCGGCGACGGCGATGCACTGGCAATTGGCGGAAACCACTTCATTCACACCATTCGTCGTAATATTGATATCAATATTCTTTTGTTCAACAACGAGATCTATGGGCTTACAAAGGGTCAATATTCCCCTACTACACCAATGGGAGCGGTTACCAAAACATCTCCGCAAGGCACAATTGAGCACCCATTCAATCCCGGCGAACTGGTTATGGGAGCGCAGGGTACATTTTTTGCCCGTGCTGTAGATACTAACCTTAAACTCCTCACCGATGTGATGTTTGAAGCAGCACGCCATGACGGTACTTCGGTAGTGGAAATATTGCAGAATTGCATAATCTTCAACGATAAGGCGCATTCTAATATCACATCCAAGGAAACCCGCGATGAGTATCAGATTATCCTGAAAAACGGCGAGCCGATGATCTTCGGTAAAGAACGCAATAAAGGGATCAGGCTAAACAACACACTCCTCGAAGTGGTAACCATCGGAGAAAATGGGATAAAAGAAGAAGATGTTCTAATTCACGATCAGTACGAAAAGGACCCTGGCATACATACAATGCTCGCCAAAATGAAGCCTCCACTCTTCCCTGTTGCAATGGGCGTGATCCGATCTGCTATGTACCCAACCTACGACGACCTGGTGGTTGCCCAGATTGAATATTACAAAGCCAACAGTCCTATCAAAAACGTTGACGACTTGCTCCTAAGCGGAGATACGTGGGAAATCTAACTCCACAGATCTGCTAAATTCCATTTCACAAAAAACTTTTTTATGACAGTTTTGTTGTTACAGCATAGCAACAAAACTTTACTTTTTGTTTAACCATATAAATTAAAACCATGTCGTTAGTTGGGAAAAAAGCTCCGCTATTTAAAGCACATGCCGTTATCAACGGCGAAGAAATTGTTGATGATTTCAGCCTGGATAAATACTTGGGGACAAAGTATGTAGTTTTCTTCTTTTATCCTAAGGATTTTACTTTTGTGTGTCCCACCGAGTTACATGCCTTTCAGGAACAACTTCCGGAGTTTGAAAAGCGTAACTGCGCTGTGGTAGCCTGCTCAACCGATACCGAGCAGTCGCACTGGGGCTGGTTGCAGGTTTCAAAAAGCGATGGCGGAATTCAAGGCATTACCTATCCGGTAGTAGCCGATACCGACAAAACCATCAGTATGAATTTTGGTGTTCTGGCTGGCGATTATGAATGGGATGAAGAGGGAAAAATGGTTGCTACAGGGCCAATGATCGCCTACCGTGGATTGTTTCTGATTGATCGTGAAGGGGTAATACACCACGAGTTGATTAACAATTTTCCGTTAGGTCGCAATGTGGATGAAGCCTTGCGCATGCTCGATGCGCTCCGCTATTTCGAAGAAAAAGGCGAAGTGTGTCCTGCCAACTGGGAGCCTGGAAAAGAAGCTATGAAGGCTACGCACGATGGCGTTGCCGGTTACCTTGCCAAAAACTGACAGTAAAAGCCGGGATAATCAGTCAGAAGGCTAAAAGAGTCGCCGGATATCGTTTGCGTTCGCAAAGATTACTAAAGCAAGGAGCAGAAACATACCTATCATCTGCGCATACTCAAGAAATTTATCGCCTGGTTTTCTGCCCGAAATAATTTCGTAGAGCAAAAACATTACATGTCCGCCGTCGAGAGCGGGGATTGGCAGGATGTTGATAATTGCCAGCATGATGCTGAGGAATGCGGTAAGTTCCCAGAAAGCTTGCCAATTCCACGTTGCCGGAAAGATGCTTCCTATGGTAATAAATCCTCCAAGCGATTCGTAAGCCCTTGTTTGTGGGGAAAAAATAAGGCGTAGCTGTTTCAGGTAATTTACAACGCCCTCATAACCTCTTGTTATGCCGGCAGGAATGGCCTGGAGCAGTGTAAATTGCTTTTCTTTGAGTTGGAAATGTTCTTCCATGTCCTGAACCGGACGAACGCCTATCATTCCTTCGGCATTTATGGTTACCGGTATCTGTAGCGTGTCGTTGTTGCGGATTGTGGTTATTTCAACAGTTTCTCCGCGGCGTTGACTTACTTCGCTTCGAAACTGATCGAAAAAAGGCAGGTATTGACCGGAAACGCCTATGATCCTGTCGCCAGGTTGCAGTCCGGCTTGCTTCGCCGGTGAATCTTTCATTACTGATTCGATTTTGAATGGGGTTCGGATGCCGATGAAACCAGGAGTACGTTCCTGCAAAATTCGCGGAATGATATTGTCGGGCACCTGGATTACAACTTCTTCCCCTTCGCGCAGAACAGTGATTGTTTGTGCTTGTTCAAGCAGGATTAGAGATGGGATCTCAAAAAAATCCTCAGTCATTTTGTTGTTTACAGCAAGAATCATGTCGCCGTTGCGCAGCCCCATGCTATGACCCAGTGAGTCAACAGTGATGCCGTAGCGTACCTCTTCAGAAGGAAGATATTTATCGCCCCATACAGCCAACACTGAGATGTATATTACAAAAGCCAGGAGAATATTAACCGTTACTCCACCAACCATGATGATTAGCCTTTGCCAGGCAGGTTTGGATCGAAACTCATGTGGTTGCGGAGGCTTGCTGAGCTGCTCCTTATCGAGCGACTCATCTATCATTCCGGATATTTTAACGTAACCTCCCAACGGAATCCAACCCATCCCGTAAGTGGTCTCACCATATTTAAACTTAAATATCGAAAACCATGGGTTGAAAAACAGATAGAACCGTTCGACCCGTACTCGAAAAATTCTGGCCGTTATATAATGTCCAAGCTCATGAACAATAACCAGGATGGCAAGACTAAGCAACAATTGCAGTACTCTGACAGCGATTTCCATTTGTAATATTATTATCGGTTTAGGTATTCCAACGCTATGCGCCGGGTTTCATTATCGGTCGAAATATAATCGTCTAAAGTTGGATTGGCGATAAAATGACCATTTTGCATACATTTCTCAATCAGCCGGCTCATTTCTGTGAAACCGATTTTATCATTAAGAAACGCATTTACTGCAATTTCATTGGCTGCATTGAGAATGCAGGGCATATTACCGCCAGTTTCAAGCGCCTGATAGCAGAGAACAAGGCTGCGGAAAGCAATGGGATCAGGCTTTTCGAATGTGAGTGGGCTATTTTTGATAAAATCGGTAACTGGATGACGCGATGGAAGCCGAAACGGGTATGATAAAGCATACTGAATGGGTAGTCGCATATCGGGTTGGCCGAGTTGGGCTTTTACAGATCCATCTGCAAACAACACCATTGAATGTATGATTGATTGTGGATGAACCAACACTTCAATTTGAGCCGCGGAGAGATTGAACAACCAGTGGGCTTCAATCACTTCGAGACCTTTATTCATAAGGGTTGCCGAGTCAATTGTTATCTTGCAGCCCATGCTCCAGTTTGGATGTTTCAATGCCTGCTCTTTTGTAACACGCTCGAGGTCTGCGGGTTGTAATCCCCGAAATGGTCCTCCGGAGGCAGTAAGATAAATTTTTTCAGGCTTATTGAATTGTTCGCCCACAAGGCATTGAAAAATGGCAGAATGTTCTGAATCAACAGGAAGTAATAACACATCTTTTGTTCTGAGCAGGCTGGTGATAAGATTGCCGGCTACAACGAGCGATTCTTTGTTGGCCAATGCGATATCCTTGCCAGCATTGATGGCAGCAACGGTAGGTTCCATTCCTGAAAATCCTACCAGAGCGTTGAGAATCATGTCAATTGAGTCGAGGGATGTGATCTGTGTCAATGATTCTTTGCCGGCAAACACTTTGATGCCGCGCGGTATTAAGGCATCGCACACTGATTTATATAGATTATCATTGCCAATTACAACGGCATTTGGGTTGAACTCTAAAGCCTGTTCGATTAGCAATTGGGCATTTGAATGCGCTGTTAGTACCTCAGCTTCGAATAAACCGGAATGTGCTCTGATCACCTCTAACGCCTGAGTTCCTATCGAGCCGGTTGAACCGAGAATGGCAATCCGTTTTTTCATTGGATCAGAATGTCATATAATCCTTGGGGTTCACTGGATTTCCGTTGAACCATAACTCGAAGTGAAGATGCGGGCCGGTAGTAAGCTCTCCGGTTTTACCAATAATTGCAATAGGTTCACCAGCTCTAACAAAGGCTCCTTCCTGTTTGAGCAATACCGAATTATGTTTGTAGATTGAGATGTAATTTCCCTGGTGTTGCAATGCTATCACGTAGCCAGTGTCAATAGTCCAGTTTGCAAGTATAACTACACCATCGAGGGTTGCTTTAATAGCTTCATTATCCCTGGCAACGATGTCAATTCCAAAATGTCGTTCTGCAGGATTGAACGGACTGGTAATGATGCCTTTAAGAGGTGCAAAAAATGTGATGTTTTCAGAACCGCTTCGTCGGGGGAGACGATCGTCAACACCGCCATGTGTAAATTGCCGAAGACCAGCTTCAATCTCCAAACGCAACAGTGAATCGGCTTTCCTACGCTCTTGTACTCCGGTGAAGTCACGATGCGTTAAAGTGTCGCGTTCAATGCGGTGAAACTCTTCAGGCAGTTCGCCCAACATTAACCTTCTTAGATTCGACAGATAACGATCGTTCGACCGAATGACTTGCTCAAGACTGTCGGTTAGAAGAGTAAGCTCATAAACTCTTTTTCCAAGACCTACATCGGTGTAACCAGGAATGTATTCCCTTAAAGGAGTGAAAGCGATTATAAATATTGTGAGAATAACAAGTAGAATGGAGATTGAGCCTGTAAGCACAAAAACATTAAGCCGTGAAAGACGAAAGGATATTTTCTCAGCAAGAGTTTCATCGTCCCTGATTACAAGGCGATACTTTACACGCAATCGTTGAACCCAGTGCTTTTTTCCCTGTTTTTCGCGGGGAGTAATATCCATATTTTTAACTATTTATTAAGCTCCTGCAAGTCGGTTGCAAATATCGGTATTTTTTAGTTCACAGGGCGCTGTTGACCAGATACCTGAGGCATAGGAGCGAAATTCGCAGCAGTACCCACCTGAAAAGTTCCCATTGTCCTTTTCCCCTAAAACTCAGGGGTGGAAGTGTTCATGAAAATAAAATATTTTTGCACTCACTGAGTTATTAGAATGCGATACACCTGCACATCAGCGTTATACTTTAATAATTTTGCCGCAACTTTGACTAAGCGAATAAACGTATATCCTTATATCTCAGCAGTTTTACTGTTTACTGTGCTATTTTTCGCTGGCTGCTCAACGAAAAAAGACACATTTACACGACGGTTTTACCATAACCTTACTGCTCACTATAACACCTACTGGAATGGATATGAGAGCTTTAACGAAGGATTGCGGCAGCTTGAAGCGGATCGCAGTGATAACTTTACTGAGCTGTTAAAGGTTGAAGACTATGGCACACTTCAACAAGTGCAAGCTATAAATTCTCATTTAGACCGCGCAACTGAAAAAGCGGCAAAGGTCATTCGCCGACATTCTATGTTTTTCGGACGCAGAGAGCGGGTTAGAAGAGTTCCCGACAGTTACATGCTCATCGGCAAGGTGAATTTCTACAAGCAAGATTACTACAGCGCACGACAGATTTTTGAATTTGTTATTTCAAGATTCGAAAAAAGCGAAGTTCGCTACTCCAGCCAACTCTGGTTAGCCCGAACACATATACAATTGCAGGAATATGAGGTTGCTGTTAACATTTTGAACACTTTACAAAATGAAGCCGCAGCAGGAACACTTCCCAGGCAGGTAGTTGAGTATGTACCAGTTGTATTTGCCCATCATTTTGTTTCACAGCAAAATCTGCAGGCGGCAAAACCACACCTTAAAAGAGCAACTGAAACAAGCAACCGGAGGCTAAGGGCCCGTATGAATTTCATCCTTGCACAAATTTACCAGAGCGAAGGAAACCATTCTCTTGCAACCGAGCATTTTCGTAAAGTGATTGACGACAGACCCTCATTCGAGATGGACTTCAATGCTAAAATAAACATAGCGCAGTCATTCGATTTGCAGCATGAGAATAGTGAAGAGTATATTCAGTCGCTTAACCGGCTTCTGCGCGACAGCAAATACCGTGAGTTTAATGACCAGATATACTTTGCGCTGGCCACTATTGCTTTGCGCGAAAACAATGATACGCTGGCAATCCGCTACTTGCAACAATCTGTAGCCGTGAGTGAAGGTAACGACTTTCAGAAAATACAGTCGGCACGCAAACTTGCCGGCCTCTATTTTTCAATCCCTGATTTTGTGAAAGCCTACAACTACTATGATACGTTGATGCAGATTCTACCGCTTGATCATCCCGATTATGAAACTCTTGAGCATAAAACTGATGTTCTTCAGGATATTGCTGAGCAAATAATAATAATTCAACATGAGGACAGCCTCCAGATGGTCGCGCGAATGCCTGTATCAGAGCGCAATGCACTAATCGAAAGAATAATAGAAGCACAAAAGGCAGAGATTGAACAGCAAGAACTGGAGGCCCGCCAGGAAAAAGAAGCAGGAACAGCATCGCACATGATACAACCGGGAGGTGGAGAGCGAGGAATGCCAACACCAGGTCGCGGCTCTACACCTGGCGCTGGAGACCCAACTGCCAGTGCAGCATGGTATTTCTACAACCCCCAGGCATTAAGTTTTGGATTCACAGAATTTACTAAGCGATGGGGACGTCGCAAATTAGCCGACAACTGGCGTCTTAGCGACAAGCGAACCTATTCCTGGGATATCGACCAGGAAAAGCAGGAAACTCTCCCTGGTGATACAATCGCAATGACAGAGAAAGAATCCAATGAAGCCGATCCTCTTGGCCATGAAACATACCTGCAGAACCTCCCGCTTACACCGGAGTTGCTGGCGAGTTCAAACTATCGTATTGCAAGCGCAAAGTTTATGCTGGGCACTTTACTTCGCGAGGGTTTAACTGATTACCAAAGGGCTGCGGAAACATTTGAACAATACAGGCAACGATTTCCAGGATATAACGACGAACTCGATGTTCTGTTTAATCTTTACGGTCTTCACACCATGATGCAGCAGCTAGGGAAAGCTGCATTTTACAAAGATCAGGTTATCAGTAAATATCCCGAATCGGAGTATGCAAAAATGTTGAATAATCCCGCCTACTTCGATGAATTACAGGCACGGAAGGCAAGAGTAAACGCCCTGTATCAGGATGCTTTTCATGCGCTGCATAACGGGATGCACCGCATCGTACCTATCTATGCAGCCGAAGCTTTTTCCTCTTTTCCCGACTCCGAACTGCTCCCGAAGTTTGCGTACCTTAATGCTTTGGCAGTCGGACAAATTTATAATCAGGATTCCTTGGTCAATGGGCTTAAACAACTTATTTCCAAATTTCCCTCGAGCGACGTGGTACCTCTTGCACAAGGTTTACTTACATTTCTGAACATCGATGGCTTTGAAGATGAATCAGTGGCCACGGAACTGCAAGCAGAAGAAACTTCTATATACAGTCTGAATAACGATGCAAGCCACCTGTTTGTGCTAATTGTTAATCACAGAATAGCAAACATTGATGCAATCAGAATACGTATTTCCGATTTTAACATGCGAAATCACAGGGCCGATAACTTAAGCATAAACTCTGTGCTTATCGACAGAGACCATCAGATGATTACCGTTGGCAACTTCACTGGAAAAGTTCCTGCTATGGTCTATTTTAATGCCATCACCGCAAGCGATTATGTATATGCGCCGATTCGAGATATTGAGTCATGGTCGTTTGTGATCACAACTGAAAATTACCCCATTCTTTACAGAGACAAGGACATTACAGAGTACATGCGTTTTTTTGCGCGTCATTACAAGGAGTAACCTGATTTTTTCAGAAAAACAACCTGAGGAATAAATCAGCTATATTTGCAGTAATATTAACACCTAATGTTATATCTATTATGGCAAAAAAGGACTCTGTAGAAGTAGCAACAGTGAACCTGATTGGGAAAGGAACTGTCATCAAAGGCGATATTGTATCGAACGGCGATCTTCGCATTGATGGAAACGTAAGCGGTTCTATCCAATCGACGGGAAAAGTAGTAGTAGGCCAGACAGGGATAGTTGAAGGTGAGATAACCTGTCAAAACGCAGAACTCGAAGGCGAAATAAAGGCAATAATCGCAGTAAAGGGGCTACTGAACCTTAAACAAACAGCCCGGTTCACCGGCGATATCACAACTGTCAAACTTGCGGTTGAACCTGGCGCACTTTTTACCGGAACATGCAAGATGGAACGGAGTATAGCAGAAGTGAAACCCACATAACAGGAAACATAGAATCAACATTACCTCTGGCGCATGGTTTATATCACACGGCGCGAACATTTTAACGCAGCTCACCGTTTATATAGCGAAGATTTTACCGACGAGCAAAATCTGAGAGTTTTTGGGAAGTGTTCCAATCCTCAATGGCATGGGCATAATTACGTACTGTTTATTACAGTTAAAGGGGAAGTGAATCCAGATACAGGTTTTGTTGTAAATCTGAAAAACCTCAGCAACCTCATTCGGGAATTAGTGATCGAACCGCTCGACCACCGAAACATCAATACCCAGGTTCCATTCATGAAAGGAAAACTTGCCTCAACAGAAAATCTTGCAATAGCAATCTGGCAACAACTCGAAACACCTGTAGAGCTTATGGGCGGAACGCTACACTGTGTGAAACTTTATGAAACTGAAAATAACTACGTTGAATATTACGGAAATACCTGATTAACCTATGGCTGGCGAAATCGTACGAGAAATGGTCAAAGAGAACATGATGGATGGATATGAAAAGATTGACATCTATAACCCCGAGATTATAAAGAAACTTTCCTATCATTACGCTGAAATCATCAAACTGATTGGCGAAGATGTTAAACGCGAAGGACTTGAAAAAACTCCGGAACGTGTAGCAAAAGCAATACAGTTTCTTACTCACGGATACGACCTTCACCCTGACGAGATCATACTCTCAGCACGGTTCAGGGAAGATTACAAAGAAATGGTTATTGTTAAAGACATTGAGCTGTATTCAATGTGCGAACACCACATGCTGCCGTTTTTCGGGAAGGCTCATGTGGGTTATATTCCAAACGAACACATAGTTGGCCTTAGCAAGATACCCCGTGTTGTTGATGCTTTTGCACGCAGGTTGCAGGTTCAGGAAAGGCTCACGCGCGAAATCAAGGAAAGTGTTTTTCGCACATTAAAACCTTTGGGCGTAGCTGTTGTTATCGAAGCTGTGCACATGTGCATGTCAATGCGTGGTATTCAAAAACAAAACAGCGTAACAACAACGTCCGACTTCACGGGAGCTTTCACCATCGAAAAAACCCGTTCGGAATTCCTTCACCTTATCAGTTCAAAATTGCACTGAGATAAACCATCTTACCATGAGCAAAAAGGCATACATTTTCCCCGGACAGGGCGCACAATTTCCCGGCATGGGTAAAGATTTGTTTGAAAAATTCAATTCTGCGCGCCGAATTTTTTTAAACGCCAACGATATTCTTGGTTTTAAGATAACAACGCTGATGTTTGAAGGCAGCGATGAAGACCTACGTCAAACTAAAGTAACCCAACCAGCTATTTTCCTGCACTCTGTTATCATTGCTACCTTACTTGGCGAAGAGTTTCAACCTGAAATGACAGCCGGCCACTCCCTCGGAGAATTTTCAGCTTTAGTGGCCTCAGGAGCCCTTTCGCTCGACAACGGCCTGAGTCTGGTTTATGCGCGCGCAATGGCTATGCAAAAGGCATGCGAGGCAAATCCATCAACAATGGCCGCCATCATTGGCCTCGACGACAAGGTTGCTGAAGAAGTTTTGTCAGAAATAGGTGAAGTGGTCGTACCTGCTAATTACAACAGCCCCGGTCAACTTGTTATCTCAGGATCTGTAAAGGGCGTGGAACTTGCTTGTGAAAAGCTGAAGGCTGCAGGAGCAAAGAGAGCACTTCCGCTCAAGGTTGGCGGAGCGTTTCACTCGCCGCTGATGGAGCCAGCACGGCTTGAATTGGCTCAAGCAATTGAAAAAACGCCTTTCCAAACTCCAATGTGTCCAATTTACCAGAATGTTAATGCGCTTCCTTCGACTGAACCGGACATCATCAAGGCCAACTTGATAGCGCAACTCACCTCGCCGGTCAGGTGGACTCAAACAGTACTTAATATGATAAACCATGGAGCACGAACCTTCATAGAAGTTGGTCCGGGAACCGTTTTACAGGGGTTGGTAAAAAAGACTGACCCAACAGTAGAGGCCTACAGCGCAATTTTAATGTAAAAAAAGCCGGACGCTCATTGCACGCCCGGCCTCATTTTGAAGCTCTTAATCTGATCAATATCCAAAGATATCTTCTCTTGTCAGCCTGATAAGCGTACCATAGCGTTGTTGCAGTTTATCGAAATCCATATGAGCTTCATTGCTAAGTATAACGTACGTTTTTGGACGGTTGCGGATGAATTTATGGTTAAAAGCTTCCACATCCTGGAGCGTCATGGTTGGAATCTGCTCCCACAATTTCGTTCTTATATCGAAGTTGCGGTTCATTCTGCGAGCCGAAAGATAATCCCAAACTATACCCATCCTTGTGATTCGGTTGGTTGCTATTTCACTCAGGATTGACTCCTGTGCAAGCTGAAATGCTTTTTCTGAAAGAGGCATGCTGTCGAACAGTTCGTTAAATGCATCAAATGCATCAATAACCTTATCGTTTTGAGTAGCAATAAAGCCGGTATTCATAAATGGGTCGTTAGGTCTGGCTGGTGTGGCGTATCGTGATCGAGCAGTGTAAGCAAGCCCGCGTCGTTCGCGAAGTTCCTGGAAAACTATTGCATTCATCCCACCGCCAAAGTAGGCATTGTAGAGGCTGGCTTCAGGGATCAGGTTCATATCATAATCCACACCACGGCTGATAGTTTGCAGAAACGCTTGGTTGGCGTCGTAATGGGCAAAGAACACACGGTTGTCATCGGTAGGTTGAATTTCGAACAGGATAGGTTCAGGTGCAGTGAGCATGCGGCGAGGAACCTTGTGTTCTCTTTGAACCAGCCTTCTGGCATCCCTGAGGCTTAACGGGCCATAATAAATCACCGTATGAGGATAGCTGTTCAGGTTGCGGATGATGCTGATCAAATCCTGAGGTGTTAAAGCTTTTAGCTGAGCTTCGCTAAGTATATTGGTGGTTGGCGATAGCGGGCCAAAAGTGGCATAATTAACCAGGGCCTGAAAATTAGCATTCTGGTTTGCTTTTGCATCGGCACGTGCTTTCAGGATCGTAGCTACTAAATTATCAAGTGCCTTCTGATTCGGCTGGCAGTCGACAAGCAACTCCTCGAGGAGCCTGACCGCTTTTTCCTGATTCTCACTTAAACCGCTAAGAGAGATGGAGGTTTGATCCCTTGTAGCTGTTACCGAAAAGGTACAGGCAAGCTTAAAAAATTCCTGGCTTATTTCCTCAGAGCTTAATCGCGACGTTCCCAGGAACTGTAGGTATTGAGCGGCAAGGTTAATCATCTTATCATGATCACTTCCGAAATCGAAATAATAAATCAGGTTAAAAGTTGCATTTTCAGTGTTTTGAACATAGAGCATTTCCAAGCCATTGCGGAGTCTGGTGCGGGTAAGATCCTTTGAATAATCGAGAAACACCGGCTTAATAGGCTCTACTACTGTGTTTTTGACCTTTCTGAAGAACTCCGACTCGGCGTCGCGGTTAATATGCACAGGAGTGATAGACGGTTTTGCTACCAGTCCTAAATCGCCGGGCATTCCCTGACGCTTATAAACTACAACGTAATTATTGCCCAGCTTTTCGTTAGCTTTTGCTACAAGTTCTTCTTTGGTAACTGCGTTGAGCCTGGCAATATATGTTACGGCATCGCTCCACGGAATATTACGTATAAAGCTCATTGCCATGCTCATTGCGCGGCCTGCATTGGTTTCGAACCGCTTCATCTCCCGAAGCTTCAGGTTGTTTACGGCAGCCTCAAGCATCCAATCGGGAAACTCCCCTTTTTGAAGAAGTTCAACTTGTTCGAGTAAAAGATCGCGTACTTCTTCAAGTGTTTGCCCTCTTCTGTTACCCGCACTTAACACAAGCGCCGAATGGTCGTTTAAAGTCATAAAGTGAGCATTAGCCCATTGAGCACGCTGTTTCTGGTTGATGTTTAAGTCAATTAGTCCGGCTTCTCCGTTTGAGAGCATCATTGCAAGCATATCGCCTAACAGAGCTTCGTGGGTGCCGGCTCCGGCAAAACGATAAGCAATCCGCACGTTTTCAGCCTCCTGCCCAATAACTTCAACTTCTTTTGGCGAAAGAATAGGCTCCTCTTCTTTGATAACAAAGTCTGGAACTTTGCCGGCAGGCAACTGGCCTAATGTGCGGTTAATGATTTCCACAGCTTTGTCTGGGTCAAAATCGCCCGAAAGGGCTATTGCTATGTTGCTTGGTACGTAATAAGTTGCAAAAAATTCCCTGATATTTTTCATTGACGGATTCTTCAGATGCTCAGCCTCTCCTAATGTTGTTTGCTGCCCATAAGGATGATTTGGAAACAAAGCACGTAGCATTGCCTCACTCGCCCTACGGCTATCGTTGGTAAGCGACATATTCTTTTCTTCATATACCGTTTCAAGTTCGGTGTGAAATAAGCGTAGAACATTGTGTTTAAACCTGTCGTGCTGTATTACAGCCCAGTTTTCCAGTTGGTTCGAGGGGATACTTTCTATGTAAATCGTAAAATCGTGCGAAGTTCCTGCATTTGTGCCTTGCGAACCAATAGCTGTCATCAGCTTGTCGTATTCATTTGGAATTGCCAGCTTTGATGCTATGAACGAAATGCTGTCAATTTTTCGATAGATTGCTGTGCGTATTTCCGGATCGGTTTCTACCCTAAACTTTTCGAACAGCTTTTCGATTTTTTCAATCAAGGGGCGTTCTGCTTCCCAGTCAATGGTTCCGAAATTGGGCGTACCCTTAAACATCATGTGCTCAAAGTAATGAGCAAGCCCGGTGGTTTCGGCAGGGTCGTTCTTACTGCCTGCCCTTACGGCAATGTACGTCTGAATGCGAGGCTCATCTTTAAAAACAGAGGTGAACACTGTCAGCCCGTTGTTGAGGGTGTAGATGCGGGCGTTTAGCGGATCGCCCGGAACAGTCTCAAATGGAATTGAGCCTTGAGCAAAAACCACTACAGAGCTGCAGGTAATTGCCAACAGCAACAAGTGTTGGGTCAGAGTTTTCATAATCGTAAATGTATTTGTGATGATAATAATGAACGCAACAGCTATTTTATGGCCACATGTAAACATGAGCCATGCAAAAATAAGCAAATCAGCATTGCACCTAACAATAAACCCAGATTAAGCATTTGACAATACTTAAACGTTTTAGTTCGTGTTGAAACACCCTTCGGGGGAGACATGAAGCCCGAATTGGTTAATTTTGCAGTTGTAATCTGCAAAATTTCTGAAGGGAGAAGAGCTAACCGGTTTATATTTTTCGTGCGAGCCTGCAGTTCACATTGCGCAAAGGTTATTGCACAGTTCTGGAGCCATGGTTCACATCAAGGGGCTTGCAGGTTCATCGGAGGCGCTTATGGCAGCGGCGGTTTACCGCACCTTCCGAAACTCAATGCTTGTGATTAAAGAGGATAAAGAACAGGCAGCATATTTTTTGAACGATCTTGAAAACATTTTTGGAGAAACAGAGCTGGCATTCCATCGCAAGCAGGTATTGTTTTATCCAACAGCCTACCGTCGCCTTTACGAAGTCGAGAAAACCGACAATGCCAATGTGCTGCTTCGCACAGAGGTACTAAAACGACTTGGCGCCTCATCACGCCCGGCTATAATCGTTACTTATCCTGAAGCCCTGAGCGAGAAAGTGGTTAACAGAAATTTTATCAGCAAGCATACTCTACGGCTTAGGTGCGGAGAAGCCGTAACTATGGATTTTGTTACCGACCTGCTCCTCGAATACGGCTTTGAACGGACTGATTTCGTGATTGAACCAGGGCAGTTTGCAATTCGTGGCGGGCTTGTTGATCTCTACTCCTATTCAAACGATCATCCATTCAGAATAGAGTTTGATGCTGAAAAAGTTGAATCTATTCGCTCGTTTAATCCGCTGACGCAGCTAAGTATTGATCGACTCGACCACATCACGGTGATACCAAACCTTCAAGATCGCTCGCTTGGCGAAAACAGGCTTCCTTTTGTTGCGTTTCTTCCCGAAAAATCAGCCATTTGGATCACAAACGTATTGCAGGCAACAAATAAGATTTCCAGAGAATTTGATAAGGCTGCAGAAGCGTTCGGCAATCTCAGCAGCCCAATAAAACATATACCTCCGGCTGAATTATTTTGCACTGGCGAGGAGTTTTTAAGGCAATTAATCGGTTTTCCGCAGATTCATAGCGGAATGGAACGGGCGACTGAACAGATGGAACAGATACAATTCCACACAACGCCGCAGCCGGCTTTCAATAAAAATATTGACCTTCTGTTCAACGATTTGAACGAAAACCGCAGAAAGGGATACCGGAATATTCTTTTAGCAGCCAATTCAAAACAACAGGAACGGTTGATGTTGATTTTCGACGATCTGGCACACAACCGCCTTACCGATGCCTCTTCTCTATTCGACACAATCACACTTTCGTTGCACGAAGGCTTTGCTGATCACGACAAAAAGCTTATATGCTACACCGACCACCAGATTTTCGAGCGTTATCACCGTTTCCGCCTTCGTGATGGGTTCGCAAGCCGGCAGGCATTTACACTTAAAGAACTTTGCGATCTCAAGCCTGGCGACTATGTTACTCATGTTGACCACGGTATCGGAAGGTTTGAAGGGCTGGAGAAGATTCAGGTTAACGGCAAGCAACAGGAAGCTATACGATTGACCTACAAGGGAAACGACCTTCTTTACGTAAGCATACACTCGCTTCATCGCATCAGCAAATACTCAGGCAAGGATGGCGCGGTTCCAGCCATTGACCGTCTCGGATCATCGGCATGGAAGAACCTGAAAAGCCGCACAAAACAAAGAGTTAAAGATATTGCCCGCGAACTGATAGCTCTCTATGCAAAACGCAGGGCATCACAAGGCGTGACTTTCTCGCCCGATACATATCTGCAACACGAACTCGAAGCCTCATTTATTTACGAAGACACACCCGATCAGATCAAAACCACTGCCGATGTTAAAAAAGACATGGAGGCCAGCTTTCCGATGGACCGCCTTGTTTGCGGAGATGTGGGATTTGGAAAAACAGAAATAGCCATCAGGGCAGCATTCAAGGCCGTGGCTGAGTCGAAACAGGTAGCCGTATTGGTTCCCACTACCATATTAGCGTTGCAACATTACCAAACATTCAACGGACGATTGGCTGATTTTCCGTGCCGCATAGATTATATCAACCGCTTCAAGAGCAGCGCCGAACAGAAAAAAACGCTTGCAGGAATAAAAAACGGAACTATTGATATTCTGATAGGCACACATAGAATTTTAAGCAAAGATATTGAGTTCAAAGAGTTAGGACTGCTGATTGTTGACGAAGAGCAAAAGTTTGGAGTAGCCTCCAAGGAGAAACTTCGCAATCTGAAGGTTAATGTTGATACCCTCACACTTACTGCGACCCCAATACCAAGAACTCTACAGTTCTCGCTGATGGGAGCCCGCGACCTGAGCGTAATAAACACCCCGCCACCCAACAGATATCCGGTTCAAACAGAAATACATCCATTTAATGAAGAGGTCATTCGCGATGCAATCCGATATGAGATTTCAAGAGGCGGACAGGTTTTTTTCGTGAATAACCGCATCATGAATATTAGGGAATTGGCTGGGATTATTCAGCGATTAATACCCGATGCTTCAGTTGCTATCGCTCATGGGCAGATGGAAGGTTCGAAGCTGGAAAAAATAATGCTCGACTTCATCAGCGGACGATACGATGTGCTGGTTACTACTGCCATCATCGAATCAGGACTTGATATCCCAAATGCCAACACTATCATCATAAATGAGGCACATCATTTCGGACTTAGCGACCTTCACCAGCTACGCGGCAGAGTTGGACGTTCAAACAAAAAGGCATTCTGCTATTTGCTGGCTCCACCTCTATCGCTCCTCACCGACGAGGCAAGAAAACGCCTCAAAGCTATTGAGGAATTTGCCGACCTTGGAAGCGGATTAAGTATCGCTATGCGCGATCTCGATATACGAGGCGCAGGAAATATATTGGGAGCAGAACAGAGCGGTTTTATCAGCGAAATAGGACTCGAAATGTATCAGCGAATCTTAGACGAAGCTATTGCCGAGTTGAAGGAAACTGAATTCAGCGATATCTTTAGCCCGTCAGAAACCAAAACATATGTGCGCGATTGCCAGATTGAAACCGATCTTGAAATCCTTTTACCCGATGAGTATGTTTCAAGCGTTGCCGAAAGGCTAAACCTTTACAAAGAACTTGATAACATTAATAACGAGAACGATTTAAATGGCTTTACTGAACGATTGATCGACCGCTTTGGCGTTATACCGCCTCCAACTCAGGAATTGATCAACACCATCCGCCTGAGATGGATCGCAAAAGAGATCGGGTTCGAAAAAATTGTACTCAAAAACAGCCTCCTTGCAGGTTACTTCATCGCAAATCCTGAATCCGGATACTATAGCAGCAATCTGTTTACGCATGTGCTCGATTATGTGAAAAGCAATACACGAAGCTGCAAACTAAAGGAACACAATCAAAAGCTGAGTCTGCAGTTTTATAATGTTCAAGGTGTTGGTGATGCCATCAGCATACTTTCTGAAGTGGTAGCAAACAAATAAGCAGCATAGTGTAGCTTTTTAGCCAATTTATTTTTCAGGGATTAATTCGAACCAATACATAGTCCGATAAAAAGAAAACATGTTCCACTCTGAACCGGAAAAGTTAATTCCATTCGCGTGGTTTGACCCTTGTGGTGAATAGTCTGCTTGAAGCACCGAAAACAAAATGGCGATTGATAACCAACTGTACATTTACTACACGGTTATGGTGTTAATCCCTGAAGATAAGCGTGCGGCGAATTGCCTTTTCAGCGAAAAATTACTACTTCCTTTTCGTGAGAATGGTATAAAAGTCGTGAACGAGAGATATATTCATGGCTCCATTACAAAAATTTCGCAGAAAAGATTTTTAATCATCTAAAAATCAGTAGGTTTAAGCGCTAACTTTTGTTGCAGAACTATAACGTAGCCCCTATGCTTATGAAGAAAGATCTGCCGTTTGCTGGCAACAAACCTGGTCCGGGGTATCCGCCAGCTCTTCGGGTAGCATACGCCACATCAGTGAGATTATTAACACCTGCCCTCAGGTTGTAATTCCTCAGGAAATTATAAGTGAGCGATGCATCAATTACTGTAAAACCTGGAATTTTTCCGACGGTTCCATTGGCATTCGGTTCTATGGTGTTAACGGCATCGGTAAATACCATTCCTGTATGATTCAATTGGAACGAAGCCGATAAACTACCCAACTGGTAGTTAACACCATATCGCGCAATGGTTCTTGGGGCATTTTCCACGCGTTTGCCTTCAATTGCTCGTGCAGGGTCGGCTTGTATTAAAGGATTGTTCCACCTTGTGTATTCTGCGTGAATATATGCAAATGAGGTAAAAAGGGAAAGCTGTCCGAGGCGCGAATCACGAGATATCATACTGATTGGGTCAATTTCAACAAACAACTCGGCTCCCTTACTTACCGAAGTTCCGATATTAGTGCGGAAAGGATTTCCATCACGTGTGATTGTCCCAATCCTATTGTTGTAGTACATATAAAACCCGCCGATATCAAAGCATAGGAAATTATGCAATGTGCCTCTGAAACCGAGGTCGGCGTTGAAGCCGCTAACATCTTTCAAATCAGGATCAACCACTTCGGTGGTTGCCGAAGGTGTGATTTCGGCAAACATTACCGGTCTGAAGGCCTGACTGAAGTTTGCATATATATTTGTGGTTGTGGTAGTTTGAAATTCAGTTCCTATTCCAAATAAAAGTATTCGGTTCTGACGCTTGTCGTCAGGAATGACACCTTCAGGTGTAGTATTGAAATGTCCGCTTGCTGTGCTGTTTATTATTTCGTATCTGAGACCAGGGGTAATACTCAACCTGTTTCCAATCCTGAAAAGGTTTTCAACAAATACTGCATAGTTGTAGGTTGAAAAACTCAAATCACGCACATACTTCTTCCCGTTTTGCAGTTCTGTGAGCGAGATGTCAAAATCATTACCAGTAGTTCCGATTCCTAATTGCAGCCGGTCGGTTTGTCCTTTGTATGCTCTGACCCCAGTTGCCAGAGTGCTCTTGTGGTTCAGTAGGTTATAGGATTTCAATAGACGGATTTCGGTTCCAAAGTTATTATAAAGGTCGCGGTCAACCTGGCGTGGGTTATGTGAATTTAGAACTATATTAAAAGTATCGGCTGTAGTTATTGGACGCATAAACCCAACGCTGTTTCTCTCTGCAATTGTGTTGAAAGTTTTCATGCTCAACCTCATATCTTCGCTAAACTCATAGTTTAACGTAAAAGCAAGCACATTCCAGGGTGTGCTGAACCAGTTACGCTGCCGCAGGGATTGCCTCGGGTTAATCTCAAACATCACATCGGTTAGACCGCCAGGTTGCTGGCTTTCGTAGTTCATTCCCGTATATTGAAATCCGATATCAAGTTGAGGAGTGAGAGCAACATTCACTGACAAAAAACCAGTGTTGATGTTGTAACGACTGTTTTGACGCCATCCATCAGCCCTACGGTGATGAAAATATCCGTAGTACGATACATTGCCATAAGTGCCACCTACGGCATTAAACGAGTTGAAAAGTCCGTAAGAACCTACAGTTTGTTGCGATTCAAACTGAAAGCGTTTATCCTGAGGCGCTCTTTTTATTACAAAGTTAAGCAACCCTCCAAACTGGGGTCCAAAAGCCAGAGAGGCCGCCCCTCGAATAATCTCTATCCTCTCAACTGCTTCCATTGGGGGTGTGAAATAGGCTTCTGGGTATCCGAACACCTCCGAGGAAATATCGTATCCATTTTGCCGGACATTAAATTCCCAAGAACGATTGGGGTTCAATCCCCTTGTGGCAATGCCAAGCTGAATACCCGAACCGTCATTTTCCCAGATGGTGACACCAGGAACTTTTCCAAAGATCTGTCTCGGATTATTTATCGTTAGATCGCCATCCATCGTTGCAACCCGAATTACTTCGTTTTTTTTTCCCGAGTAAATCACGGTTCCCTGAATTGCCGGCATACGCTCAACTTCATTTCTAGGTCCTTTACCAATTATTTCTACTTCCTCCAATTGTATCATAGGGGGATCATATACTACAATTGCAAATAAAGTGTCGTTGTCGGCCTCGGCTTTACGGCTGCTTAAAACAACCAAACTTACCAAAACAAGAGTAACTAATTTAAAGTATAGGTGCCGCTGGATCGGAAGAATCGCCACAGGAAGCATATTCTGGATTTTGATATTAGGCTTCATAGATGAAGATATAAAGTGGTTAGTAATCAGAAATAAAGCAATGATTTTGTTTTAACTATATGCTGTGTAATACCGGGTGCAAAGTTGAATAGTACAATCAAAGGAGGCAATCCCTATTTGTTGGTATTTTGCATGATTTAGAAGGTTTAAAAGGCGAGGCATGCTATTTTAACACGCAACCGAGACCTATTTTACGTCATCAATGGCGATGAGGTTATTTAAGATTGCATAAATTGTAAGACCTGCAACTGATTTGATGCTAAGTTTCTTTGTGATGTTCTTGCGGTGCGTTACAACTGTGTGTGTTGAAATATGTAATTTGTCGGATATTTCTTTATTAATCAATCCTTTCACCAACAGCTTCAACACTTCCAATTCACGCGATGAGAGCGATTGTCCGGAACCTGGCGCCTTGGTTATGGTGGTTTTGCTGATGAGATTATTAAGTTTTTTGCGTATTTTGTTGCAGGTATCTGTGATCAGTATCAGTTCATCAAACCGGCTAATCACTTCATCCTCAAAAAGTGTATATATGATTGCACCAAGTTTCAATGTTCTTACATCTGGGGGCTGAAGATATTTGCTGCAATCATTCGGAGAGAAAGATGGATTTATCAGTAAAACCTCCGGGCTATACCTTGCGATGGTAGAGTCAAGGTTGGAAGCGCAAGCAACTTCAATTACCGTGTCGAAATACCCTGAACTTTCAGCAATCTGAACAAGACCTTTCCTTATGATCTCCGATTGTTCTGCAATTACCAGTGTTTTTGCCATTTTTCCATGATAAACTAATTTTTTGTTCCAGTTGTTCCACTATCGGGATCAAAACCTTGTCTTCTATGCGCGCATGATTGATAAGATCATCTTCAAAATCCATCAGTTCTCCCAGAATTCTTATCCGGATGTAACGATCGCCGGCTACCGGGAAATACTTAATCAGCAGATTTTTTAAATCAGTGAGTTTCTCTTCAATGTTGTTGTGCCTTTCCTGGAACACACCTATATTGTAATTTATCTCGAAAATATCAGGCTTGTTATTTCTAATAAATTCCGACAACTGTGCCACATAGCGAAAAGCTGTTTCATTTTCATAAGCCAGATGCTCCTTCACTTCGGCAATATATTGGCTAAAGAATTTTTCGAGTTGCCTGGTTGCAGGTTGATTTACAACAATTTTGAATTCATTGAACAGCTTTTCGAGATACGGTATCTTTTCTTCGAGATAATACTTATGCGAGTTCTCGAGATACGCCAGCAACATGTCAACATCCAGCCTGTGCAGCCGATGGTTTGGAAAAAAGTGTTTGTTCAAAAACACATTTACCATCAGCAGGAAAAAGTCGATGTTGATATTTTTCGATACACACACCTCTTTTACGGTTAGGTCTCCAAATCCAAGCTCTATGCCGAAACGGGGTAGTAACACCAACGCTCGTTTGTCGGTCGATACTATGTCGGCCAGCTTCATGTTGCCGGATATCATAAATTCAGTCATGTGAGTGCATTAATTAAAAACGCCACAAAAGTATGCACAATGAAATAACAATTACGTACCCGATAATTGTGATTTTATCTTTGGTTCGCATAAGTGGGAAATTAACGATGCAGAAACACATTTATTCTTATTTGCCGAAAAGCGGCATTTGTGTTCAGAACTTACAAAAACCGAAGACATTGCCAATTCATCGGGTTTTTCGAATGAAGCTGTAAAGAGAAAATCGCCATAAATAGAAGAACTTCTTTTCACATCTAGCGGTCTAACATTTATTCATTCAAGTTCGTGAATATTTATTTAAGAGTTTTGTAAAGATTTTTATAAGATAAAATTGGCGTGCCAAAGCCATAGTCTTCTGGTTTGATAGATCGTACTCCGTTAAAAAATGAAACCTAAATCGCCATGGTTATATTTTTCAATTCTCCCATATAAAACTACTGATACCTTACAGAAATAGATTTATTGCACCTTCCTAAAGATAACGAAAACGTAAATCCGTGAAGCAGAATTTGCTGATAAATAGTAGGTTGTAAATCCTCAGTTGAGCTATTGAGTGGCATACAAGGTTTCTTCGTTGGTTTTACTTTGTAACATTCAGCACCTTTTTCCGTCATATACATGCACAATGATTACATTTATGATTAAAGCATTCTGATATGAACCCATCACCAATAGGAAAAATGCTCGAAGTGAATTCATTATGCAAAAGTTTTTCCAATGTCCAGGCTGTTAAAAACATAAACTTCAATATTAAACAGGGTGATATTTTTGCCTTTCTCGGACCTAATGGCGCCGGAAAAACTACAACCATCCGTATTCTACTCGACATCATCAAGGCTGACAAAGGAGACATAAACTGGACCATCAATGGTAATAACATGGCATTACCAGCAGCAAAGTATATCGGCTATTTACCGGAAGAACGCGGACTTTATCCTGACATTCCCGTAATTAAATCACTTGTTTACCTTGCTTCAATCAGAGGCATGGATCCTAAAAAGGCAAGAAGCAGGGCAATGGAATGGCTCAAAAGAACCGGACTTGCCGATAGAGCAAAAGATAAACTGCAAACTTTGTCGAAAGGAAACCAGCAGAAAATCCAATTTATTGCATCTGTGCTTCATCAACCCCAATTTCTGATACTTGATGAGCCTTTTTCAGGTCTTGATCCTTTGAATCAGGAAATATTCATTGAATACATAAAGGAAATAAACGAGCAAGGTACAACTATTTTGCTGAGCGCCCATCAAATGGCGTTAGTCGAAAAAGTAGCACATAAAATTTTTCTGATCAATAACGGGCAGGAGATATTTAAGGGTTCTCTGAACAGTCTTTACGACTATTTTGGGCAGCAACATATCATTAAATTGCGGTTCAGCGAACCAATTTCGCTTGATATAAACCACATGCCCAACGAAATTGAAGGCATACAACAAGCCGATGAGTTTAATGTGCAGCTAAATTTGAAATCCGGCTCATCGCTTAATAAGGCGCTGGCTGAATTGGCTAAACTGAAAGGTATTAACGATATCACCAGCCACAGGCCAGATCTGCATGAAATATTTATCCAACTAGTTAAAAGGCATTCTAAATGAATTACTTAAAACAACTTACAACAGTGGCCCTATGGGAGTACAGAAGGTTTTATAAGCCTAAGAGCGAGGCATGGGGGCTTGTGGTTATGCTTTTGATCTCAACGTTGTTTTATTTCGGTAGCAGATTGGCTTTGGCTGATGACGATGAGAAAACCAAGCTGTCGGTTACACAAAACACTGATACCCTGCTCGTAAATCTTTTATCCGACAGGTTTTACCTGAATATAATCCCGATTGATGAGCAGGATGAACTAAAAACCGAAATATCGCATTCGCAGGAAGGAATGTTACTTGTTCAGCATGAGAACTCTTTTACCCTGCACGCATACAAGAAGCCCAGAGAGCTTAAAAAACTGAAACCAATACTTGACGAATACAATAAAACCACTGAACTACAGGCCAGAGGCATTAACCGGCAAGATTTTGATACAATACTTCTACCGGCTGTTGTTAATGAATCGTACCAAATTACGCGCCGAACCCCCGGCAGGGTTGTTATGGCTTTCGTTTTTGCCGGACTAATGATATTCTCAGTCTTCATCAGCTTTGCTTATCAGTTTACTGCAATCACAGGCGAAAAGCAGTTGCGAATAACCGAGCAAATAGTTTCCGCAATTAAACCTCAGGTTTGGATGGATGGAAAAATAATTGGAATAACTTTAACAGCACTATCGTCAATGGTTGCATATTCTCTGTTAAGTATCTTTGGTGGAACACTCTTTTTTCAGTTCACAAATGTTCCGATAGCCACCATTCTGCAATATATTCATGCACCATCAATACTTTTGTTCTTTTTCTTCTCATTGATTGGAGTCTTAATGTGGAATAGTTTGCTTGCAGCAATAGCTTCAATAATAACTGACCCCAATAATTCTGGCAAAAGCAGCCTGATGATGGTGCCTTTGTTGTTCGTATTGGTTTCGTTTCTTGTGATCCGCGATCCCGATGCACCCTTTTCAGTCTTTTTATCATGGTTCCCATTAACTTCGGCAACTGCCATGCCTGTACGATGGGCTGTAACAGAAGTGCACTGGTTGGAATTGATATCATCTTTCATTTTGCTGGTTGCCACATTCTATTTGTTCCGCAAATTGGCAGCAAAGGTTTTCAGAATATCAATTCTAATTACCGGCCAGGAACTCACATGGGGCGAAGTGGTTCGAAATATCAGGAATACCTGAAACCAACAATTGCTTCCTCATCAGCAAATTGCAGGAATAGCACACGCAGTATGGGTTAAGGGATTCAAATTCAAATTTACCGCCTCCTGATGAACATACCGCCGGATGCGATGTTAGCATTAATACGGCGAGTGTTTTTAACCTCTGCCAAATTCAACACAACAAATGCATTTAGTAGTTTTGTAAAAATCTAAAGCCTACATATTATTGTTAAATCGTAAATCAAACAAAATGAACAAATTAAGAACTTTAACCTTTATTGTAGCGCTTGTATTTCTGTTTCAGATGGAAGCTACTACCCAAAACCATGATGAAGTACAAACACTGTTCAATAAAAAAGACCTGCACAAGGAAATTGGCTTTTCTGTAACCCCAGGGTTTGCCCTAACCGAAATGGACGGCGCAACTGCTTCGCTCTTTCACATAAGGGGCGGCATTAATTTTAGTGATAAAATAACATTGGGAGGCTTCTACAATACATCGCTAAATGAAATACACCCAAAAAGCGAAACGCTGCCAGAGATTTATATGGATTACTGGTCATTAGGAGGATTTTTAGAATATACTATCTTCTCAAGAAAATTAATTCATGCCACTTTCCCAATACTCATAGGTGGCGGTGAGGTGGAAATGGATGATGAATGGGGCGATAACGGGCTTGGTGAATCTAATTTTTTTCTTGTTGAACCAATTGCCTTACTTGAACTCAATTTGCACAAATATGTGCGCTTCAACATTGGTGCAGGTTACCGCTTTATTGGAGAAATGAACTACAGAAATTTTAACCATCAAGATATTTCCGGGCCTACTGGGTATATTGGGCTTAAATTTGGATTGTTCAGATAACTGGCCTTACAGGCA
Source organism: uncultured Bacteroidales bacterium (assembly GCA_964349765.1). Taxonomy (GTDB): domain Bacteria; phylum Bacteroidota; class Bacteroidia; order Bacteroidales; family JAAYJT01; genus JAAYJT01. The sequence goes on from CAYGGZ010000001.1 coordinate 371,625, forward strand.
TTATTAAATACAGATTACGTGTCGGTAAAAAAGTGTTGATATTTGCGATACCATAAGCGTCAATACATTTATTCGCACCGAGATTGGGTCGGACATTAGGGTAGGCAATTGATTTAAAGCCAATCAGTTATGACAAAAAACAAAACAATTGAAACCACGGTTAATGTTCACGACTTTATTAATTCGTTTGCCGATACCGAGGAAAAACGAAACGATCGTTTTGAGCTCGTTAAACTAATGCAAGAGCTAACCGGTTATGAGCCTAAAATGTGGGGGCCATCAATCATCGGATTTGGAAGGTACCACTATAAATCCGACAGAAGCCGGCAGGAAGGCGACTGGCCGTTGGTGGGCTTTTCGCCACGCAAAGCCGCCATTTCGCTTTACGTGTACACAGGCTGCAGCGAACACGAGCATCTGCTGAGTCACTTAGGAAAATTTAAAATGGGCAAAGCGTGCATCTATATTAAAAAGCTATCGGATATTAACCTGGAGGCACTCAAAAGGCTCATAAACGAAACAATATTGTTTTTGCAGGCCAAATACGGGAAAGTCTAATAGTATGTTACCCCGAACCTCACATTATCGTGAGCTGCCTGCAATTATTTGTTGATATCGCCTTGTTGCCGGATATGCTTATTAAATCACAGTTATCCGACTAATTTTACCTGCCCGACTTTGTCATTCAGGCGGGTTTCCATATTTTTACCTATGCTGTTTTTTTGTGTGGTAACAACAAACTTGCGTCATCGGTGTGAAACGTTCGGGATGGTAACCCCTTTTCTAAATTCTTCGTAATTTTGGTCGGACACTACTGAAAAAGAATGAAAATAACAAGCTACGCCAAAACCGAAACTATATTGCATTACCTACCCGATTCTGGTTGATACACGCTATAAGGCGGGGTGGAGTAGGGGGGATAAACAAGTTATAAGCGATTTAAATAACAACATATGAAAAAACTTTGGTTGACCTATGCATGGAAAGACAATGAAGATCAAGATTTAGACTTCATAGTACAAGAGCTCGACAAAAAGGACCTAGAAGTTAAATTTGACAGAAGAAATTTAATTCCAGGTCAAAGACTTTGGGATCAAATTGGACAACAAATTACTGACCCAAATCAATGTGAGGCTTGGGGAATTTTATTGACATCTAATAGCCTTAATAGTGAACCTTGCATGGAAGAACTTGCATACGCTCTTGATAGAGCAATTGAGGCAAAAGGGACAACATTTCCAATGTTTGCCTTAATGACTGATAGCATAACGTCCAAAGACCTCCCTCCGTCTTTAAAAGTAAGACTATGTATTCCCCTAACAAATAATGACTGGAGAAACCAAGTTGAAGCAGCATGTCATTTGCGACCATCTGGATTTACACCATCTGGACTTTCAGCATTTGTTATGACAGAGCACCTAACTCCAAATGGATTTTGCTTAGAAATGCGTCCTAGATTTGACAGAATTGCTCCTGTTGCAATTGTTGTTGATTTGGATGAAAAGCTTTCAGGTAACGTATTTGATTCCAGTCTTGGGCCAGCGGGACGAATTCCGACTGGTTTTGTTGCTCTTTCAAGAATTGATTCAGAAACAACTTTAACTGACGGTACCAAAGCTTGGGTTTGGGGAGCCGACAATGAAACAAATTCAACGTATAGCTATTTTCTATTTTACAAAAGCCGACCTAAAAGAATATGGTTCGGACACCAACAAAACTTAGTATTAATAGACATGAGATAAACCACTCATAACACTAAGTCGAATAGCCGAAAAGCCCTAAAAAAAGAGCCATTATACTGCTGAGGTGTAATGGCTTTTTGGTCTATTCGCTGTTCGGCTGGCCGACTAATTTTACCTGCACGACTTTGTCATTCAGGCGGGTTTCCATATTTTTGCCCATGTTGTGTTTGTTGAGTAGTAATTACAAACTTGCAACATTGAGTTAAAACCTTCGGGATGGCAACCCCTTTTTCTAAATTATTTGTAATTTTGGTCGGATACTACTGATATTATAACTATTTAAAATGTTCTGTTATTCTATTTCTATCTTCATTTTCCTTGTCATTCTTATGATACAATTCAATAAGTGAAATTTTTTGTTCATTAGGAAAATAGGCATAAATCAATCTTAATCCTGAGTTCACCCCTCTTCCTTTTAGTGCTTTACATGCAATCTTTTTAACTTTAATGATACACGTTTCCAAGCCCAAATTGTTTATGCGATAACTAAACGGTGGTCTTTCATCGGGTCGCTTTTTGAGAATGGCCTTCACTTCTGCCAAATCTTCATTTAGTGTACGATATCGTTTAAGCAGTATTTTCAAGTCTTTCTTAAATTCGACTAACTGATCAAATTCCATTTTTTAAGCATTTTCATCCTCATCATATACTCTTACAGAGTATGGAAGTTCTCTGTAAAACGCTAATTCATAGCTAATTTCTTTGCCTTCATCGGTTATCTCCCAAGGCAAGTCTTTATGAGAATAATCGGTTATCATGGATGCACTCCAATCACTCATTTGTTCAATAACTCTGTCAATGACTTCTTTCTCACTTGCCCTTAGTTCAGTTAAATCAGCTTTCACTAAAGGCAGGTAGCGAGTTTGCGGATAACCGTGATAGACTGTTTTTACCCTTTGCAATTGCCCTTCATCCATCATTTGATTTATAATGATATCTAATTTTTGCGGAACAGGTCCAAATGGTAATTTGCGATACTTAGCCCCCGTTAAATGCTCCTCATACAACTCATAGTAATTGAAATCAGAAAAATACAATAGTTTGTAAAGAACAGTTTCACCAACATTGGGCTTGCCTGAACAACGTTCCAGAATATACAACAAGACATTTTTAAATTTATTGACTTGAAGCGTAGGCACAGAAATACGCACCTCCTCTTTCTTTGACTTCCTCTCCTCTTTGAGAGACCCTTCCTGACTTACGGAGAAATCTTCAGACATAAAATCGTCTAAAGAAAAACGTAAAACCTGTGACAACCTTTGAAGTTCAAGGATATCAACCCTTCTATTACCTAACTCAATTTGAGCCAATGACGGCCGGGAAATATTGACATTTTTAGCCAAATCTTGCTGAGACAGCCCTTTCATCTTACGAAATTCAGCTATCCTCCGACCAATTTGCTTTTGTGACAATCTTAGATTCATATCGATTTTGTGTTTCATTGTTCAACGGCACAAAGATAAAAATGTTTTATTATAAACCAAGTGCTTGTTCTAAATACAAACACTGAATAAGTTTGACCTTTGAAAACCCAACCCATTTGCAAGCACATTTGCAAGCCCACACGAGCCAACGCTCAAACCAAAAGTCCGGCTGTCCGACTAATTTTACCTGCCCGACTTGGTCATTCAGGCGGGTTTCTATATTTTTACCCCTGTTGTGCTTGTTGAGTAGTAATTACAAACTTGCAACATTGAGTTAAAACCTTCGGGATGGTAACCCCTTTTCTAAATTCTTCGTAATTTTGGTCAGACATTACTGAAAAAGAATGAAAATAACACGCTACGCCAAAACCGAAACTATATCGCATTACCTACCCGATTCGGGTTGATACGCGCTATAAGGCGGGATGGAGTTGTGAGTATAAACAAGTTACTGAGAAGTGTTAAAGACCTTACTTCGGTTGACGATTTGGAGCTAAATCTTAAAAAATAGTCATGATTAATTCCTGACATTCAACCAAAAACGATAAATTTTGGAGCTTAAATTAAAGCTAAATGAAATCAGACGAAATTAGAAATTTGTTTTCCCAATTTGAAGCTGCAGCCTCAGATTTAGAAGGTGTTGAGTGTTGGAGCGCAAGAGAATTACAAGAATTATTAGGATACAGCAAATGGGAAAATTTTGAAAAGGTAATTCAAAAAGCTAAGGATGCATGCAGTAATGCAGGAGAATTAACTGAGAACCATTTTCCCGACATCAGGAAAATGGTCGAGATTGGCTCAAAGGCTGAAAGAGCCATAGATGACATTGCATTAACTCGTTACGCTTGTTATCTAATTGCTCAAAATGGCGATAGCAAAAAAGAAGAAATTGCGTTTGCTCAAAACTATTTTGCGGTACAAACTCGAAGAGCAGAATTAGTTGAACAAAGAATTTTAGAATATGAAAGGATAAAAGCTCGTGAAAAATTAAGCCAAACTGAGAAACAACTATCCGGTATTCTTTATGAGCGTGGGGTTGACAGCCAAGGATTTGCAATCATTAGGAGTAAAGGCGACCAAGCTTTATTCAGGTTAAATACCCAAATGTTAAAACGTAAAATGGGAGTTCCAGATAGTAGACCAGTTGCGGATTTTCTTCCTACTATCAGCATAAAAGCTAAAGACTTGGCAGCCGAAATGACAGGATTGAATGTACAAAGCAAAGACTTAAAAGGGCAAACAAAAATTGAAAAAGAACATATTGACAACAATCTTGCGGTTAGGAATATGTTAACACTGAGAGGCATTGTGCCGGAAAACTTGTCACCGGCAGAGGATGTTAAAAAACTACAACGGAAACTTGATGGAGAGGAGAAAAAATTATTGAAAGGAACTAAAAAGAAAAAATGACGAAAAGATTAAAAAACACCAGGCAGTAACACATGGGAGAATGCATGCTGGTTTCAGAGGTTTTCGAAGGTTCGTGGCTCGTAAAAATAGTTGGTATAAACTGATAGGAAATCGCCTCGTATTCTCGCAAGACACCCTGCCATCAACCCTTATAAGCAAGCGTAACAGACTGCATAACAACCATTAAACTGACAGACAATTATCGAAACGACAGGATGACATATAGGCTTAAAACCGGGCTTTCCCGACACGACAGCCCAACGCTTCGTGTTTACTTTTTTGCCGACCCGTAATTTTTAAAAATAATGAAAATAACACGCTACTCCAAAACCGAAACTATATTGCATTACCTACGCGATTCTGGTTGATACACGCTATAAGGCGGGGTGGAGTAGGGGGTATAAACAAGTTGGCGGTCATGCTGAAAAAAAGACACACACAGCGATTTAAATTATCCAAATTCATAAATTTGAAAACAAAAGCAAGATTTTGAAACCTACTAAGACAGATTTAAGTGCTTTAAATGATAAGCAAAGAGAAGCAGTAATCAGTGAAGATAAACGTATTTTAGTTTTAGCTGGTGCAGGTTCTGGCAAAACAAAAACACTTTTACAAAAGATTATTTATTTAATTGAAGAAAAAGGTGTAAGCCCTGCAAATATTCTTGCAATCACATTTTCAAAAAATGCTACCAATGAAATGATTGACCGCTTGATTATTTCTGCAGATACAACTGGGAAATATGAACGCATGTTGGTCGATAAAAGCCTAAGCAAACCAGACAAAGAAAAGGAACGATATTATCAGCAAAAGAAATATAAATGGATTGATGGATTAACAGTAAGAACTTTTCATAGTTTTTGTTACAATGTGCTTCGTCATTATGGAGTTAATGAGTTTGATAATAAATTTAAAATTATTGGTTACGAAAAAAGAGACGAAGAGAATAAGCGTTTAAAAAATGTTGCTCGTGAGACTGTTTTTGATGTATTCCATAATCTATTGAAAAAGCAATGTGAGGACACGGATTATTTACTTAAACTAAAGCGATACATTTTAGATTATATTATTGACAAGATTCATAAACAGGAAGTAAAATACTTGCCAAAGGACGGCAAGTATTTTACTTCCCTCGATGGTATCAAGGTTCGCTCAAAGTCTGAACAGTATATTGCTGATTGGTTTTATCGGCATAGTATAAAATACGAATATGAGCCTTTACTCAATGTGAGAGATTTTCCATTCCATCCTGATTTTTACATTCCTGATGCAAACTTATATATTGAGCATATAAGTGATAAAAGTTTTTCAACTAAAGACAAGGAAGAGCAATTTGAAAAAGGAAAATTGCTTTTAGTAAAAACATTTGAAAGTATGACAAAGGATTCAGCCTTATTCAATCATGCTTTGGATAAGATTGTTAAGAATCGTTTGCCATCAAATTATCACAATAATGTTTCGCTTACCTATAGAGAGGAATTTAACGGATATCACGAAAACGTAAAAGATTTTGTGATCCAAATCATGCGTATAACAGATATGGTTAAAGTTGAAAATATTAGTTTGAACACTGTCAAGGAAAATGCAAGTAAAGATCAACATGAGCGGGTCAGAAATTTCTACGATTTAGCAATTCCAATTGTAGAAAAATATATTAACTACTGTACAAATAAATCTTATCTTGATTTTAACGACTTGATTTCTCGTAGCACTTCTTTGTTTCAAAACTATTCAGATATTGTCAATAAATACAAAAACAAATATCAATATATATTAGTTGATGAATTTCAAGATGTAAATAATTTACAGGTTGATCTTATTAAACTTCTACTTACAGACCAGACTCAATTATTTTGTGTTGGTGATGACTGGCAAAGCATTTATGGTTTCAGAGGTTCTAATGTTAGCTACATTGTTGAATTTGAAAATCATTTTCCAAATTCAAGAGTCGTAAAGCTAAATTTGAATTACAGGAGTACCCAAAATATTGTTGGTGCAAGCAACGAAGTCATTAAACACAATAAGTTTAAGGTTGAAAAGGAATTACATTCAACTAAAAAATCAGAACATAAAATTGTCGTTTATACTGGCAGCAATGATGAAGATAATTTCCAATTCTGTTTAGACAGGGTGAGAGAACTGCTTAATGATGGGCTAACAAACGAAGATATATTATTTTTATATCGTAGAACACACATGTTCAATCCTGATGCATATCCGAAAAAATTATCTTATTTAAAAAAATTTTGTAAAGAAGGGGTTAAAGTTCAAGCTAAAACTATTCACGCTTCAAAAGGACTTGAAGCAAAGGTTGTTTTCATAATTGGTTTAACAGAAGGATATGGAGGATTTCCAGACATTTGGTTAGAAGATAGAATTTTCCAGGTCGTAAAAAAAGCAAATTATGATTCTCTCATGGAAGAAGAAAGGAGACTATTTTATGTGGCAATTACAAGAGCAAAAGAAAAACTTTATCTGATAACCGAAAAAGGAAATGAATCAAGCTTTTTGAAAGAGATTCCAGATATTTTTACTGTTAAGTCAAGTATGTTAATGAAATCCGTAGTTGAAAAAGTGATCAATTGCGAAAAATGCTTTAGCCAACTTGAAAAACTTTGGATAGTTTGTCCTTATTGTGGACAAAAAACAAATGGACAAGAAAAGTAATAAAAAAGCACGAACCGCCAACAACAGGTCGTAAAACGTGATGGTTTTATTAGGTTATCGGGCGTTTCGTCCTACGTCACTGTCGGTGTAGCTGGACAGGATAGTAGCCTGCAATCCCTCATGAATTCATACAAGTAACCGTTATAGCCAAAGGCAGGACGACCCCAACCGACTGGCAGGCCACTGAGCACCACGACACAGAAAAAATCGACCATACAGGAAAAAATTCAACAGCCCATGCTCATTGAAGAACATCTGTAAGCCCACACAATCCAACGCTCAAACCAAAAGTCCGGCTGTCCGTATCCACCCGACTATTCCATGTTTAATTCTCAGGCGGGAGTGGGCATGGA
>CAYGGZ010000002.1:0-180699 GCA_964349765.1 uncultured Bacteroidales bacterium
CAGAACGTCGCGAGACAGTTCGGTCCCTATCTGTTGTGGGCGTTGGAAATTTGAGGGTACCCGACTCTAGTACGAGAGGACCGAGTTGGACAAACCTCTAGTGTATCTGTTGTAGCGCCAGCTGCATCGCAGAGTAGCTATGTTTGGAGGAGATAAGTGCTGAAAGCATCTAAGCACGAAACTTAGCCCAAGATGAGATTTCCTTTAAGGGTCGTCGAAGACTACGACGTTGATAGGCTACAGGTGTAAAGTCAGTAATGACAAAGCCGAGTAGTACTAATTACCCGAAAACTTTCTTATCCTCTGGTAGGATAATATCAGGCCGTTGTATTTTCTACAATATGTCATAAGGTATTTAAACCTTAAGGCGACTATAGCGATGGTGTCCACCTCTTCCCATTCCGAACAGAGAAGTTAAGCCCATCTGCGCCAATGGTACTGCAGCTTTTGTGGGAGAGTAGGTCGTCGCCAATCTTACAAAAACCCGTCACTCATGACGGGTTTTTTTTTGCCCAAAATAATCTTCTGATTGCAATTGATAAACCACACAATTCGATCTATCGGATTTGTGCCTCTGCATTATCCCAGCTTAAGCATTTGACAATGCTTAAACGATTAAGTATTTGTAATCAGCACAATAAGATTTGTGCCGCATAAACACTATATCGGGGTTACCCTCATTTAATCAATAGTTCAGCTCTAACGCACTTTCTCTTGATTAATTCGGGTTTAATTGTAGTACCTTTGGCACCTTCCATTAGCAACATGTTATAACTTTTCTTGTAAAATGACTGAAAAAATCATAGTAGTAGCGCTTTATGCTGTAATGATTCTCGCTGTAGGGATAATAGGTCTGCGTAAAACTAAATCATTTAACGACTTTTTCCTGGGTGGGGGAAATGTTGGTGGCTGGATGAGTGCATTCTCTTACGGAACAGCATATTTTTCGGCTGTTCTGTTTATCGGTTTTGCCGGAAAAATAGGCTGGGAGTTTGGGCTTTCAGGTTTGTGGATTGCGTTCTTCAACGCTGCTGCCGGGGTTTTTCTCGTATGGGCTTTATTAGGATGGAGGATAAGGAAAATGTCGGTAAAGCTTGGTGTTACAACAATGAGCGAATTTCTTGAAAAACGGTACAACAGTCCGCTATTTAAACTACTAGCTTCGGTTGTAATTTTTGTGTTCATGATCCCCTACTCTGCTGCCGTGTTCATGGGTCTCTCCTACCTGTTTACCGCCAACTTTGGCATCGAATACGGGTATGCTCTTCTCTTTATGGGACTGTTAACTGCTGTTTATCTTGTAATGGGTGGTTATAAATCAATGGCAATAATTGATATGATTTTCGGTATTATCATGACTGCCGGGGTTATTATTCTGTTTTTCAGTACCATTAAGTCCGGCCACGGTTTACCAGCAATTACTCAATCGCTCGAAAATATTGACCCCAAACTCATAGGATTTATTGGCCCGCCAGGCTGGTGGCCATTGTTTGCTCTGGTTTTTCTTACAAGCGTTGCCCCATTCGCAATGCCTCAATTGATTCAGAAGTTTTATGCAATCCGGGATCGTAAAGCAGTGCGAACCGGAATGGTAGCTTCCTCTCTTTTTGCGCTGCTGATAGGTGGGATCGCATATTTTGTAGGATCAACAACACGCATCTTTTTATCGCCTGAAACATCTCCGGCTGCATTTAACAATGGAATGCCCCTTTTCGACCGCCTAATGCCCGAACTACTAACCAGCGTAATCCCGCCTGCACTTTCAGTAGTAATCCTCCTACTTATTCTTTCGGCATCAATGTCAACTTTGGCTGCATTGGTACTGGTATCCAGTTCTTCATTTTCTAAAGATTTATATGCAGGATTCATCAATAAGAACATCTCAGATAAAGGGCTTACTACTATGATGCGTTATATGAGTGCATTTTTTGTTCTTCTATCAGTTTTACTCGCCCTGATGAATTTCGACTCAATTGTGGCTGTCCTCGGTATTTCGTGGGGGGCAATCGGATCGTTTTTTTTGGGACCATTTGTGTGGGGCTTATTTTCCAACAGGGTAAACCGTATTGGGGCACTATCGGCAGGTATTATTGGACTTGCCTTATGCCTTTTTCTTTACATCAAAGGATTTCCCTCACCACAAGCCGGAACAATAGGCATGATAGCATCGCTGATTATAAATCCGGTAGTGAGCTTTTTAACAGCCAAAATCCGTTTAGATGTATTGTCAACACATCTGAAATCAAACCGAAATAGATAGTTACCATGAAAATTTGCAGTATCTACCTGTTTTTTCTTACCGCACTCCTTGTGTATCATGAAGGTGCGACCGCAAATTCACCGGACTCCCTTAAATCGTCATACACTACGGTGGCGGAAACCATACTTACCAATACACCTTCGGATCACACTGGGCAGGAAGGAATTGATCAGAAAAAACCAGGAATTAAATTTATCGGGTTCATTAACAGCAGTTATTGGTACGATTCGAGGCAAGTAGTTGGTGCCAGGGAGGAACTTTTAACACTATATCCTGCGAACCGAAAACCCGATGCCCAAGGTAACGACATAAATGCATCGCCCAACTTTAACTTTAGCGCAATCAAATCAAGGTTAACCGGGGTAATCACCGGCCCAAAGGCTTTTGGTGCAGAAACAAGTGGTACTCTGGAAGCTGACTTTACTGGGGTTACTAACAACGACATCAACGGATTCAGGCTACGCCACGCCTATGGGGTTCTCAGATGGAAAACGGGAGAATTAATGTTTGGACAAAGCTGGCATCCGATGTTCGTTACAGATGTTTTTCCTCAGGTAATCTCTCTCAATACAGGAGCCCCTTTTCAACCATTTATCCGTAATCCGCTAATAAGTTATACTCATTTTTTGAATCGCTTCAGCATCAATTTCACACTCCTTTCGCAACGCGATAATGCCAGTGATGGTCCATTAGGCCAAATTCCAACGTATCTCAGAAATTCGCTGATGCCTAATGCTCACTTCCAGATTCGGTATAAAACAAGTAACCACCTCATTGGGGCAGCCATTGACTATAAAACGCTGAAACCGCGTTTAATAACGGACAGTGCACTGCTAACAAATGAAACTTTAGGGTCGTTTGCATTAATGGCTTATCATAAGTATGCATCCGGCCGACTAACAATAAGGTCTAAAGCAATCCTGGGTCAAAACCTTACAGAACACCTGATGTTGGGTGGATATGCCGTAAGAAATGTAGATGTTACAACCGGCCATGAAACCTATACCCCTACCAATCATCTGTTTTTCTGGACTTTTATCAGCTATGGAAACAAGGTACAAACCAACCTCTTTGGAGGATTTGCCAAAAACTTTGGAACGAGTCATCTGAACACCGGAAAATTTTTTGGGCGTGGGTCGGATATTGCATACCTATATCGTGTGGCGCCCTCAGTTACCTTTGTTTCAAACCCCATTCGAATATCAACGGAACTTGAATATACGGTTGCCGCATATGGAACGCCAGATAGCAATGGAATTGTCAGGAACAGCGAAGAAATCGGAAACCTTCGCCTCCTGTTGAGCTTTTTCTACTTTTTTTAGTCAATAATTCTCACTTATTTTGAAGACAAAATCCGGATAAGATCAATTCATATATAAACATATCTTCAAAATAATATCATTATGAACGACACTCCTATCAAGCATGAGATTGTAACACAAAAGATTACAGAAATGAAGCTGCCTTCGGTGGGCAAAGCTTCAATACGCGAGATCAAGCGTTTAGTTGACAATATTGAGAAGGCAACCGGCGAAAAATTTATTCGCATGGAAATGGGCGTGCCTGGGCTCCCACCGGTGAGAATTGGAGTAGAAGCCGAAATAGAGGCTCTTCAAAAAGGAGTTGCGGCCATTTACCCGGATATTGACGGAATAGGATTGCTAAAAACCGAAATAGCCAGATTCGTCAAAAACTACCTTAATGTTGAGGTGAAGCCATCAACTTGCATTCCTACAGTTGGATCAATGCAGGGAAGTTTTGCTGCTTTCCTTACCTGCTGCCGCATCAGCAGCCAAAAAGATAGCACTCTGTTTATTGATCCCGGTTTCCCTGTGCATAAACAGCAACACAAGGTACTAGGGCAAAAATTTGAAAGCTTCGATGTTTACAACTTCCGCGGCGAAAAGCTCCGCAACAAGCTCGAATCAATCCTAAGCAAAGGAAACTTTCATTCTGTGTTGTACAGTAACCCAAACAATCCCTCCTGGATATGTTTCACAGATAGAGAGTTAAAAATTATTGGAGAGGTGGCGAGCAAATACGATATTATTGTAATCGAAGACCTTGCTTATATTGCCATGGACTTCAGAAAAGACTTTTCCAACCCTGGCATACCTCCTTTTCAACCTTCTGTAGCCAATTACACCAACAAGTATATACTATTGATCAGCAGTTCCAAAGCCTTCAGCTATGCAGGTCAGCGAATTGGCATGATGGTAATTGGCGATGAATTATTCAATATGACAGCTCCTTACCTTGAGCGTTTCTATGGAACAGATCATTTCGGCCGTGCTATGGTTTTTGGAACCGTGTATGCATTAAGCAGCGGAACTTCCCACTCGGCGCAGTATGCCTTGGCGGCAATGCTTAAGGCGGCCAACGATGGCGATTTAAATTTCGTAAAAGAGGTTAAGGAGTACGGCGAAAAAGCATCAATCATGAAGCGTTTGTTCACCGAAAACGGCTTCAGTATAGTTTATGATAAAGACGAGAACGAACCTATTGCCGACGGATTCTACTTTACAATTTCTTATCCTGGTTTTTCTGGGGAAGAATTGATCGGCCGGTTGATCTATTATGGCATCAGTGCTATTTCTTTGGCTATCACTGGCAGCGAACGCCTTGAAGGGATCCGCGCTTGCGTATCGCTGGTGCAGCGCTCGCAATTCCCAGATCTTGAATACAGGTTAACAAAATTCAGGGAACATCATCCCATCAATAGCTAATTCTGCTATGCAATTACCGCTGTAGTTGAATGTTACATGTAGTGGTTATAATCTCAGGATATGTGATGAATCTGTAATTTATTTGAAATTATTTTAAATTATTCAAGCCGAGCGAAAACGTTTGCAGAATTTGGAAACCATAGTTTTAATTTACGTAATTTCGCCTCGCCGAATACGTAGAAACCAAAGCGGAATAACTCGTAATTATCATGGCCAAAGTTAAAGGAGAAATAGTAATAGATATTCAACGCTGCAAAGGCTGTCAGGTGTGCATCCCAGCTTGTCCGAAGGATGTAATTGCATCGTCGAAAAATGTTAATGGCAAGGGTTATCATTTTGCCGAATCAGTAAATGGAGAATGCATTGGTTGCGCTAATTGCGCCATTGTTTGTCCTGATGGAGTAATCACGGTGTATAGAATGAAAAAACCAGTTTAACGTAAAATTTTGGTTCATAATGAATAGAGAGTACAGACTCCTAAAAGGGAATGAAGCTGTAGCAGAAGCAGCCATCAGGGCTGGTGCAGATGCGTATTTCGGATACCCGATTACTCCACAATCGGAGGTGTTGGAATACCTGATGGCTGAAAAGCCTTACGAGCGCACTGGAATGGTAGTTCTCCAGGCCGAGAGCGAAGTAGCAGCAATAAATATGGTATATGGAGGAGCTGGTTGTGGCATGATGGTGCTCACATCCTCCTCGGGGCCTGGAATCAGTCTTAAGCAGGAAGGATTGTCGTACATGGCCGGAGCTGAACTGCCCTGTGTTATTTTGAATGTGGTTCGGGGCGGTCCAGGGCTTGGTACTATTCAACCTTCACAATCCGACTACTTTCAAGCTACCAAAGGCGGCGGGCACGGCGACTACCGTTTATTAGTGCTTGCACCTTCTTCAGTTCAGGAGATGGCTGATTTTACGCTTCTGGGATTCGAGTTGGCGTTCAAATACCGCAATCCGGTGATGCTGCTCTCCGATGGAGCAATAGGCCAAATGATGGAAAAGGTAGAATTCCCGCAACAAAAATCCCGGCGAACTATAGAAGAAATCAGGGAACAATGCCCGTGGGCTACTCTGGGAAAACTCCAAGGGAAGCAACGCAATGTTATCACATCGCTGGAACTTGAATCCATAAAGCAGGAAAAACACAATCTGAAACTTCAGAAGAAATATGCTCAAATGACTGCCGATGAGGTTCGGTACGAGGCTGTAATGTGCGATGATGCCGATTATCTGCTTGTTGCATTTGGAACCAGTGCGCGTATATGTATGAAAACTATTCAACTGGGTCGCAGTGAAGGTTTAAAGATCGGATTGCTGCGTCCGATTACTTTGTTTCCTTTTCCTTCAATGGCATTAGCCGAGATGGCTCATCATGTAAAAGGAATACTCGTGGTTGAAATGAACGCCGGTCAAATGATAGAGGATGTAAAACTTGCGGTGTCGGGTAAGATCCAGGTTGAGCATTTCGGACGCTTTGGCGGAATTATACCAAGCCCTGCCGAAGTGTTGTCTGCCGTGAAACAAAAAATTATCGGAGGCTGATAGCATGGAACAAACATTAACAAAACTAGATATTATAAAGCAGGAAAACCTGGTATATAAAAAAACGAATGTCTTAACCGACAACGTGCTTTCATATTGTCCGGGGTGCGGACATGGTACAACTCATCGTTTGATTGCTGAAGTAGTTGAAGAGATGGGCGTTCAGGATAAAACTATCGGAATCGCCCCAGTGGGCTGCTCAGTGTTGTCCTATAATTTTTTTGATTTCGATATGCAGCAAGCGGCTCATGGGCGTGCAACAGCATTAGCCACCTCAATAAAACGTTTACTTCCTGAGCACTTTGTTTTTACATATCAGGGCGATGGCGACCTGGCTGCAATAGGAACCGCCGAAACCATTCATGCCTGCAATCGTGGCGAAAACTTCACTATCATTTTCATCAACAACGGAATATATGGCATGACCGGCGGGCAAATGGCTCCTACAACCATTTCAGGAATGAAAACATCTACCTCCCCCTATGGCCGAGACACGCAAATCATGGGAAATCCACTAAAAATCACAGAGTTAGTTGCGCAGTTACCCGGCACATGCTATGTTACACGGCAGGCAGTGCATACTCCTGCACTGGTTCGCAAAGCAAAGAAAGCAATCCGACTGGCATTCGAATATCAAAGCAAAAACATCGGCCTCAGCTTTGTCGAAATTGTGTCGAACTGTAATTCTGGATGGAAAATGCCTCCGCTTTTGGCCATAGAGTGGATGGAGAAGAATATGTTGCCTTTTTATCCGCTTGGCGATATTAAGACACCTGACAAGAAAGTTGAATAAAATATTATGTAGCTGGCGAAACATTTATAAAGATGACCGAAGAAATTATCATAGCCGGATTCGGAGGGCAGGGAGTGCTCTCAATGGGCAAGATACTTGCCTACTCAGGGGTACTGCAAGATCAGGAGGTGAGTTGGATGCCATCTTATGGACCTGAAATGCGTGGTGGGACAGCTAATGTTACTGTAATCCTGAGCGATGAACGCATTAGTTCTCCTATTCTAAATCAATATGATACAGCTATTCTGCTAAATCAGCAATCGCTCGACAAATTCGAAAAATCTGTTAAGCCTGGTGGAATCCTGATTTACGATAGCAATGGAATCACCAGACATCCCGAACGAACCGACATTAACATTTACCGGGTTGATGCGGCTGATGAAGCCGCACGGATGGGGCTTGGAAAAGTTTTTAACATGATCGTTTTAGGAGGATACATAAAAGTAAAACCCGTCGTTGAACTTGAAAATGTGATTCTGGGACTCCAAAAATCTCTCCCATTGCGCTACCATAATATTATCCCGGAAAATGAGCAAGCAATCAGGCGAGGAATGGAAATTGTGATACCAATTCACCAGTTATCATAACTGCAACCAGATAAACTTTCCGGCTTTCCCAAACTGCAGCGCCGGTAAAGATTGTTACATTATCGGCCATGCTATCGAAAGAGGAATTAAAAAGCTTTCTGGATTTTAAGTATGAACAATACAACTGCAAGTCATTTATAGATGACGACCCTGTTCAGATCCCACACATGTTCGCCAATTTTGAAGATGTTGAGATAAGCGCATTTCTTACATCGTTAGTTTCTTGGGGTAGTAGGAAACAGATAGTAAAGGCAGGGCGTAATCTGATGCAAATTATGGATTTTTGTCCATACGATTTTGTGATGAAATCCTCAAGCAACGATCTTAGCGGACTAAGCAAATTTGTTTACAGAACGTTTAACAGCAGTGATGTAGTTGGTTTTATCCATGCGCTCAGAAACGTGTATAACCAGCATGGTAATCTTGAGAGTGCGTTCGCCGGATTAAGCGCCCATGATAATTCAATTGGCAGTAGAATAAGCCTATTCAGGCAGCGTATGATAAACACAGGCCTGCCGCTTCGAAGTCACAGACACCTTCCTGATCCACGTACCGGTTCGGCGGCTAAACGGATGAATATGTTTTTACGGTGGATGGTAAGAAAAGATTCACGTGGTGTAGATTTTGGTATCTGGAAAAGCATCACACCTGGCGAATTGATTTGTCCACTCGATCTTCACAGTGGCAATATAGCCCGGGCGCTCGGTCTCCTTATACGTAAACAAAACGATTGGAAAGCTGCTGAAGAGTTGACAAATAATCTTAGAACCTTTGATGCCATTGATCCTGTAAAATACGACTTTGCTCTTTTCGGTACAGGTTGGTATGAAAAGAAAAATCAAAGTCGTGATAAATAAATCATCTACCTTTAAGAGCAGAGAGAGGAACTCTTTGACCGTTGCTTATGGCAATCACAAAGGCATCGCTAATTCCTCTGGCTCTCAATACTTGCTGGTATGCTATGGCATTTTCATGAGTTTCAAATGCTCCTGTTGAGAAGCGCATCCATCCGTTGCCAATGGAAACCATTACCGGATATTCGAGTTGATATTTTGTGATCCATGGCCTTATATCAGTGTTTTGTCGTGTGGCCCGTATTTGAACGCTGAAAAAAACACCATCAGGTGGAGGGATAGTTCCGGGGATCTGCTGCACTGCAGTAGTTGCCTCGAACTGTGGCATATAGCCACCACCGGAAATCGGATCTGCGGGTTGAAATGGTGTTAACTCCCTCCTGTTTGCTGCATTTTCGTCCTGCACTACCGTTATTTCTGTTTGCACAGGTTCTTCCCGTACTGGTAAGGTAAAACCAGGGAAGTCTAATAACGACGGATAATCTGCAATGTTTCTGCGTGTGTGACTTGCATGGCGGGGTTCTGCCTGCCGGGTACCTCGTTGTGTTACCGTTGCAGTGCCGAACTTGTACAAAACTCCTATACCGGTGAAGCTATACATGTCGAAGTTGGATGCTCCGGTTCGCACATCAAGCCAGTCGGAATTCACCGTGATTAAGGATGTTTCGAAATTGATCCACAGGTTGTTGAACAAATGATAATCAATTCCGAAGCCAAGAGGAACGGATATAGCGCTGGCGCGTTGCCAAAGGCCATTCCCCTGTCCGAATCCCATAGTGCCTAACACATTGCGGGTGCTGGTTTGGTACAGAGTAGAATTCCAGTGCAAAACGCCAATGCCGGTTGCTCCATAAATGTGATAGTGCTGGTTTTCTATAGTTCCTCCAATGAGGTTTGTTAAATTAATCCCCACGAGAAATGTATGTTCAAACACATTGGCATTGAAGTGCATATCAGCTAGAGTGTTATCCAGCAGAAACTCTTTTGCGCTGTAAAGGTTGCCGTTTTGAATGCGTGCTTCTGCAAACAGCAAAGTGGATAAATCTTTTCTAACTGCAAAACTGTATCCAAACTGTGTTTCGCCGGCTAATTTCCCCAAAAAACTTTTTTCCGCAATATCACCGTGAAACTGCATTGCGCCAATATTGGCCTTAAGCGTCCACCCGGCAGTTAACCAGTCATTTTTCTGGTTATTATCTTGCAATTGAATTTGGGCAAATGAGATTAGAGGTATAAGGGATAGAACACATGCAAAAGAGCACAATATCCTGATTTTCATAGCGAACAATTTTTCTCTCATTACTCCAGTAATCTATCGTCTCATGCGTCGGCAGTAACGATTAATATACTCTTCCGATTCATTAACGCCGTACTCTAATGCTTGAAGCCAATCTTCACAAGCTCCTTTGGTGTCGCGGAGCAGGAATTTAGATGCTGCACGGTTATGAAAGGTCATAGCCCATGTAATAACCTGAGCTTGCTCAACGGGTTTGCGGCCAATTGCATGGTCAAAGTCTTCTATGGCTGCTTCAAAATCGCCAAGTCTATGTTTTGCATTTCCACGGAAAGCGAAGGCAATAAACGAAGCTTCATTTGGGTTGAGCCGGATTGCCCTGCTAAAGTCGCCAATGGCCTCAAAATACTCGCCTGCCCTGTACTGCATCATTCCAAACTCGATAAATCCATCATAGTCAGAAGGCATCTCATGGCGTATTCTATCGTAAACACCGAGTGTGTTAAGGAAATCTAGCAGTTCGTTGGCAGGCAGTTCATAGTATGCCCGATTAAAAATCTGGTCACGGATTGTGGGTTGCAGGTATGTTTGGTAAATGAACTTTTGTGAATAGGTTCGGAGCATACGAAATCTAACGTTTTTGTCGTCGTTTTCAGGCAATTGAACAGCCATTATCATGTTGAGTGCATCTGGTCGCGTACGGCTCAGGCGGCTTTGTATAGTGAAAGCAATTTCTGATTCCACGTTACGCGTAGTGTAGTCGGTGATGGTGCCACTGCTGAATACATCAAGATTGACTGCTGTTACACCTTCAGCAAATTGCCCTTCGTGAAGCAACTCTTTCAGCTTCGATGCTCTGAATACATAAAAATCAAGTATTTCGTATGTGGATAATTCGAGCTGCAGAGTTGGGAACTCATATCGTGCTCCAAGATATTTCACGATCATAAGCGCATATTGTTCGCCCAGAATCTGAACCTCTTTAAGTTCAATTGAAGTAAAGTTTTCTTGTCCCAACTTTTTATCGCTTTCGCTTTGTTTGGAGGTAAGTAAGGCTGACGGAATAACATTGCGTTGCCTGACCCAATCGCCGTCCTCGCGCAGTGCATGACCTGTGGCTGCTTCAATTTTGGCTTTTACCTCGCTTATGAAAGGGGGGGTTGCCAAATGACTGGCCACCTCCTGGGCATTTGCCATTAGCGAACTGCTGAGCGCTAATGCAGCAAACAAAAGCAATTTTTTCATGGCCGGATAGAGTTAAGAAAACAACGGATTAATTTACTCGGTAAATTTATACAAATTACCTGTAAAAAAACTTTGATGCACAGGTTTTTATTCACAGCATGCTGTTAGTATTGTTTTGCGTAAAAGTCGAACCAGAGGAATTGCATACCAAAAGCCGTCAGACTCGTTACTGCCTGTTATTCAAAGTTTTGCGAAACGATTGCGTTTCTTAAATTACTGTATCCGTTTTTCTTAGAGATCCTTCGCAAACCAACCTCAACTCAGATATTAGCAACGATCGAAATTTTAATTGTTACTTCATCGTTGATGAAATTATCGCGCAGGTTGTCGAAGAATGTCTTCGATCCATAGCGGATGTTCCATGCAGCCCGATCGATAGTAAAAGCTACCGAATTTGCCTCGATGCGATTGTCAGTAAATTTGATTTCTGCCGGGAAAGTAACGCTTTTAGTTACATCCTTCATAGTGAGATTGCCTGTTATCTGGTGAGTTGAACCAGCTTGCACCATCTCCTCTACGCTTGAGATTACAAATCGGGCAGTGGAGAAAAGTGCAACGTCAAAGAAATCGGGCGACAGTAAATGCCCCCTGAGGCTTGCGTTCATTTCAGGATCAACTATATCAACCACTTTAAGAGAATTGATATCAATTACAAATTCGCCTCCGGTAATTGTTTGATTTTTGACATTCAGCGAACCTTCCGAGAAACTAATTATACCATCATGCTGCCCGGTAGGCTTATAGCCTATCCATGCTAACCGGCTATTTGCATAGTCAATAGCCACAATTTCGCCTTGTGCCTCTGCAATTGCTTCTTTTTCTCTAACAGCAGCTCTTTCTCCCGCCGGACGCTGCCCGCAGGAAACCAAAATCAGCGTTAATGCTAATAATGAGTTGATTAACAGGATTTTTTTCATATTCACCTCCTTTAAAAAATTGTTTGTTTATACATTATTTGTCTAACAACAACGCAAATGCTATAATGTTTTTGGTGCTTGCTGATGAATTGCCAACTCTTCGCACCCAGCACCATCTCATGCAGCTACTGAGTGTGTTGTCAGAATATTCGCAATAATAGTAATTTTTTTTCAAATGTGCAACCTACTCCAAAAAAAATCATCAGAACTGTTGCTGTTGTTGAAAAAGATTTATTTTTGCCATCAAACCTTGCGACGAAAATCTGATTTAATTCACAAAAATTGCAAGGACAATTTTGAAATATACCACGAACTGATTATATTAACTAAATTGTAGGAGGTTGATTAAATGCTGGATGCAATTGTCGCTAATTTTACTTCTGCGCCACTATTATTCTTTATTCTAGGTTTGGTGGCCGTTCTTGTTAAGTCTGATTTACGGATACCGAAAGGCGCCGGAACCAGTATAGTTATTTTTCTGATGGCAGCTATTGGACTCAAAGCTGGTGTTGAGATATCGAAAATGCCAGGCGGTTTAATTGCCGTAGCGCCCTTTGCCCTTAAAGCTCTGGTTTTCGGTGTGCTAATTGTGATAATGAGTTTCTATATCATGTCGCGATGGCTAAAACTTGATTTTCAAAACAGTTGTGCCTTGGCAGCATCATTCGGTGCGGTAAGCTCTGCTACCCTAATGGTTTCTATTTCGATGCTTGATAGTTTAAAGATCCCCTACGAAGCCTTCCTGCCTGCTCTTTATCCGTTTATGGATTCGCCAGCCATAGTTGCAGCATTGTTTGTTGCTAAAAATAGTATAAGCAAGCAAGGCAAGACTCAACCAACTATTGTTAGCGAAAATGGCAAAACCATTAAAAGCTGGGGTGGTTTGATAAGTGAGTCTTTTACTAATAGCGGAGTTTTTGTGTTGTTGGGTTGCATGATCATAGGATTAATAGCCGGTCCCGAACGACTTGAAAGCGAGATGAATCTCTTCAGAACGCTGTTTAGGGGGATGTTGTGCTTGTTTTTGCTTGATATGGGCATCTTAGCTGCATCGCGCATAGGAGAACTCCGTCGTGTAACTCCCTTGATCATACCATTCGCAATCTTTATTTCGGTTATATCAGGTGTTGCAGCAGTATACGCTGCCACCCTGGTTGGTTTAAGCGTAGGAGGCAAAGTAGTGTTTGCAGCCTTGGCTGCGGGTGCATCATACGTTACTGTTCCTGCGGCAATGCGCACATCAATGCCCGAGGCAAATCCGTCGCTTTACCTGGGAACTGCACTTGGAGTTATATTTCCATGGAACGTACTAATCGGCTTGCCTCTATATCTTGCGTTAGCACAGCTTCTTGCAAGATAAACAAAGGCCTCCAGATATGATGGCATCCAGCGCCAACGATATTTTTCAGCAACGATTCTGTAAAATCACACTCTGGCAGTAGCAGTTCTGAGATAATGATCAGCTAGCACCAGGGCTGCCATGCTCTCCACCACAGGAACAGCGCGCGGGACAATACACACATCGTGTCGTCCTTGTGCCTTGATAATTGATTTATTCCCCTGTAAATCAACCATGGGTTGTTCCTTCATAATTGTTGCAACAGGCTTAAACGCCACACGGAAATAGATATCCATTCCGTTGGAGATGCCGCCCTGAATTCCGCCTGAAAAATTAGTGGATGTTCGAAAGTGTGGTTGATTGATATTGGTTTGGGGATTTGGAATAAATAAATCATTATGTTGCGAACCCAGCATTTTCGACCCTTCAAAACCGCTTCCGTATTCAAAGCCTTTCACTGCATTTACGCTTAGCATTGCTTTTGCCAAATCGGCTTGCAGGCGATCAAAAACAGGTTCTCCCCAACCGGCAGGAACTCCTCTGATAATACAAGTGATTACGCCACCGGTGGTATCGCCTTCTTTTCGCAACTTTTCGATAAATTTTTCCATTTTGGAAGCCAATTCCTTGTCTGGACACCGAACCGGATTTCTCCCGGCGTCGTCAATGTTGAATTCAATCCCGCTACCTGGAAGCGAATAGGGTCCAATGGCTGAAACAAATGCATTCACTGAAACGCCTGTTTTTTTTAGCAATAGCAGTGCTATTGCCCCGCCGGCAACACGAGCAGCTGTTTCACGAGCCGACGACCTTCCGCCCCCCCTGTAATCGCGATGACCGTATTTTGCTTGCCATGAGTAATCGGCGTGCGATGGTCGGAAAACATTCAACAGATGGTCGTAATCTGCAGGTCGTTGGTCATTGTTCAGAATCAGAAACGCAATAGGCGCTCCTGTGCTCCTACCCTCAAACACTCCGGAAACAATTTGTATGCGGTCGGTTTCGTCGCGAGGTGATGTAAGCTGCGATTGTCCGGGACGTCGGCGGTCGAGCAGAGATTGTATGAATAACATATCAATGTCAACACCAGCCGGACAGCCATCTACAACCCCGCCAATCATTGTCCCGTGCGACTCGCCAAAGGTTGTCAGCCGAAACAGATTACCGATGCTGTTGCCTGCCATGATGGTTTAAGCTTCTCTTAGATAACGCAGCTTAACCTCAAGTAATGCCATTTCCTGCTTTGCGCCCTCGATTTTCTTCATGAATTCAGCTTTGTAGATGCTGGCATTTTTCGATTCGGCAAGAAATCCGATGTTATTTTCCCATAGCATAATTTCCTCCTGAAGGCGGGCTATTTTTGTCTGAAGTGCTGTTCGTTCTCTGAAAAGTTGCCTGTTGGCATCAGGAGCTTCTTTAATTGAATTTATTCTGCTACGGTATTGCAAAGCAGTAATCTCGGCAGCATTGATCTTCAGACGGTCGAGCTGCTGATTGATGGCGTTGCGAAAGGCATTCTGCAATCGCTCTTTATCGCGCATAGGCACAAATCCAACCTCCATCCAGCGACGCTGAAATTCTTTAAGGTGTTCAAGGTTTTGGTTTCGACTACCTGTAAACTGAAACTCTTCGACCTGTTTAATCAAATCTTCTTTTAGCTTGCAGTTTTCTTCCTCTACTTTATTAACATTTGAAAAGTGCTCCGATTTGCGTTTAAAGAAATCATCACAGGCTTTGCGGAATCGTCTCCAGATTCTTTCGGAGTGTTTGCGCGGAACAGGACCTATTGACTTCCATTGGTTTTGCAGCCTGATTAGTTCGTTGGTAGCATTACGCCAGTCGGTGCTTTCAGCGAGTGACTCGGCCTGCACGCACAAATCGAGTTTAAAATTGTAGTTGTTAACGTGCTGCTCTTTAAGCGATTCAAGAAAATCCTTATAGCCATTATAATGAATATCAAGATTATTCCTAAATCTAGCCCAGATTTCATCATTCGCCTTCTTTGGAGCTGGGCCAATTGTTTTCCAAACCTTCATCAGGACTGTGATTTCCTGATTGAGCTGTTGCCATTGCTTAAGCGAGGTTGGGCTTGTGGCAATTAGTTGCCCGGCCTTATCACATACTGTGATTTTTGCAAGGTGATTTCTTTCCAGGTCGTCCTGAATTTTGGAATAATACTCCCTCCGCCGTTCGTTTATCTTGTCAGATGCTGTTTTGAAGCGTTCCCAGATCTCCTCATTTTTATCTGATGGCGCCGGTCCTATTTCTTTCCACTCCTCATGATATTTCTGCAGTTGTTTGAATGATTTAATAATTGAAGTCTCAAGCAGCAACTCCTCCGATTTCTCACATAATTCAATTTTACGCTCCAGATTTTTTCTAAGGTCAAGATCTTTTAATTCTTTGTTTATTTTCACTTTGTCGAAAAACTTCTCGACAAGAAAATGATAATTCTGCCATAGTGCATTGTTCTCAGCTTTTGGAACCATCCCTACCTGCCGCCACCTATCCTGGAGTGCCCTGAACTCATCATAAGTCTTTTTGAGAGTTTCTTCCGAGCTTATCAACTGTTTTAATTCGTCGAGAATCCTTTTCTTTTCCTGTAGGTTAATATACTTCTGCTTTTCAAGATCCTCGTCGTGTTTTTGCTTATGGAGCCGGTAAATTTCAAATACATGATTAAACTTTTCCGACAATGGGTCGAGAGATGGACTCCATGAATCAGGATCGCCGCCCGATGCACGGTATAACTCAAATTCATTTTGTTTCGATTCGCGTTGTTTATTTAGAAAAGCAACCTTGATCAATGCCACTTTAGATTTGATGGAGGTTATATCCGGATTATGCACCGTTTGCTCCAACAGTGAAATCAGTTCTTCACGGCTCAGGGTTTCCAGGTGTTCGTCAGCTCTAACCGCTAATTCTTCTTCAACCTCAGTCTCAAGATGTTCTGACTCTGTTTCCGTTTCTGTTTCGATTTGAATCTCTTGTTGTTCTGCGACAGATTCGTCAAAATCAGTTAGAACAGGAACTGAATTTAGCAACGCTTCAACCTCCAGTTCGTCGGTTTCAGGAAGTAGCGGACTAAGCAGATTGGCTTCATCCGGTTTCGCAACAAATATTACCTCATCATATATAATTGGCTCATCTCCGACTATGTGATGCGCAATTTCAATTGGGTCATCAGAGGCATCATCACCTGTGCTTGGTTTCGCAGATAGCTCTGGTTCCAGAGTAACATCACCTTGCTGTTCCGCCATAATTTCCTCAGGTTCAGGTGCATTTGTCAGAAAATTGACAGGTTGAAAAGTTCCATGTTCCTGGTCAGATGAATTTTCCTGGTCAGGAATTTGCTTGGTTTGATCGTTGCTTTTCATGCTATTGAATTTGATTGTTTATCCAGAATTGCCTGAGCATTCCTTATTGAAAGTGCTCTTTTAGCAGGCAATCAGGTTGGAAGATTACATAAAGTTAATTTAATGAGTGCCTTATCCTCTTATTCATAGTTTTCACTAACATCATTATAGGAGTTGGCAAAGTTAGAAATATTTCAGCTGATGCGTTCGAATAGCAGTTGCCGGATTACACAATTAGGAAAACAGCTTTATATTAAGCAATTAGCGACCTTAGAGCATAACAACCGTTTTTGTTTTCTAAGGATGTTGCGAATAAGCATCATAGCTAAAACGTTCTCCTGTTGAATAAAATATAACCAATATTTGCAGCCAGCGAAAAAGGAGTTTCGCTTCGGTTATAGTAATTAGCCGCAATACTTATCGGCCCTATCGGGCTGTGAAATACTACTGTTCCAGAAGCCATCCAGGATATTGCTGCGAATGGCTGTCCGTATTTGGCCCTCAGATTGCTATCCTGGGTTATTTCCCTGTATGGATTGAAAACAAAACCTTCAATTCTTAGATCAAGGTTCCGGCGTAACAGAAAAATATTTCGTGCGCCAAAGGCAACAAAATTATGACTTCTGAATTGTGGCAGGAACAAGGTTGTACTCTCAGGAATAGGTTCAAACGTCGGAGCATGAAGCATTGTGGCAACATAGTTGGAAAAGAACCTTTTGTTCGAAATCGTCATATTTCCTGTAAAACCCAGTGTATACCATGGCGAGAGATTGAAAAACCGGTCGTAGTTAACGTTAAACTGCCACCAACGATGCTTGGCTGAATGTTGTTCTCTAACTTGAGAAGTCGAGCCTGGAATATGTTTCTCGTGGCCATCTGCAAAGCGCAATCCAACCTTAAGAAATCTGCCCCTTGAAGGATATTGTTTAGAATTTAGGGTATTGTGTTCGTAAAAAACAAATGGAGTGATAACACTGAATTTAGTTTGGTCGGCGGTATCGGCACGCGTAAAAAAGTTGGTTTGGTAGTATGCGTCTTTCATTGTGGAATAACTCAATCCCCACCCAATCATGGCTTTATTGCCTTGGGGTAATCCCATGTTTATTGCCCATTGGTTTTCGTTCTGAATAAGAAATGATGGCGTAATATCCTCAAGGAAATAAATCCTTCGGCGGAATAGGTCAAACTGGCTGAATGTTAGTGACGGTTCAATAAACAGCGGGAGTTTAGACGAAACGTCGAGTCTAGCTCCTATCTGAGCCGAACTGTAGAAGCGGCCGATATATGAATTGGCCCATACAGTAGTGGCGTGCTTTCCAAGCCATCTATAGTTTATTCCAACAAAAGCCGTATTGATTGGAGATGATGAGATATTGCCGCCAAACTCAACTACAATATCTCTGTCGAGTTTCATGTCGAGCGATAGTTTAAAGTACTGTGTAGAATCGCATTGCCGAATCTGAGGAAAAATGTGTTCTATGCGCCCATCGGCTATGAGCTTGAAGTATTCCTGTTTGAGATCATCAAGAGGAACATGTTGTCCTCCAAGGCTAAGCAATCTATTAACATACAACGCCTGGTTTTCTTTAAGCCCGTTTACTTTTATCTCGTTGACGATCAATTCAGGCAGTGATTCTCTATACTTTTTTCTGTGTAATTGCACATCTTCTTCTGTTACAGTGTCGAAAACAAAAGCACGTATCTCAGGTATGAGTCTCTTTGTTGCTACATACCCACTATCTATGAACGCACGGGTATGTGAAAAATCCGTTACGCTGACCTGTTTCAGATGAGGTCGGATCAAAACACCATTTTCGCAGGGAATGGTATAATCAGTAGCATCGGTGAGCATTGCTTCGAGTTGTGAGAAAATGTCATCATCTTCTATTTTCCGTTTGCCGGCAGCCACTTTGCTTCCAATAATCATGTCAGGGAAAAAGTCGTCGAACATTACATCAACTGGGAAGTTATTGTACATCCCCCCGTCGAACATAAGCCTTTTATTAATTCGGATTGGACGGAAATAGAAAGGGAATGTCATTGAAGCCCTGATGGCTTTACCAAGGTCGCCCTGACGCATAGCTATTGCCCGTTTTTGGTATATATCTGAAACCATACATCTGAAAGGCACAAATAAACTATCGAAATTATAGTTTGCTTGTGCGGCAGCGGCAGCGGTCAATTCCATGAAAACAAAGTCCATCTGAACCGGCGACACAATATTTACCGGCAGTTTAGGCCGAATGAGGGAATCTATCCTGAAATTAAGATTCATCCAGGCAGCGTTGGGAGCAGGTTGGCGAAAATAAAAACGATATTCGTCGCTTATTGTTCCAGTTGACCAGTAGCGGAATTCTTCGCTCAAAAGCATTTCTTCCATTTCATCGGGCGACCATCCCATTGCATAGAGTCCACCGATAATAGCTCCTATTGATGTGCCTGTAATATAGTGGATCGGAATTCCTTCCTCTTCAAGTGCCCGTATCACACCTATATGAGCAGCTCCTTTAGCCCCTCCCCCACTCAGCACCAAACCCACTTTTTGAGCCTGGACAGGCCAGATAATATAAGCAAAAACTATAGCTGCCAACACTACAGGCCTGAAATAACGAACAACAAATGAAACATGAACCATAAAACTTAATATCAGATTTTTGCAATTTGGGAAGATGCACAAAATTACATTCTTATGTTCAATAAATGGAATTTTGTCGTAACTGGTTAACTTTTGTGTTATCTTAAAGTCTGATGCCGGTTACTTTATTTGCTCAAGAGTTTGATCCAGATGGGTGATGAGATCAACGGCATCCTCCATACCACAGAATCTCGCACTAATCTATCAGTAATTCCATTGTTAAGGCGAGAGGCTGGATTCATTTTACCGTGTGTGGTTGTGGTTCGTTTTCGGTGTTCAACCTATTTCGATTTACGGTACCATAACCGCGAGAAGCCAAGCCTCGATTTCCGTCCTTCAGAATGCATGATACCTTCGTGAACCGATTTCACCTCCTCAATGGTATAAAAAGCATTGGGGTTGAATTTGTGTATAATATCCACAACCCTGTCAATATCTTTTCGTTTGATGATGCTGAAAATCACCTTTACAGGCCCTCTACTTCCCATTGCATCAACAGTGGTGATACCAAAATTCTGTTCACTCAGATAGTTTACAAGTTCAGCGGTATCGGTTTTTGGAATTATACGAACTATGACCGTACCGAGCGATATTTTTTGTTCCAGGATCAGTCCGATATAATTTCCTAATGCAAAACCCAACCCATAGGCAATATATGTAAGCCAGTTATCGAGGTGTTGCAGAATCTGGGTTACGGCAAGCAACCAAATAATCACCTCAAAAAAGCCAAGTGCGGGAGCAAGAACGCGGTAGCCTTTTGAAAGAAAAATTACGCGTAATGTTCCTATAGTTTGATCCGCAATTCTTGCAAGAACGATTAGCAACGGTAAAATGACCCATGTAAACAACCATGATTCGGCCTGGAGGAAAGAGAGTTCCATGTTTTCTTTGTTTTGTGGCTGCAAAATTAATTTATTAATACAAATTCTGTAAATTTGGGGCGATTGTCGAATTCAATATACCAACAACTTATGAAACTACTTCTTTTTTGTATCTTTTGTTTTATTTGGCTATCAGCGGTAGCCACAGAGGGAGAAAGCACCAGATTGTTGCGCTTTCCATCAATACATGGAGAACGGGTGGTGTTTACCTATGGAGGTAATTTGTACACTGCGAGCACTGAAGGTGGGGTTGCCAGAAAATTGACGAGCGACCCGGGATTTGAGATGTTTGCCCGTTTTTCGCCCGATGGAAGTAAGATAGCCTTTACGGCTCAGTACGACGGTAATACTGAAGTTTATGTTATGGATGCCAACGGAGGCGTTCCAAAACGATTAACCCATTCCGCAACACTTTCGCGAGATTGTATCAGCGACCGGATGGGGCCTAATAACATTGTAATGACATGGACTCCAGACGGAAAACACATCATCTATCGCTCACGAAAGCGTAGTTTCAACGATTTTATCGGGCAATTATATAAAGTATCAGTAGATGGAGGCTTGTCGGAACCGCTGCCTCTATCAACCGGTGGATTTTGTAGTTTTTCGCCCGATGGAAAACAGTTGGCGTTCAACCGTGTTTTCAGGGAGTTCAGAACATGGAAATATTATAGAGGAGGCATGGCCGACGATCTCTGGCTTTATGACTTTACTACAGGACAAAGCCGGAGGCTTTTCGAGCACTGGTCGCAGGATATTTTCCCCATGTGGTACGGCAATTATATTTATTTTACCTCAGACCGCTACCGCACTATGAACCTCTTCAGCTTAAATACAGCAACAGGGGAGGTAAAAAAACTTACAGATTATACTCTTTACGACATTAAATTTCCCTCACTAGGCGATGGAAGGATTATATATGAGAATGGAGGCTTTTTGCATATTTACAATATTGCAGAGGGAATGGCAAAACAAATTGACATTCTCATTGCCGACGATCAACCGGCAGTAAGGCCACAGTTGATAGATGCGACCCCGTATATCGGAACGGTAACTGTTTCGCCCGATGGCGCCCGATTACTGCTTTCAGCCAGAGGCGACATTTTTACAGTACCTGGCAAATCGGGGATCACACGAAACCTGACACAATCATCCGATGCACACGACCGCGCTCCGGTTTGGTCGCCCAACGGCCAATGGATTGCGTTTCTATCGGATCGCACAGGAGAGTATGAAATTTTTATCCAAAAGCAAGATGGAAGCGAACCAGCCATTCAACTTACCACAAGAGCCGATACTTACAAGTTTTCGTTGCGATGGTCGCCCGACAGCAGAAAAATACTATGGAACGACAAGAAACTAAGGCTTCAGTACATTGACATAGAAACCCGCAAAACCACTCTGGTAGCACGATCGGATGTTTGGGAATTTTCAAGCTTCGACTGGTCGCCCGATAGCCGATGGATTGCATATGCAAACCCGCAGCCATATGGTATGAGCAATATTGTGCTATTCGACACACAAACAGGCTCGCACACAAACATTACCGACACATGGTTTTCGTCGTGGAACCCGTCTTTCAGCGAAGATGGGAAATTCCTGCTTTTCACGTCTGCCCGTGATTTTAATCCGATCTACAGTGCTACGGAATGGAATCATGCTTATGTTGACATGAACCGAATATATCTTGTTACACTGGCTAAAGAAACGCCCTCGCCATTTGCTCCAAAAAACTATGAGGTTACTATTAAACAACCGGAACCGGAAGAAACCGGCAAAAACGAAACAAGACGGGAAAGGCGTGGAAAAAATCAGCCCGATCCTCAACCCGACGAAGCCAAAGTTGTGGTTGACCTTGATGGTATAGCCGACAGAATTGTTGGACTGCCTGTTGAAGCCTCGAATTACTTCGGTTTGTGGAGCAACAACAATAAAGTTTACTATATCGAAAATTCTGCCGTTGATCAGGGATCAAGGTTAAAGATGTTCGATCTTGATACGGAAAAGGAAACCGAGCTTGGTAAAGACCTCGGTTTTGAAATTTCAGCCGACGGGAAGAAAATGGTTGTGCGCCGCGACAAGCAATATGCCATCATTGATCTTCCTGTGGCAAAAATCAACCTCGAAACATTTGTGGATTTAACCAGAGTGAAGGTAAATGTAAACCCACAAGAAGAGTGGGAACAGATTTACCATGAGGCATGGCGGCAAATGCGCGACTTTTTCTATGTTGCGAACATGCACGGAGTTGATTGGGATGCTATGCGAGATAAGTATTCCGTATTGTTGCCTTATGCTAACAACCGTCATGATTTGAATTATCTGATAGGCGAAATGATCGGCGAACTTAATGTAGGACACGCTTACATCAGCGGAGGTGATATTCCTGATTTGCAACGCATTGATCAGGGGCTGCTGGGAGCAATACTGAAACGTGATGCCAGTGGGTTTTACCGAATTGATAGTATTCTGCAAGGAGCTAACTGGAGCGAAACACTACGGTCGCCCCTTACCGAAATTGGATTGAACATATCGGAGGGCAATTTTATTATTGCGGTGAACGGTCGCCCAACAAACCAGATGAACGACATCTATGCCGCATTGGTGAATACAGCCGGAGAAAAAGTGGAACTAACCATTAACACCAAACCGGAAGTTAATGGCAGTCGCGACGTAATTGTTACGCCAATAAGAGACGAAGCGCAACTTTACTATTTTAATTGGGTGCAAGAGAACATCCGACGTGTAAGTGAAGCTACCGGTGGGCAAATTGGATATATTCACATTCCCGACATGGGACCGGAAGGATTGAATCAGTTTGTTAAACACTTTTATCCTCAACTGATTAAAAAAGGGCTGATCATTGATAATCGCGGCAACGGGGGTGGTAATGTTTCTCCCATGATTCTTGAACGTTTGCAGCGCGAGGTGCAGCGGGCAAATATTGCACGTAATGTTACCCGTCCAAGCCACACCCCAGGACAAATGATGCTGGGTCCGAAAGTGATGCTGATTGACCTGTATTCAGCTTCCGACGGCGACCTCTTCCCCTTCGGATTCCGCAGATATGAATTAGGAACTATTATCGGGGTTCGAACCTGGGGTGGTGTAGTCGGAATCAGAGGGCCGCTGCCGTTTGTAGATGGAACTGATTTGCGACGCCCTGAATTCGCCTCCTATTCGGCCGACGAAAGCGAATGGATTATTGAAGGCATTGGCGTTGATCCCGATATCTGGATTGATAATGACCCGGCACGCGAATTTAAAGGCATTGACGCTCAATTAGATAAAGCAATTGAGGTGATCCTTGAAAAGTTAAAAGATTTCCGTGCGCTACCTCCAATCCCAGAACCACCCGATAAAAGCCGATAGTTTTTTCATACAGGTTCGCTAAGGTTTGTTCTGCTGCCAGTTGGCAAAAAATTCCTCTACACTTCGGTTGTAGAGGAATTTTTATTTAATGCAATTAACTAAACCCAAATTAATCAATAGTCCAGGCCTAACAGACTTTCTGTTGATTAATTCAGGTTAAACTTTATTTTTTCTTTTTTTTTAACTTTTTATTTTTTTGTATTACTTTTGTAATGAGAAAGAATTATTTTCCCAAAAACCAAACATCAGGTAACTTTATTCTTTTATTAACCAAAAACTCAAAACAATGAAAAGAATTACCGGAGCAATTTCTATTCTTATGCTAGTCACAGCCCTTGCAAGTCTATCGTCCTGCAGAGGCCCCAAACCAGCAACAGTACAAGAACAGACTGGAGCCATCGAACTAACAATCCCGTTTTCAGGCCCCGAGTTCAGAAATTCAGCAACCCACTTCAGGGCGGTTCAAAGTGCAAAGAGCCCCAACGTAGCCGGAGCTAAACAAATAGCCATGCACAGAGCCAAACAAGAGCTTGCAAGCAACATTCAAAGCTTAATGAAGTCGGTTACTGACAATTACACTCAACAACGCGACATCGCAAATGTGATTGAATTCAACAGCAAGTTTGAAAGCCTTTCGCGTGAAGTAACCAACCAACAGCTTAATCAGGTAAATGTGATGGATGAAAAACTCTTTCAGGAAAAAGACGGCAATTATACTGTGTGGGTAGCCCTTGAAATGCCTGTTAAACCTCTAATGCTCGAATTTGAAAAAGGCATTAGCCGCGATCAAGCTCTTCGTCAGGACTACGACAAGATGCTGTTCGAAAAGATATTCAATGACGAAATGGAAAAACTTGAGAATCAAAGACCGTGATATTTTGAACTTATCAAACAAAATCCGTTCAGGAATCCCACATGGCCGGTGGTAGATAAACTATCGCTCATGTGGGATTTTGTTTGATGCTCACAACTTTGCCATTGAATTAAAGCGGTTTACTTCGCTACATAGTGTTTATCACAACAAATCAAAAACAATGAAAACAAAATTAATTCCCATACTAATCTTTATATTGATGGGAGCTTCTTTTATGAGCCTATCGTGTCGTAGTAGCAAGGAGCCCAAACAGATTACAGAGGAGCAGCGAGTCAGGCAGGATCGCGACAAGATGCAGTTCGAAAGGAGGCTGGACAGAGAAACAGAACGAGAAAGAGAATAGGAATCCCAAATCATCAAATTCCTGTATCTATGAAAATACTCTACCATCTGTTTCTTAGTTGTAAACTGTTCGATAGGAGCTGGCTGCAACATTTTGCCTGTGTGCTTATACTCAACGTTGCCCTGCTCGCTACAAGTGTGCTTAATGCGCAAGCCCAACTGGTTATACCTGTAGAAGGCGCCAGGGGAGCTTCCTACATAACAGGCGATATCTCAGTAAATCAGGCATTTCATCAGGCGCTGAATGAAGCAAAAGTCAATGCAATGAATCTGGCTGGTATTTCGGAGCACATCAGCTCCTATGCAGCCCTGCTTACAAGCCAGGTGAATAATGACTTTTCAGAATTTTTCAGCGGAGAAACCATGACTGAAATACAAGGGGCGGTTCGCAGCCATACTGTGGTTAAACAGGAAAAATCTGTTGACTCTGAAACAGGCATAATCAAGCTGAATGTTGAAATAAATGCAGAGGTAATCCGGTATGAAACCAAGCCGGACCCAACATTTGATGCGATGGTTACAGGAGTGAAGCCGGTATATTCGCATGGCGAAACGTTAACCTTCACAGTGGAGAGTTCTCAGAATGCCTTCCTGCATATTTTCAACATTACCGATACTGAATCCTTTTTGCTTTTTCCAAATTCAATTGAAAAAGACAATCAGATTTTCGCACGACAGCCGCGTTTATTCCCTTCCGACAAGCTCGAATACTATCTCGAAATTGGCAAGAAGAACCCTGAAACCAACAGGCTGGTGTTTGTGTTCACAAAACAACCGCTTGCATACTTACGTATTGAACAGCAGGAGTATGATCAGGTAGTTGATAATGATCACATTTTCACCTGGATCTACTCCATACCTCCTGATCAGCGTTTGCTGATACCCGTTTCGTTTGTGATCCGCAAATGATCTCTCTCTATAGTTAGTGCCAGCATTAGACTGGAACTGAAACAGGAAAAATTAATAATTAGTTGATGAACCCCATTTAAAAATCATGACTACAAAAACAACTAAAATCGGTTTGCTTGCAGCATTGTTGCTGTTTGCAGGAATGCAAAGTCTTTACTCACAAACTTTTGAAGAGTTTGCGCGGCAACGACAGGACGGATTCGATCGGTTTAAGAAAGAATACGATCAGTTCATTGCCCAAATGGAAAACAGGTACGATGAATACGTTCAACAACGCGATAAAGAGTTCATTGAATTTCTAAACCAGCGTTGGGAAGAGTACCAAATGTTCTCCGGTAAAAAGCAGGAAACAAGGCCTAAGCCTGAAGAAGCCCCTGTGTTCACACCTCAGTTCGAACCTCCGGTGCCAAAACCGGTTTTGGTTGTAGCTCCCCCCCCTCCTGTTACACCGCCACCAAGGTTAGCTCCATTGCTCCCAACTATACAAAAAACAGAACCCGCACACTTTCCGACACGAAAAGCAGAGTTTATTTTCTACAACAACAAGGTAACGCTTAACTACGACCCTGCATTGGTTGTTGCCGTGCCTGCCAACATCAACAATAACGCCTTCAGCAATTTCTGGGGCAACGCGAGCAAGGCGCATTACAATCATTTCATACATCAGCTTAATGCTTACAGATCGGATATGAACCTCAACGACTGGGGCTTTTATCTTCTGGTAAAAAATGCAGCACAGGTGCTCTATCCACAGTCGGAAAATGGAGCCGTGCTTATGAGCTGGTTCCTTATGAACCATTCGGGCTATAAGGCCAGAGCTGCCTATTACAACAACAGGGCCATGCTTATGCTCGCCTCGGCAAACAATATTTATGAAGTCAGCTTTCAGGTGTTTAATGGCATAAGATATTATCTTGTGAACGGAAATGCCGATAAGCTCTATACTTACGATAAGGACTTTCCTGACGCGGTTCGCACCATTGATATGAACATAAACAGCCCTATCAATCTGGGCGAGGCAACCGAAACCCGACAGATCAGCTTCACCTATGGAGGTGTCACACATAACCTCAACTTTGAATACTCCAGGAACCTTGTGGCGTTTTACAACGATTATCCGCTAACCGACATCGGTGTATATTTCAATTCTGCCGTTTCGCCGGTTGCAAAAGAATCGCTCGCCCATCAGCTTCTTCCTATCGTTGGAGGAAAATCGGAATGGGATGCTGTAAGTTTTTTGTTGAACATGGTTCAAACAGAATTCGAATACAAGATTGATCAGGAGCAATTTGGCCGGGAGAAATTTTTCTTTGCCGAAGAGGTTCTTCACTATCCCTATTCCGACTGTGAAGACAGGTCGGTGTTTTTCGCTTTTATTGTGCGGGAGTTGCTGGAAATGAAAGTGATAGGATTAGAATACAGCGACCATATAGCTACAGCCGTGAAATTCAGTAACGACACAGGGGGCGACTTTTTTATACACCTGGGCGAGAGGTTCATTATGGCCGATCCTACATTCATTAACGCCCCTTTGGGACTTACAATGCCGCAATATGCAAATGTGGCGGCAAATATTGTTGATATTGAAAACATCCAGTACGCAGGCAGTTTCAGCGACAGAATCTGGGAAACAATATTCGCTGCAGGCGGACACCGGGCTGGGATCAGACAAGATATCGCCTTCGACGCACAAGGAAATGCATTTGTGGTTGGATATTTCAAGGGAAACATGAAACTTGGACCTTATCAAATGACCGCCACGGAGAATAATAATGGTGCGTTTATCGCAAAATTTAACAGCAAAGGCAACCTTGTTTGGGCCAGGCAACCACAACGTCAACAAAATGCAACAGCTTATCATGTTGCGCTCGACCATGAACAGTATGTTTTTCTCTCAGGTACGTTTGAAGATGAAATAACTTTCGGAAACCGAACTCTTCATGCAAAAGACAACAGCGATGTTTTTCTGGCCAAATACGACCGTAGCGGAAACGTTCAATGGGCAGGAAGAGCAGCCGTTGACACAGTGAACCCGGAACTGAATTTTATGTTTGTGGCCAAATTCGGGCACAATGGTCAACATCTCGGCACTGAGCTATATAAGGAGGACGAAAATTTTAATGACTTCGGAATAAATTTCGATCACGCAGGTAATCCAATTCTTTCAGGCGCGTCGTTTTCAAACACAGGTATGAATGTAGTATCAATTACCTATGAACAAGCAAGCGCTTTCAACGCCGTTTTAAGCCTGAAGGCCGAAACTGATAAACTGCTCAAGCAAGATGTTGACCCGGGAATCGCCGGACTATTCGCTGCCATTAACCTTATCAGGCTGAACAACATTATGATACCTGGCACAGCGGCACAGGAGGCATTGGATAAATACAATCCCAACTTCAAAAAAAATGCCCCTAATGTGTATGCCAGCCTCGGCAGAATTAATTTTATGAAAAACAACCAAGGAGTGGTTTACATCACAACCGACAACAAAAGACCAATCACAATTGACCACCTGCGCATTAGCGATAATTCAACCATCAAAATCAGCGAATTCAAAAGCGGAAATGCACAAATTGACATCTTATCGGGAATCAGTGTAGGAAAGGCTGTTGTCTGGTTTGACCTCAATTTTGTGAGACTTTTCAGTGAATCGGGAGATATGCTCTTCGACTTTTCGAGAGACAATACCCAAAAAACATTCAATGTAAGGAGGGATATTCTTTACTAAATCTGTAAGTTAAAACGATAACGAATCATGATTGTTATTTGAGCCCACATGCTTTATAAACATTCCAACATCCTTAAAATCAAAAAAACATGCTGAAACGACACCTGTTTTTAACATTTTTCGCAGTCTTTATCGCAGTGTTACCTTCGTGTGAAGACATAGATGTGAAAAGGGAAATATTGGTAATAACCGTCGACATTCGCAATTACGGCAGCACGTGGGTGGAGGGCAGAGGCGAAATTGTTGATCTGGGCGAAGGCCCCGTGCTCGACCATGGCTTCCTGGTTAGCAGGAATGCACTATATCCAAATATTATCACTGATCGCAAAATAAGCCTTGGTCAGGTGTTTACACCCGGGGAAGTCACAGGTACTGTAAGCAATTTAGCCCCCGGAACATTATATTATCTGTTTGCTTATGTAGTAAATGAAGATCAGGGAGTTGTCTATGGCGAACCAATATCTTTCACAACAGAATGGACTTCGGGTTATAACGAAGAGTGGATATATTATGATAGCGGCAACAACGATGGTGGAGTCGGTTTAACCAACGGAGGCTCATTTCATGTGGCCATCCGGTTTTATCCTGCTGATCTCGAAGAGTATGCCGGCGGACAACTCACCCATGTAAGACTATGGGTACGCTCGCTCGACTGCAGTTATGCCATTAAAATATGGCTAGGAACCACACTTATTTTAAATCAACCTCTCACACCTGCAGAGATAATTCTAGACGACTGGTCGGAGATTGTACTTCAGCAAGCCGTGAATATCACAGGAAACCAAACACTTGTTATCGGCTATGCCGTTTACAGCCATCCCGCAGGTATTTATCCTGCAGGTCATGATGAAGGGCCAGCAATTTCCGGTAGAGGCGACCTTTACTCAAATGATGAGGGAGTTACATGGCAATCGCTGTCAATCATTGAGCCCGATCTAAACTATAACTGGAACCTGAGAGGTTATGTCGTTT
This sequence comes from uncultured Bacteroidales bacterium, assembly GCA_964349765.1. GTDB lineage: Bacteria > Bacteroidota > Bacteroidia > Bacteroidales > JAAYJT01 > JAAYJT01. The sequence goes on from CAYGGZ010000002.1 coordinate 29,567, forward strand.
ATCCATCAGGCAAAAGCAGTGTTCTGGCAACCGGTTCACAAAGGACAGAATTGGAAGCATATTCAGCATCTTCATTCCAGATAAATGAAGTTTCTGGTCTTGTTTCATCCACGCAATATAAAAAATAACCATGGGGCATAACTTGAATCATCCAAAAAACAGAAACATGTATCTTAAATCATCGCTACGGTGCGTGGTGTTTGTTGTTTTACTTTTTATGGCAGCGCTGAATGGCAATGCTCAAAGTACTGCCAGAATCCAAAACATTAATTTCAATATAGTAGGCAATCAGATGGTGATAACTTACGATATTGTTGACGCACAGAAAGGTGAAAAGTTTATCCCTTCAATCAACGTGACTACAGTTGGAGGAAGAAAGATACCCGCTATTTCAGTAACCGGCGATGTACACGCCGAAATCAGTGGAGGTATGGGAAAGACGATTTACTGGGATTTAATAAAGGATAATGTTATCATTGACGATGAGATCCAAATCGAGATCACTTCCCGATCAATAATGCCACCTGCTGAAGTTCCGGTTGTTGTTGCACCTACAACTCCTGTAAAACCTGCGCCGGCAATTCAGCAGCCTCAAAGGGTAAAACAACGGCATTACAGTCCTGCAGGAGTTTTAATCGGTTCATTATTCTGGCCAGGCAGCGGCAATCAGAAGATTAGTCGTGGAGGAGCATGGTGGATGTTAGGTCTTGTTGGATACAGTTCGATAGCTGGCAGTGTGGTTTTTAACCAGCAAGCTGTTGAGTTGTACACTACATACAGGGAGTCGGACACACCTGAGGATCGTGATCTTTATTTTGATCAAGCTTACACCCTCGACGAATTATCGGAAAACCTTGCCTATCTTGCAATGGGTGTGTGGGCATTCGACTTTTTCATAACTGCAATCCGGGTTGCAGCCGGCGCCGGAGTTACTTACAGCGACAATGCAGGAAAGTTTGATGTTAATTATACATTCAATGTTGAAGCACAAAAACCAATGGTCATGCTGAGGTACAAATTTTAATTTAACATTTGCCAATCATGAAAACGCGCATTCTAATCCTAAGCCTGTTGATAATTCCAGTGTATGTTGCAGCTCAACAGACTATTTCGGGCAAAAGTCAGCCTAAGACAGTACGTTTTGGCCAAACTGGTCCAACCACTACCTTGAGGCTTATGCCTGATCTCATCATTGTAGGCGAGCGGTTTACCGACGCTAATGGCAACAGCATCATTGACGCTGACGAAACTAGCAACATCAGTTTTAGCATCGAAAATATCGGAAAGGGTGAAGCACGATCGGTCAAGATTTCTGTGAGCCAAAAAGAAGATACGTTGGCTCCGCACTTATCATTTACACGAAGTTTCACGCTTGGTCATATTCCTGCGAACCAAAAACGGGATATAGTTATTCCGGTTACAGCCTCCATGAATCTACACGATGAGTTTGCAAAATTCCTCATTGAGGTTACCGAAGAGCGGGGTCTCGACGCCTTTCCACTCGAAATGACAATTGAAACAGCATCCTTCAGAGAACCAAGAATAGTTGTTGCCGATGCTATTTTCAGCACCGACGATGGCGGGATGGTTAAACTTAATTTCCCTATAATCCTCAAGGTGCTTCTTCAGAATGTTGGTCGCGGCGATGCACGCGATTTACGAGCAGAATTTATCTTCCCCAACCCAAACTGTATTATGCTTGGCGATACAAATGTATTTGCAACAAGCAAACTCTCCAGCGGCGACACAAAAGAGATGGATTTCCTCTTCACGGCCACGCGCCGCTACATTGAACCCTCAATACCTGTGCGGTTAAGAGTTTCGGAGGTGTACGGGCAATTTGGCACCGACACGGTCTTTCATGTGCACCTAAACCAAAACCTTTTAGCACGAAACCAGGTGGTTATTGAAGGTTCGAGAAGCCAGAATGCAGAAATCAGAATGGCATCGTTGGTTCCTGAAACCGATCGCAACATCCCTGTTAACGACTTTAAAAATCCCAACCGGATCGCACTTGTTATTGGAAACGAAGATTACAGCCGCTACCAGCGCACTCTCGGTTCAGAATCAAATGTAGCTTTTGCACGGAACGATGCAATTATATTCCGGGAGTATCTTATACGAACCCTCGGATTCCTCGAAGAGAATGTTTACCTGATTACAGATGGCACAACCGGTGAAATGCTTCAGAAAATTGACCTCGTAACCAGACTTGTCGCCAAGATAGGACCCGAAGCCGAACTTTTGTTCTTTTATGCCGGCCACGGCCAACCTGACGAAGTCACTCAAATTCCATACATCATCCCCGTTGATGTAAGCGCTACAAATCTGAGCGCAGCCATTAAGCTAAGCGATATCTACGAAAAATTTTCCCAAACCGGCGCCAGGAAAATCACTGTGTTTATTGATGCCTGTTTCAGCGGCGGCGGTCGCGAAGCAGGACTTCTTGCTGCCAGAGCGGTTAGAATAAGACCGCGCGCAGATATGATTACCGGAAATATGGTGGTTTTTAGCGCTTCAACCGGCGAACAATCGGCACTTCCTCACACTGAGAAACAACATGGGTTATTTACATTCCACTTATTGAAGAAATTACAGGAAACAGCAGGAAATATTTCATACCAGGAACTCTCCGACCACCTGCAACGAACCGTAGCACTCGATGCTTTGAGAGTAAACCATAAAGAACAAGACCCGCAAACAAACGTAAGTATGCAGGTGCTGGATACATGGAGTGCATGGAGATTTATTTACCCAACTGAAACTACGCAGTAATCAGAACCTAAGAACTGTATTTCATAGCAGTTTCAACCACTTCATGGTTATTGTCGCTGTTTTAGTGCTGTAGAAGCTAACATTGCCACAAAATAAACGATCATTGCTGCAAGCATCACCCTGCTGAATCCAGTCTCTACTGCAACAATCATAGCCAACGGCGAAGCAATAACCGAAAGGCACCCGTTAATTCCCCAGCCCCAAGGTATCAATTGTGGATTAGTTGATTCAAGATAACGCAAACCGAGGGGGAACGGCATTCCCATTACAAAGCCCGGCAAACCGACCATAATTACAACGAGAAACATCCGAACAAATCCAGATTGAGATATTCCCCATTGAATCAAAGGTTGGGAAAATAGCATAAGTATCAGCATAAATCCGATGATAGCAATAAAAACCATCCTGTGTCTTTGTCCGGTTAAATTCCATCTACCCGACACAAAGCTGCCTATACCCGATGCAACAAGCAAAGTGCTTATCACCACCGAAGCAGATATTATAGCATTGCCAAACATCCACACGAACTGTTGAATCAACACAATCTCAAGGAACATAAAGCCAAGACCGATACTCCCAAAATATAGCAACACAGGTAAAAGGCCTTTGCTGGTTCGCCTAAACCGAAATAAAGGAAGTACTATTAACACCACTGATAAAATTGCTGTTATCACAAGGGTTACAAACACAACCAAATACCCAAGCTCTATAAAAGGAACTGCTTGCTGTCCAAAAAAACCTGAGAGTTCGCTCCATCCCCTGCGACGTAGAAACTGAAAAAAGTAAGGTTGATCGTCGGTAGCAGGTAATATATGAAATGGATATTCCCTGTTGATGTGCAATACCTTGCCGGCCTTGATGCTATCAAGTGCAACGAATAAAAACGGATCGTGAAAATAGTTGAAACGATTGCGCATTTCGGCGGTTACTCCAGGAAAAATCACCGGATCGAAATAGAGGCTGTCGCAAAATGCGAGTATGTGGTCAAGATCGCATCCAGTGAATGGGTGGGCAGATGCAAGGAATGTGGCTGTTCCCCAGCTCTTAATCATAATGATATGATCATGGGGGTTTGCTACGCCCTTTTGTCTGAACACTTCGTAGAGTGTTGCTGCGATTTTAAGTGGTGTGCGAACCGGATAATCGAGCCAACTCGATACTGCCAATAACCCACCTTCATTCAGCGCATTTATCTTAGCCGAAAAGCCCTCTGTTGTGAGCAGATAATTCTCCTGCAAGGCAAACAAGCCCGCTGTGCCTCCAAAAGCGTCAAGTACCGGCAACACTATCAGATCAAATTTCATGTTTTTAGCAAGAAGTGCACGTGCATCGGTTGTATAAACGCTAACGCCAGGATTGTTAAAGAGGTTTTCATTTCGCGGAGCCAAGACGCCTTTCATCAAACCAACAAGCTTATTATTATTCTCAGAAATCACAACATGCAATGCACCAGCCGATAAAGCATGTGCAGCCATCTTACCGGTGGCGTCGTTAATTACAAACACGGTATCTGGTGTTCGTAATGCGTAAGGTAAGGCCGAAGTTGTAAAATGATGTGGGTGATCTTGCGATTCCCAATAGCGAGGTATTACGCCCTTCCAATCGGCATTCACGAAAACAGCATCAGAAACAGGAACATTGCCCGTAAAACTTAGACTTGTTCCGGGGGCATACCGTAAAGCAGGTGCGCCCACAACATGAATTACACCATATATGCTTGGTTTTGAAAGCAAAACGTGTGAATCGGGTAAACTGAGGGTGCGTGATAAGGATTTATATTGTGATGGTTCAACCGGACTGGGATAAACCAACAAAACAGAAATAATCGTTATCGCCGTAAAGGTGATTGACAGCCTCCACACTATGCCAATTTTTGTCATCATCAATACTGCAGCAGCAATTGCCATCACACTAACCAGCGGTAGAGCAACCCATGGGAAAAAATGATTTAGCAGCAGCAAAGCCATCGCACCCCCAACTCCTGAACCTACCAGGTTCCAGAAGTAAAGTGTCCCTATCTGGCGCGCCCTCACCGTGAACAGTATACCAATTGCAAGGGCACATAGAAAGTATGGAAAGAAAAATACGACGCAGGTTGCTATAAATCTCCACAGTTGTAGAGGATCAATAAAGAGATGATACAGATCAAACCGTAACAGAGCAGTTTCGCTTATCCTGTGAACCAATGCAAATGAAAGCCCGCCTGCAACCATTAAAAGGGGTACTAACCAAGAATAACAACTAATCAAAGTTTTTCGGAAAATAGCCAGAAAAGTACCGGCGGCGCCAAAACCTAACATCGAAAGCGAAATCACCATATAAGCGAAATGATGCCACTGAGCGATACTGAATAGTTGCATCAGTATTATCTGCGATGAAATCACCGATGAAGAGAGCAATCCGATAGCAATTCCGGATTGAAGAGTGCTTTCCGGCTGGGCAACTGATGCAGGATTCATCAACTGGCGGTTTAATTTCCTATGGCTCGGGTAAAAGGCACAAATCGCACAGGCATAATGTTTTGTGTACGGGTTTTCCCTTCAACCTTTTCAACTAGCATGAGTTGTTGAACAAAGAAGGGAGTACCCACAGGAATTATCATCTTGCCACCTTCCCTCAATTGTGCAATCAGTGGGGGCGGAATATGTTCAGCGGCTGCGGTAACCACAATGGCATCGAAGGGGCCTGCCTCCTCCCACCCGTGATAGCCGTCGCCTATTTTAACATGCACATTATCGTAATTCAGATTCTCGAGGAGCGTTTTCGCCCTCTCGCCTAGTTCGGGGATGATTTCAATTGTGTATACCTCTTTTGCAATTTCGGCAAGTACAGCAGCGTGGTATCCCGAACCGGTTCCAATTTCGAGTATCCTGTAGTGAGGTTTCGGTTCAACAATCTCTGTCATAAAGGCAACAATAAACGGTTGCGATATTGTTTGCCCAAATCCGATAGGCAACGGGCTATCGCGATACGCATTACCAACCTGTTCGCGTGGAACAAACATATGACGAGGTACGTTGCGCATGGCCTCTAAAGTGGCTTCATCGCGGATTCCTCTGTTAATAATTTGTGTGCGAACCATGTTCTCGCGTGTTGTGCGATGGGCATCGGACTGCTCAAGGTTTGAAGGAGCAATCAGAGCGATTAGGAAGGACAGAAAAAGAATCATTTTGCAGTTTTTGTATTAGTGATAAAACAATAACGCACCTTATCAATCTTCAAATATACAAAAACAACATAGATTATCAAACCATCCAATCGAACAAAAGAAAAAGACGGAAATATGTTGTCTGGTTTCTGTAGGTCAGAAACTAAACTTTACCCTGCCGGTTATCATATCCAAAGTTCTCATCATAGCAAAAAGATTGCTTCCCTGGCCGCCGAAAATACCGGCACCGAAGCCAATCTCCAGATTATCAATGCCTGTATAAGTGATTTCAGGCATATAGAACAGAGCGTAATTGTCCTGAATATTTCCCCAATCTGTTACTGACAAGCCACCGGCAAGGGGTCGGATTAAAAGTTGGTCGTTCCAGAAACTTCGCTCAAGTCCAATCAGCAGATAATCGTTCATATTGCCATGCCCGCGTTCATGAACGAAACCTCTGATCGCCTGAACATTTAGATAGAACCCATTTCTAAAAGTGTAATCAACCCCAGCTACAAATTTCAGGTAAGGATTTTTTTTAAGCACGATACTATCAATAACAACAGGTGCGGGAGAATTTGGAAACAGGGCAGTGAGATCTGATCGCAGAATTATTTCTCTGTCGGGAAAAAACATAGCAGCCTCAGCCCATACGCCCACATCACCTAATTGGCCGGCAATGTCGGCGCCAATAATGTGATGTCGGGGAAACAACAGTTCAGTGGAAACATTCACGCCGCCCATCTCGTTGCCCGGTGTAATGGCTACATAAGCAGGTACGGGAATATGGTCGCGGCTGAATGTATAACTCATTGAAAAATCGGTGGCGCCTATTGATGCCTTTAACCGCGCTCCTGCCGATGCTCCGCTTTTCAGGTTGTGGCGGGGCAACTCCATGCGATCAGTAAACTGCTCGAGAGCAAGACCAAACGGAAGTTCTGGTTGAGTATTGAATAATGTGGCGAATCGGCCAATTGGCAGGTTGGCAGGCCTAAAGAAAGGAATATAAACCACTTGCAGCGATGCTGTATTCCCAAAATAATACTGCAGGCTTATTGCTTCTGAACCATTTCGCCGATCGAATTGTGTAATATCTTCCCAGTCGTTGGGATTCAGATTGTCGGTAGGATTGAACCTATCGGCAGTACCCCATGCAATACGTTGCCTGCCAACCTTTAGATCAAGGTTTTCAGTCAAAAACCCGCGAACCTCAACATACGCTTCTCTCAGATCGAGATTCCATGGGTTAATCTTGTCTTTGTAATAAAGGTCGGTTACCCGATAGGTTAAAGGGGCGCCCAAATGCCGCAACCACAGCGAAGCATGAAACCTTGTGTTGCCGGTTCGCAACTCCGGTTGAAGATCAAGCCGGGTTTCATTCCATGCCCATTCATTGTCGTGTTCGGTGAAAAAGCGATGATCGGTTGTAAAATTACCTCTCCACTGTATACCGTCGAAATTCTGCCCGCTTGCGATAAGCGACGATAATAGAATGATTATCAATATTAAGGGTCGCATAAATATAAATTTTTATGGTTTAGAATCCTGTAAGATTTCTAACGGTGAACAACTGGTCGCTTAGTCCGGTATTAAACTCTAAGCTTGTGAGAGTCATGCTTGTACTGTGATTTCTCCTTAGATCCGTCATGACGATCTCATGCGGATACCAATAGCTTCCTTGCTTTTTCCATGTGTAGGAGGCTCTTTTTATCAGATTGCCCAGGCGATCATAGTGCTCTGAACGAAGAGGAAAAAAGTTTTTCTGGTTAATATCCATCACAATCTTTGAGTAATCGCTCCGGATTTCAGGTCGTGGAATTAGTTCGAGCGTGATTGTTTCCTCTTGTTTGCGAAGAATTGAGGCAGTGAATGATTTGGCATACTCCCGGGTTTCCATGTCCTCATAAGTAAAATCAGTACCAGCAAACGATTGGTTCTTTACGTGCGAAGCGATCCTTCTTTCGCGGCCAAAGGCAGGCATGTAAATGTACATTACTTCGTCAGGAAGCGATAGGAATGCTATTCCAGCTTCCGAAGCCGGCGCAGTAAAGCGGAATAATCGTTTGTCGGTTCCTTTTTGCCAGAGTTGTGCTTCACGTATACGTTCGTTTCCATTTCGATCGGTGAGAACCATTTTCATTGTGGCTTTTTGATCGTCTGGCGCAAAGAATATCTTGTCCATTTGCTTCAGGATTTCCATAGGTTCCTGCCCGAAGGACTGTGTCGGGCTCAATGCATAGATGCCAAGCAGACAAATAGCTACCAATAAATTTCTGTTTTTCATACTATTAAATTTTTTAATTAATTAATCATTGGTTTTATTAACTGGTTTTGTGGTTATTGTGATTGTTAGTTTTAAGCCTTTGTGCTATTTGGGTTTTTAACTTGAATATCTTTTCAAGACCCGACCCGACTGAAAGCATCGCTAACGGCAAAAGAGTCATGGCGGCCAGCCCCGATGATAACATTGTTACTGCAATCAGTAATCCGAAACGTTGCATCGGAACGAGGTTCGAAAAAAGCAGTACGGCAAATCCAAGGGTCACAGCAAAAATATTAATCAGTATAGCCCTGCCGCTCCCTTTCACTGTTTCGCGAATACTCTCGCTGATATTGTTATTTTTTTGGTAAGCATTACCAAAGTATGCCATGAAATGGATAGCATAATCTATCCCAATTCCGATGGTAATACTACCAGTTAATACCGTTGCAATGTCGAGAGGAATTCCTGCGTTGCCCATAGTTCCGAAAAGGATAATTAAAGTGGCAATAACCGGGATAGTCGCCAGCAATCCCTGCAGAAGCGATCGGCGAAGGAAACTCACAAGCACAACCACAAGTAATATAGCTATTATAAGACTATATATCTGGCTGCGGATTATGCTGTCATCCAATCGTCGAAACATTATCGGAATACCTGTAACTTCAAGTGAGTATTTTTCTGATCTATGTTTTTCGGTAAACTCCCTGAAATTATATTCGATTTCTCGAAGTACCTGAAGATCGGTAGATGCAACACTTCCTTGTATTACCCCTTCAGTAAGCTCAAAATTTACTAATTGCTCCATTATATCTTGTCCACTGAGAAGAAACCATAATTGTTCAATCTTTGCCCGATTGTCAGGGATAATTCTTCCTTCGCCCATCGTTTCATTCATTTGCTTTATCAAATCCACAACCGATTGACTATGTGGAATATAAGGAAAGCTTTCCATAAATTCCTGAGTTTTTTGCATCATCCGCAGCACTTCAGGGTCTTGAATATCGCCTGACACTACAACATACAAAGGCACGCTTCCATGGAATTTGTTTCTAAGAAGGCTTTCGCTTTTTTTAACCGGATTATCTTCCCTGAAATAGTCAACCAGATCGACTCTGCGTTCAATCCTGAAAAAGCCAAAAATGCTATAAATCAACAACAGGCTCCAGAAAATAAGTAACAATTTTTTGTGCCTGAAAATCAGCATGTTTATAAAACCTGTTATTGGGTTTATAACCGGATTATTATCCTGAGACTGCTTTGCTTTGAAATCGCCCATAACAGCTTGAAGCGCAGGAATAAAAAATATTGCTACGAGAAAAGAGAAGAGAATACCAATTGAAGTAAGTAAGCCGAATTCCTGTATCATTGTCAGATACGAACCGGCAATGAACGAAAGGAATCCAACGATAGTTGTGAGCGAAGCCATAAATACAGGAACTGAAACGTAAATGATAGCTCTGATCAATGCTCCCGACGGGTTAATCCTCATCTCCTCATTAATCCGGTTTACTACATGGATTGCATAAGCACTGCCAACTGCAAGCAAGATCACAGGCATTAAATTAGTAATCAGCGTAATAGATTTATCAAACAAACCCATGGCTCCCATTGTCCATACGACCGCAATAAGAACCGACAGCATTGGGAAAACAATCCCCCTGATACTTCTAAAACCAATAAATAGAGCCAGACAAATCAGGATGAATGCAACAGGTGTAATAAACTGGATGTCGTGTCTTATCACCCTGCTAAGTTCAAGCAGCGTTAATGGCATACCACCATAATAAAACTCACCCTCATAAGGAATGGTTTCAAGTTTCGCTTGTATCTGCTCAACTACATCAGTGCTACTCGCTCCGTCGAGAATTTTGCCAATTACAAGTGTTGCCCTTCCATCGGCCGATACAAGATTTCCCCGATACATATCCTTCGACAGCGTATAATCTCTTAAAGCCTGCAATGTAGCCGAATCGTGAGGAATATTAAACTCATCAACAAGCCGTCCGATAACAATGCCATAGTCATCGCTCCTGATGTCCAATACATTGGTAATGCTGGTAACAAAGCCAATTCCTTGCACTGAGCGAACGCTATCTGTAACAGCTTTGATCAGTTGGAGTGATTCGTATTCGAAAACTTCAATGTCATTCATCCCGATGACAATAATTTCATTTCCACCATACTGCTGCCCAATATGCTGAAACAAAACCGCTGCAGGATCATCGTCGGGCAGATAACCAAGAACATCTGCATTCACTCTGAGGTCCATCATAAAATATCCTGACACCAAGGTTACAACAGTGAATAAAGCTACAATCCAATATCGCAACCTAATAATCAACAATGCTGTTTTCTCCATAAAAATTAAGTAGATAGATTAGTGTTTTAGTATTCCTCTGTAGAATAGTTGCATCAATGGGTCAATCAGGTCAGTGGGGCTGTAATCTGGCTGTCCCATATAAAGAGGTAGTTCAAACCCTTTTGTAGCCAGCACAATAGCTCCTGCTACCATAGAAGTGTTGGTAATATCAAAGTGATTGAGTTCAACGCCTTCGTTCAGAATCTGCTCTATCATCTCCCTCTCCATCTCATCATACTCTACCCTGACGTTCTCAATCAAACCTAAATTTTCTTTTAATTCCTGACGCATGGCATCGTAGTAAAGCGTTAAATCTCTAACTGCGTTCATACGCAAATGCATGTGCGCTTTCAGTTTTTCCGCTGGAGGTAGTTTGGAGTCAAGATTTTCACGTAATTGTATAATAACAGCATCAACTTCGATTTTGATTACTGCCTTGAAAACTTCTTCCTTGCTTATGAAATAGGTGTACAAAGTGCGCCGGCCTTTTCGCGCAGCAATTGCTATATCGGCCATTGAGGTTTTCGTGTATCCGAATCGTTCAAACACTCTGCGAGCTTCGCTAAGTATCTGTTCCTTTGTGTTTTGTATGATTGCTCTACCCATTTGCACATATTTTGTATATGTGTGCAAAGATAACACAATAACAAAACCATTATTGTGCTGTTGCTTATTTTTAACACAAAACAGTAATAGGTGGGAATCAGAAATTTATCCCGTTTAAGCATTTGACAATGCTTAAACGGGATTACCCTCATTGAATCAATAGTTCAGCCCTAACAGACTTTCTATTGATTAATTCGGGTTTATAGTGAAATATGCATTCTTGTCTCTGTAGTGATACAGAGAGCATTCAGAACTCAAGGCTGCTTATATCAGGCTTGGGCCGTAGGGCCTCCAATATTGAACGGTATGCTTTCTACTTCAGGCTCTTTAATTGTTCCATGCACTGATTCGAACTTCGACACATTCTCTTTCAAGGCTTTAAGCAGCCGCTTGGCATGCTGAGGCGTTAGTATTATACGCGATTTTACACGTGCTTTTGGAACGCCTGGCATCATTTTAACAAAATCAATAACAAATTCAGAGTTGGAATGTGTTATTATCGCGAGGTTGGAATAAATCCCCTCCGATACCTCATCGCTAAGTTCAATGTTGATTTGCGGTCCTTGTGGGCCTGGTTTATTTTCCATGACAATTTTTATTGATTATCCTTTTTTGAAGCCATGAGTTTTTCGTATTCTTCCTTCGAACCAACAATCAGGCGGTCATAGTCGCGCAAACCTGTTCCAGCCGGGATTTGGTGTCCAACAATCACGTTTTCTTTCAAGCCAATAAGTTCATCGCGTTTTGCATTCACTGCCGCCACTGTCAGAACCTTAGTTGTTTCCTGGAATGAAGCGGCCGATATCCAACTCTTGGTTTGCAATGATGCACGTGTGATCCCCTGTAGTACCTGAAGAGCTGTTGCCGGTTTGGCATCGCGGGCATCGATCAATTTTTTATCACGACGTTTCAAATATGAATTTTCGTCGCGAAGTTTTCTTGCAGTTACAATCTGCCCAGCTTTCAAACTGATGGAATCGCCGGGATCGATTACAACCTTTTTGCCGAATATCCAATCGTTCTCATCGTGAAAGTCTGACTTATTTGCAAGCTCTTTCTCTAGGAACTTGGTATCGCCAGGGTCTTCAATTTCAACTTTGCGCATCATTTGCCTTACGATAACCTCAAAATGTTTGTCGTTTATCTTAACACCCTGCAAGCGATACACTTCCTGAACTTCGTTTACGATATATTCCTGAACCTTCATCGGCCCTTTGATTGCCAGAATATCGGCTGGAGTAATTGCGCCGTCGCTCAGGGGTGTTCCGGCTTTCACATAGTCGTTTTCCTGCGCAAGTATCTGTTTTTTGAAATCGATTAAATAATTTTTTTCCTGTCCTGTTTTTGAAGTGATTACGACCTCTCGATTTCCGCGTTTGAGTTTTTTATTTAACGATACTACACCATCAATTTCAGCAACAATGGCTGGGTCGGATGGGTTTCTGGCTTCAAACAGTTCTGTAACACGTGGTAATCCGCCGGTGATATCTCCGGTTTTTCCGATAGCACGTGGTATTTTTACTAAAATATCACCAGCTTTTATTACGCTGTATTCGTCTGCAACGATATGTGATCCCACTGGTACATCGTAGGTTCGCAATACCTCTTTATCGCTATTGAGAATTTTTATTACAGGATTCTTGGCTTTTTGCCTCGATTCGATAATTATTTTGTCTTTATACCCTGTTTGTTCATCTGATTCAACACGATAGGTTACGCCTTCAATGATGTTTTCGTACACCACATTCCCGCTAAATTCTGAGAGAATTACTGCATTGAACGGATCCCATTCGGCAATAAGCATGCCTTTTTGAACCTCTGACCCGTTTCTGTAATATAGTTTAGCTCCATAGGGAAGCAGTGCCGAAGTGAGAATGATATTAGTGTTGGGGTCAACAATTCGCATCTCGCCCGAACGTCCAACAACAACATCATAGGTTTTGTTGTCGTGTGTAGTATACTCTACTGACCGGAGTTCATCTATTTCGACGATTCCGTCGTACTTTGCTTCAATTTTAGAGGCAACTGCAATTCCTGTAGCTGCACCACCGACGTGGAATGTACGAAGTGTAAGCTGTGTTCCCGGTTCGCCGATTGATTGGGCAGCAATAACGCCCACGGCTTCTCCCTTCTGCACCATTCTTCCAGTTGCTAAGCTGCGTCCATAGCATTTTGCGCAAACACCCTGCTTTGATTCACAGGTGAGAACCGATCGAATTTCGACCGATTCAATGGGCGAATTTTCAACAACAGCGCAAATATCTTCGGTTAGTTCGCTGCCGGCAGCAACTATCAATGTTCCGGTCTGAGGATGGTGGAGGTCGTGAAGAGTAACTCTACCAAGGATTCGATCGTACAATGTTTCGACCACTTCCTCGCTTTTTTTCAAAGCGCTAATCATCAACCCACGCAAAGTACCACAATCTGATTCGGAAATTATTACATCCTGGGCTACATCTACCAGGCGGCGGGTGAGGTATCCAGCATCTGCTGTTTTAAGGGCTGTATCGGCCAATCCTTTGCGGGCGCCGTGGGTAGAAATAAAATATTCCAAAACCGAAAGCCCCTCTTTGAAGTTTGATAAAATGGGGTTTTCGATAATTTCGCCTCCTGTGGCTCCTGATTTTTGCGGTTTAGCCATCAGTCCGCGCATTCCTGAAAGCTGACGAATCTGCTCTTTCGAACCCCTGGCTCCGGAATCAAGCATCATATAAACGGGATTGAAGCCCTGCCTGTCGTTCGATAGTTTATCCATTAATGCAGACGTGAGATAAGAATTTGCATGCGACCAGATGTCAATGATCTGGTTGTAGCGTTCATTCCATGTGATGAATCCCATATTATAGTTCATCAGCACATCCTCTACTTCCTGATTTGCGTCGCCAATAAGATCGTTTTTTGCCTGCGGTACAATAACATCGCTCAGGTTGAATGAGAGACCTCCCTTGAAGGCCATAGTGAATCCAAGATCTTTGATGTCGTCGAGAAAGCGTGCGGTTTTGGCTGTTCCGGTTTTTTTGAGCACATCGCCGATAATGTCGCGCAGAGCTTTTTTAGTCAGTAATTGGTTGATAAATCCATATTCGGCTGGTACAACCTGATTAAATAACACTCTACCCACAGTAGTTTCTACAAGTTTTGCAACTTTAGACCCATTTTCAGTAACATTCAGCCTAACGCGGATAATCGCATGCAGGTCGGCTTTGCCTTCGTTATGAGCAATAATCACCTCTTCGGGTGAATAGAAAGTCATTCCTTCGCCTTTGATAATGCATTCCGGAGTCGAGCGACGGGCTTTAGTGATATAGTAAAGACCGAGTACCATGTCCTGTGAAGGAACAGTAATCGGTGCGCCGTTGGCAGGATTGAGAATATTATGCGAAGCAAGCATCAGTATTTGGGCTTCAAGTACAGCAGCATTGCCAAGAGGAACATGCACGGCCATCTGGTCGCCATCAAAGTCGGCATTGAATGCAGTACAAACAAGTGGGTGGAGCTGTATAGCTTTTCCTTCAATTAGTTTTGGCTGAAAAGCCTGAATGCCGAGCCTGTGTAGTGTTGGAGCGCGGTTAAGCAACACAGGGTGACCCTTGAGGATATTTTCCAGTATATCCCATACGACAGCGTCTTTGCGATCGACAATTTTTTTGGCCGATTTAACTGTTTTAACAATTCCCCGTTCAAGTAATTTACGAATTATGAACGGTTTATACAATTCAGAGGCCATCTCTTTTGGTAAACCGCATTCATGAAGTTTTAGCTCAGGCCCAACAACAATAACCGAACGACCCGAATAGTCGACCCGTTTACCGAGAAGGTTCTGGCGAAAACGGCCTTGTTTTCCTTTGAGGCTATCGCTTAATGATTTGAGTGCGCGGTTTGATTCGGTTTTAACCGAACTTGCTTTACGTGAGTTGTCAAAGAGCGAATCAACAGCTTCCTGAAGCATACGCTTTTCGTTGCGCATGATTACATCCGGAGCCTTAATTTCAATAAGCCTTTTGAGCCGGTTATTTCTTATTATCACGCGGCGGTACAGATCGTTAAGGTCGGAGGTGGCAAACCGGCCTCCGTCGAGGGGTACTAATGGCCGCAGTTCAGGCGGAATCACTGGCACTACTTTAACCACCATCCATTCCGGGCGATTTTCAATACGCTTTAATCCGTCGCGAAACGACTCGAATACATGCAATCGTTTGAGTAATTCCTGTTTGCGCTGTTGAGAGGTTTCGTTATTAGCGCGGAATCGCAACTCAAATGATTCTTTGTCGAGGTCGAGCCTGGCCAGTAGATCGGATAGAGCATCAGCTCCCATTTTGGCGATAAATTTCTCGGGATCGCTATCATCAAGTTGCTGGTTATCTTTGGGTAAACTTTCGAGCTTTTCGAAATATTCCTCTTCCGACAGGAAGTCGAGATACTGTATGCCATCGTGCCGCAAGACACCAGGGTTAATCACTGCATATTTTTCGTAATAGATGATCGACTCCAGCCTTTTGGTTGTTAAACCAAGCAATGCGCCTATCTTGTTGGGCAATGATCTAAAAAACCAGATATGTGCCACAGGCACAATTAATTGAATGTGTCCCATCCGCTCGCGGCGAACTTTTTTCTCGGTAACCTCCACACCGCAACGATCGCAAACAATTCCCTTGTAGCGGATTCGCTTGTATTTTCCGCAATGACACTCCCAGTCTTTAACCGGACCGAAGATGCGTTCGCAAAACAGTCCGTCGCGTTCTGGCTTGTACGTGCGATAGTTAATTGTTTCCGGTTTCAGCACTTCTCCGCTAGAACGTTCAAGGATTTGCTCGGGAGAGGCAAGGCTGATTGTTATGGATGAGAAATTGCTGCCGATGTTGTTATCTTTTCTGAAAGCCATGTGTATTTAGATAAGATATCTGTTTGCTTAATAACATTTTTATTCAAACTGCCTGATGGATGCCATCAGTCAAATGTAATATTCAAACACAGTCCTCGTAATTCGTGTACAAGAACATTGAATGATTCCGGAATGCCTGGCACTGGCATATTTTGCCCTTTGACGATAGCTTCATATGCTTTGGCGCGTCCCATAACATCATCGGACTTCACGGTGAGGATCTCTTGTAAAATGTTTGCTGCTCCGAAGGCTTCTAACGCCCAAACTTCCATTTCGCCGAAGCGT
Source organism: uncultured Bacteroidales bacterium (assembly GCA_964349765.1). GTDB lineage: Bacteria > Bacteroidota > Bacteroidia > Bacteroidales > JAAYJT01 > JAAYJT01. The sequence continues at coordinate 45,885 of CAYGGZ010000002.1, forward strand.
TGGCCACCAAATTGCGCCTTACCTCCCAGTGGTTGTTGAGTAATCAGCGAATAAGGACCAATTGAACGGGCGTGCATTTTATCATCAACCATGTGATGAAGTTTCATCATGTAAATGTATCCAACTGTTACAGGTTGGTCGAATTTTTCGCCAGTGCCGCCGTCGCGCAGGTAAACGTGTCCATTAGCAGGAAGTTGTGCTTTTGTCATGAACTCGTTAATCTGTTCGGTGGAAGCCCCATCGAAAATGGGCGTTTCGAAGTTGATGTTTAGTTTAATTCCAGCCCAGCCAAGGATTGTTTCATATATTTGGCCGAGGTTCATTCGCGAAGGTACGCCAAGTGGATTGAGAACAATATCAACTGGCGTTCCGTCTTCAAGAAATGGCATATCTTCGTCGCGAACGATTCGGGCAACAATTCCTTTGTTGCCATGACGGCCGGCCATTTTGTCGCCAACTGTAAGTTTACGTTTTTTTGCAACGTACACTTTTGCCATTTGAACAATACCATTTGGCAACTCATCGCCAACAGTGGCAACAAATTTTTTGCGGTTGAATACTCCGAGCGATTCTTTGTATTTGATCACATAGTTATTGATAACTACTTTGATCATCTCATTCTTTTCTTTGTCGGTAGTCCACTTATTGGGGTTAATATTCAGAAAATCAAGCCCCATGAGTAGTTTATGTGTGAATTTGGTTTTTTTAGGAAACACCTCCTCTTTGAAGTTATTATAAACGCCGATAGAGGTTTTACCGTTTAGAAGTACGGTTAGTTTGTCAACTAACTTCAACTTCAGCTCCTGCATCTGTTTGTTAAAGTCGTCATCGAGGATTTTTACAAAGTCTTTCTCTTTGGCTTTTAGTTTTTTATCTTTATACACCCTAGAGAACAACTTTTTTTCAACCACTATTCCACGCATTGAAGGTGGAGCTTTCAATGAGGCATCTTTAACGTCGCCTGCTTTGTCGCCAAAGATGGCGCGAAGCAGTTTTTCTTCTGGTGTTGGATCGCTTTCGCCTTTTGGCGTGATTTTTCCAATCAGAATATCGCCTTCTTTTACTTCAGCGCCTATACGTATCAGTCCTGTTTCGTCCAGATCTTTTGTGGCCTCGGCGCTTACATTTGGAATGTCGTTGGTAAGCTCTTCGACTCCACGTTTTGTATCGCGAACCTCAAGAACAAACTCCTCAAGATGGATTGAGGTAAAGATATCATCACGAACTACTTTTTCGCTCACTACGATGGCATCTTCGAAGTTATAGCCTTTCCAGGGCATAAATGCCACCATTAGATTCCGTCCGAGTGCAAGCGAACCTTTCTGTGTTGCATATCCTTCGCAAAGTGCCTGCCCTTTTGTAATCTTTTCTCCTCGTTTTACTATGGGTCGCAAATTGATGCATGTATTCTGGTTAGTGCGCGCGAATTTGGTTAACTCATAACGCCTAATGTCTTCCTCGAAGCTACTAAGTCGTTCGTTTTCATCGCGTGTGTAGCGGATCACAATTTCCCTTGCATCAACATATTCAACAATTCCATCGCCTTCGGCATGGATAAGTACTCGGCTATCGCGGGCAACGCGTTCCTCAAGTCCTGTTCCAACCACAGGAATTTCGGGGTTAAGCAATGGCACTGCCTGTCGCATCATGTTCGACCCCATTAATGCACGGTTGGCGTCGTCGTGTTCGAGAAACGGAATTAGCGAAGCCGCAATAGAAGCTATTTGGTTTGGAGCAACGTCAATAAGGTTGACTTGGTCTCTTTCAATAATAGGATAATCAGCAAGATGCCGTACTTTCACCTTCTCAGAAGATAATAATCCAGCCTGATTGATATCAGTACTTGCCTGAGCAATAATTTTATTCTCCTCTTCTTCTGCGCTCAAATACACCGGTTCATCCGATATCATTACCTTTCCTTCAAGCACCCGCTGATACGGTGTTTCAATAAAACCCATCCGGTTGATTTTTGCATACACGCACAAGGAGGAAATCAGCCCGATATTCGGACCTTCAGGAGTTTCTATCGTACAAAGCCGTCCGTAATGGGTATAATGCACGTCGCGAACTTCGAAGCCGGCTCTTTCACGGGATAAACCTCCCGGGCCAAGTGCGGAAACTCTGCGTTTATGGGTCAATTCAGACAAGGGGTTTGTTTGATCCATAAACTGCGAAAGCTGGTTTGTGCCAAAAAAGGAGTTGATAACCGACGAAAGAGTTTTGGCATTGATCAGGTCGGTTGGCGTGAACACCTCGTTATCTCGCACATTCATTCTCTCACGGATAGTTCGTGCCATGCGGGCCAAACCGACTCCAAACTGATTATAAAGCTGCTCGCCCACCGTGCGAACGCGCCGGTTGCTTAAATGGTCAATATCATCAACTTCAGTGCGTGCATTTATCAGTTGTATCAGATGTCGAATTATAGAAATAATGTCTTCGCGTGTTAGAACACGTGTTGATAATGGGATTGTAAGATCCAGCTTTTTATTGATCCGGTACCTGCCAACTTCGCCGAGGTCGTATCGCTTATCGGAGAAAAATAATTTTTCGATGATCCCCCTTGCTGTTTCTTCGTCGGGCGGTTCGGCATTTCGAAGTAACCGATATATAAATTCAACTGCTTCTTTTTCGCTGTTTGCGGTGTCTTTCTGTAAAGTGTTGAAAATTATCGAAAAATCGAGCTGATTTACACCTTCCTTATGAATGAGGATTGTTTTGGCACCTGCCTCCACAATAATATCAATGTGCTGGTTCTCGATAACTGTTTCGCGGTCAATAATTACTTCGGTACGCTCAATCGAAACTACTTCGCCGGTATCTTCATCTACAAAATCCTCAATCCAGGTTTTTAGAACTCTGGCGGCAAGGCGACTTCCAACAACTTTCTTAAGGTTGGCTTTACTTGCTTTTATCTCTTCGGCAAGACCAAAAATTTCAAGGATGTCATTATCGCTTTCGTATCCTATCGCACGCAATAATGTGGTTACTGGAAGTTTTTTCTTGCGGTCGATGTAGGCATACATTACATTATTGATGTCGGTAGTAAACTCCATCCACGATCCTTTGAACGGAATAATTCTTGCCGAGAAAAGTTGTGAGCCGTTTGTATGATACGAGGTGCCAAAAAAGACGCCGGGCGAACGATGGAGTTGCGATACTACAACACGTTCAGCTCCATTTATTACAAATGTTCCTTTGGGTGTCATGTAAGGAATCATTCCAAGATAGACATCTTGAATTATTGTCTCGAAATCCTCATGTTCCGGATCGGTACAGTAAAGCCTGAGTTTTGCCTTAAGTGGTACGCTATAGGATAAGCCTCGTTCAATACACTCTTCAATTGAATAGCGCGGAGGATCAATAAAATAATCAAGGAATTCGAGAACGAAATTGTTTCGAGCATCTGAGATAGGGAAATTCTCTGAAAACACCCTGTATAGCCCTTCATTTATCCTATTTTCGGGATTAGTTTCCAGTTGGAAAAAATCCCGAAAGGATTTAACTTGGATATCAAGAAAATCCGGATACTCGGCTTTGATTTGAGCAGACGCGAAACTTACTCTTTTGTTTGTTTTATCGGCCAAGGTATTATTAATTAAGGTTTTAATCAATCATATTTCCGCAGGCAAAACGGTAACGGAGCAGGTCAAAATAGACCACCTCCTCCCCTTTCGGATTGGAGTGGTCTACTTTGTAGGGATTAAAGAATCTATTTGATTTCCACTTCCGCGCCAGCTTCTTCGAGCTGTTTTTTTAGCGCGTCGGCTTCGTCTTTGGTAACGCCTTCCTTGATGGCTTTTGGCGCTGCATCAACAAGTTCCTTGGCTTCTTTAAGCCCAAGACTTGTGAGTTCTTTCACCAGCTTAACAACCGCAAGTTTCGATTGCCCTGAGTGTTTCAGGACTACATCAAATGCGGTTTGTTCTTCCACGGCTGCGGCGGCTTCTGGAGCTGCGCCGGCTATCATAACAGGAGCCGCAGCTGCAGGTTCAATCCCATATTGTTCTTTCAGGATTTTAGCCAGTTCGTTCACCTCTTTTACGGTCAGGTTTACCAGTTGTTCTGCTAAAGCTTTCAAATCTGCCATTTTATCAGTTGTTTAAGTGTTCGTTAATAAATAATTGATCATTAATTGTAATTAGTTTGATGTCTGTGCATTGTTCTCATGCAGCTTTTTCCTTTTCTGACAAGGTTTTCAACACGCCAGCAATAGTATTTCCGCCCGACTGAAGAGCAGAAACAACATTTTTCGCGGGCGACATAAGTAGCGCAACGAGGTCGGCAATCAGTTCATTCTTCGATTTGATATTTATCAAAGCGTTGAGTTGGTCATCGCCTGTGTAAACAGTTTCCTCGACATATGCAGCCTTAAGTATCGGTTTTGGATTGTTCCTGCGAAACTCCTTAATCAGTTTCGCTGGTACATTCGACGCCTCAGCAGTCATAATAGCACTGGGTCCGTTTAAAACAGGATATAGTTCGGAAAAGTCTTTTCCGATCCGTTCCAGCGCTTTTTTGAGCAACGTATTTTTAACAACAATCAGTTTCACGTTGCTCTTAAAGCATAGCCTTCTGAGCTGATTTGTTGTTTCAACTGTTAGGTTCGATATGTCGGCTACATAAAGGCAGCCTACTTCTTGCAGTTGCCTTGATAGCGTTTCGATTAAAAGTGTTTTATCTTGTTTTTTCATACCTGTGCGTTTTAAGTCTGGTAAGTCTGCCTCTGTCGTTCTTAGTTTCCGGATTTACAATCTGTTGCACGACTCTGCAGAACATGTCAGACTCAGATTGATTTTGGATCAACATGAATACCCGGGCTCATCGTACTCGACAAAAAGATACTTTTAATATAAGTGCCTTTCGCTGCCGTAGGTTTGAGCTTTAGTATCATGTGTAGCAACTCCCTTGCGTTTTCGATTATATGCATCGGGTCGAACGAAACTTTACCGATACCGGCATGGATTATTCCGTACTTATCAACTTTAAAGTCAATTTTTCCGGCTTTCACCTCCTTAACGGCTTTGCCGATATCCATGGTAACAGTTCCAGCTTTGGGGTTTGGCATCAGGCCTCTTGGACCCAATATCTTACCCAGCGCCCCGATCTTGGGCATCACCGTTGGCATGGTTATGATCACATCTACATCGGTCCATCCCGACTTAATTTGCTGAATGTAATCGTCAAGCCCGACGTAATCAGCGCCTGCAGCTTTTGCCTCTTCTTCTTTATCGGGAGTACAGAGCGCCAGCACTTTCACCATCTTACCGGTTCCATGAGGAAGTGTTACTATTCCGCGAACCATTTGATTGGCTTTGCGGGGGTCAACACCAAGCCTCACATCAATATCTACTGAAGCATCAAACTTGGTATAAGTTATCTCTTTTACAATTTTTGTTGCCTCACTCAGAGGATAGAGGGAGTTTTTGTCGTATTTGACCAGCGCCTCTTTACGTTTTTTTGTCAATATAGCCATTTCAGTTGTTCCTTTATTAATGAAGGATCTTCTTAATTTTAGTGTGGATTGCTCCTAAACTTTCTTGTTTTCAAAAGGTGCAGTCCCTTGAATGGTAATCCCCATACTCCGTGCAGTGCCAGCTACAATACTCATTGCCGATTCAAGTGTGAAAGCATTAAGGTCGGGCATTTTGCCTTCGGCAATTGCCTGAACTTGCTCCCATGTAATGGAAGCGACCTTATTAAGGTTCGGTTCGGCCGAACCTTTTTTGATCTTCGCAATTTCCATCAATTGAACGGCAACAGGAGGGGTTTTAATGATAAAAGTGAATGACTTGTCTTTGTAAACAGTAATAATTGCCGGAATCAGCTTACCTGCAACGTTTTGCGTGCGGGCATTAAACTGTTTACAAAACTCCATGATATTCACCCCTTTAGACCCCAGTGCTGGCCCTATTGGAGGGGAAGGATTGGCTGCTCCACCCTTTATTTGCAACTTGATTATTCCAGTTACTTCCTTTGCCATTTTTTAATTACCTTTTTGATTGTTGATAACTCTGCCATGAGCAGGCAGCCTATCCTGCATCTACTCTTTTTCAACTTGCATAAAACTCAACTCTAACGGTGTTTTCCGACCGAAGATCTTTACCATAACCTTCAACCGCTTCTTCTCTTCGTTTATCTCCTCAATCACACCGCTAAAACTATTGAAAGGCCCGTCTATCACGGTTACAGTTTCCCCAATGATAAATGGAACATTCAACTCTTCACCCTTCTCCGACATCTCATCCACTCTTCCAAGAATTCGTTTAACTTCGGCCGGGCGTAGTGGTTCAGGTTCGCCTTTGGAACCCAAAAAACCTAATACGCTCGGAAGATTTCGGATCACATGAGGAATCTCGCCTGTAAGAGCTGCTTCAATAAGTATGTATCCAGGAAAAAAATTTCGCTCTTTGCTTATCTTTTTTCCTTTACGAATCTGGTAAACCTTTTCGATTGGGATCAAAACCTGAGGTACATAATCCTGTAACCCAAGACGCTTGATTTCATTTTCGATATACTGTTTAACCTTTTTCTCGTTACCTGTCGTAGCCCGAACAACATACCATTTCTTAACTTGTTCGCTCATTCTGGATTATGAAATTGAAAAAAACTTAGCCGGGATATATAATAATTCCGAGTAACGCATTGTCAAACTAATCTGTAGAAATACTCCAGAATAGTTTGAAACGACTTATCCATCAAATAAACCACAAGGGCTATTATAAGGGAAGCAACGGATACGACGATAGCGCTGCCCTGCAGCTCACTCCATGTTGGCCATGAAACTTTATTCATCAGTTCATCGTAACTTTCACTGATGTATGTTTGTATTTTTAGCTTTGCCATGTTATGCGTATTTGCACGGGTGGAGAGACTCGAACTCCCAGCCAACGGTTTTGGAGACCGCTACTCTACCAATTGAGCTACACCCGTTCCTTTATACATTTTTTAGTTAAGCAGAAGCGTGCTTCCGAGTTGTACGCTTCCGCTTTTGTTGACACATTAATTAAGTATTTCGGTAACCTGTCCGGCTCCCACTGTACGCCCACCTTCACGAATAGCAAAACGTAAGCCTTTGTTCAATGCAATCTCATGTATAAGTTGCACGGTAATAGTGAGGTTATCGCCAGGCATTACCATTTCAACGCCTTCAGGAAGGATCATTTCGCCAGTAACGTCAGTAGTTCTGAAATAGAACTGTGGGCGATACCTGTTGTGGAACGGGGTGTGCCGTCCGCCTTCTTCCTTCTTTAAGATATAGACTTCTGCTTTGAAATCTTTGTGTGGTTTGACCGAGCCGGGTTTGGCAATAACCATGCCACGGCGGATTGCATCTTTATCTATGCCACGAAGCAGCAATCCTGCATTGTCGCCAGCTTCACCTTCGTCGAGAAGCTTGCGGAACATCTCGACTCCAGTAACAACCGACTTCAGTTTTTCAGCGCCAAGCCCGATAATATCAACCGCTTCGCCAACCCTGATGATTCCTGTTTCAATTCTACCAGTAGCAACCGTACCGCGTCCTGTGATTGAGAAAACGTCTTCAACGGGCATCAAAAATTCCTTATCGCGATCGCGCACAGGTAGAGGAATCCATGTATCAACAGCCAGCATAAGCTCCATAACCCTTTCAACCCACATTGGCTCTTTATTTAAACCACCAAGAGCCGAGCCTCTGATCACTGGTGTGTTGTCGCCATCGAATTTGTAGAACGAAAGTAATTCACGAATTTCCATTTCAACCAAATCGAGAAGTTCTTCATCGTTAACAAGGTCAACCTTGTTCATGAAAACTACGATGCGGGGAACTCCAACCTGCCTTGCAAGCAGGATGTGTTCGCGGGTTTGCGGCATAGGACCGTCTGTTGCAGCAACCACCAGAATTGCACCATCCATTTGAGCAGCTCCGGTAACCATATTCTTGATATAGTCGGCGTGTCCAGGGCAGTCAACGTGGGCATAATGCCTGTTTTCAGTCTGGTATTCAACGTGCGCGGTATTGATGGTTATACCCCTTGCTTTTTCTTCGGGGGCATTGTCAATTGAGTCGAACGACCTGTATTCGGACAACCCTTTTTCAGAGAGAATAAGTGTAATTGCTGCAGTTAGTGTGGTTTTACCGTGGTCAATATGACCAATAGTTCCAACATTAACATGCGGTTTTGTACGAGAAAATTTTGCTTTTGCCATATCGCTTGAATTGTTATGAGTGATGATTGAATGTTAGTATACGTTTTAAACCTCTTTGAGCCAATGACGAGAATTGAACTCGTGACCCCTTCCTTACCAAGGAAGTGCTCTACCCCTGAGCTACATCGGCCTCTATTCTTTCTCTATTCTTTACTCTTTTCGCCTCCGAAACCCTCCCGAATCATCGGGATGCTCTACCCCTGAGCTACATCGGCTAAATTTTGAGCGGAAGACGGGGCTCGAACCCGCTACCTAAAGCTTGGAAGGCTTTCGCTCTACCAAATGAGCTACTTCCGCGTCATAGTGGGGAGAGGAGGATTCGAACCTCCGAAGGCTCAGCCAACAGATTTACAGTCTGCCCCATTTGACCGCTCTGGAATCTCCCCTTTTCTTTCAAAGAACTGAGCCGATAGAGGGATTCGAACCCCCGACATGCTGATTACAAATCAGCTGCTCTGGCCAGCTGAGCTATATCGGCATATTTGCCACTTCACTCCGCCGTTCTCAGCAACCGTGTTGATTTCCTTATAGTTTGCCATTTCGGTGACAGACCGGCTGCAAAAAAGGCAGTCCTTCCGAAAAAGGACTGCAAAAGTATAAAACTTATTAATACCTACAAAAAATCCGGTGTTTTTTTTGCATGAAAGCTATTGCCGGATCTTCTCCTTATGCTTTTTAAGCTGCCTACGCAAGGCATCCACACTCAAGTCCACCGCCTCCTCAAAGGTTTTGCACTGTTTTTTGGCAAACAAATCGTTTCCCCGGACAGATAGTCGTATTTCAGCGATCTTATTCTCTTGCTTTTCATGATTGTCGAGTTTTAGAATGACATCGCTGCTTATAATATTATTGAAAACACCCGACAATTTCTCAATCTTCTCTTGAATAAACTGATCCAGTTTCTGGTCGGTCTTGAAATGTAACGACGTGATAGTAACCTTCATAAATCCTCCTGTTCTACGCTTTTGGGTGCGCTTTTTGATAAATTTGTTTTAATCTTTCTACGGTGTTGTGAGTGTAGACCTGTGTTGCTGCCAAGCTGGCATGGCCTAACAACTCCTTGATGGCATTTAGCTCTGCTCCGTTATTCAGCATCTCAGTTGCAAATGTGTGACGCAATACATGCGGGCTTCTACGCATTTGTGTTGTAACCGAGGTCAATACACGATGCACAGTTCGGTAGATCAACTGCGGATATGCTTTCCTTCCGCTTTTAGTTACGATAAGATAGTCTGGATTGCTGCTATTCTGAACCTCCTTTCTTTTTATGTCTCTATAGTGTTCTATCACTTTGATAAGATGTGGCGTAAGTGGAATGATTCGCTGTTTGCTTCGTTTGCCTGTAACCATCATTGTTCCATTAACCGTGTCGGTATCGTTTTCCTTGATACCAATAATTTCAGATAGTCGTATACCGGTTCCATAAAGTATCTCTACGATAGTATAATCGCGCACTATCTCAAAAACATTCTCTTTGTGAGAAATGCCGAAAAGTGCATCCATAGTTTTGCGATCAATGACAACAGGAAGTTTCTTGGGTATCTTCGGTGCTGATACTTTCTGTGTGGGGTCTATTGTTAAAATTTTATTCTTCCTCAAAAACCGATAGTAGGACTTTAGGGTAGAGAGTTTGCGCTTGATTGATCTTGCTTTGAGTCCGCTTTCGAACAATTTTACAAGCCAAGATCTGATATGCTGGTGATCGGTATTTAACAGGTCGTCCGATCCATACACCGCAGCAAGATATTCGTTAAACTGCGCAATATCATTACGATAGGCGGTTACGGTGTGAACCGAAAAGCGTTTTTCATGGGTAAGGTATCTGCAGAAATCGTCAATGCTCATAAAAAGCAAATAAGGAAAAACCTTTATACAGCCTGCGTAATTTGAACGGATAAAATTACAACTTTAGTACTGTAAAAGCAAATTTCTCCTTAAAAACTTTTATGCGATCGATTAATTATTTATTTGCCTCGTCCTGTTGAAGTTGCTGAACATAAATTGCCTTCAACCGCTCTTCGCGTTTAATGACTGAAGGTTTTGTAAACTTCTGTCGTACGCGAAGTTCGCGAACGACGCCGGTTTTTTCGAATTTCCTTTTCAGCTTTTTCAAGGCTTTGTCAATGCTTTCGCCTTCTTTTACGGGTATAATAATCATTTTGGATTACTTTTCAATCACTTTTTAAAATAGGGTTGCAAAAATACAAAATATCCTCACAATAGCAAACCGATGTAGGAATTTTTAAAAAAATATTAGCTTTCGCTATAGGTTCTCATCGATGAATTGTGTCATCAGATGATATAGATGAAGCCTTACGTTGGTTCCCCTGATGCCATGATCGCGGTTTGGATAGAGCATAAGATCAAATTGTATGTTTGCGTTAATCAAGGCATCAACCATTTTCATTGTATTTTCAACATGTACGTTATCATCTCCGGTTCCGTGAACCAGTAGCAGGCGTCCTTGAAGTTGAGCGGCATGCGTTAAAGGTGAATTCAGGTCGTATCCATCTGGATTTTCGGCAGGGGTTCGCATAAAACGTTCGGTGTAAATGTTATCGTAAAACCTCCACGAAGTAACCGGCGCTACCGCAATTCCGGCACTGAAAGCGCCATCGCCCTTTGTAAGACAAAGCAAGGCAACATAGCCTCCGTAGCTCCACCCAAATATGCCTATCCTTGTGCTGTCAACAAAAGGCATTCCGGCAAGATATCGTGCTGTGGCAACCTGGTCGATGGTTTCATATTTTCCAAGTTCAAGATATGTCATCTTGCGGAATTCCTCTCCACGTGCTCCCGTTCCGCGATTATCAACCGAAACAACAATGTATCCCATTTGTGTGAGCATCTGAAACCAAACCATATTAAGACCGCCCCATGCATTGAGCACAGTTTGAAAATCCGGGCCGCCGTAAACATACATCAGCACAGGATATTGCTTCGAAGGATCAAAGTCAATTGGTTTCATCATCCAGCCATTTAACTGTACGCCTTCGGCGGCATCGAATTGAAAAAACTCAGTACGGGTAAATCCAAATTCGTTGGCGGTTGTGCGAAGTTCAGCATTATCCTGTAAAACTCTCAACACTTTTCCTTGGCGATTGCTCACAGAAAAGACTGGCGGCGTGTGAGCATCGTGCCATATGTGCATGAAAAAGTCGAATGTACTGCTGAAATGGGCGGAGTTAGTGCCTGGTGTTGAAGCTATTGTTGTAATTCTTGCATCTCTGATTCTAACAGCATAAACTTCCCGGTTTAATGGGTTTAATTTTGCCGCCTGAAAAAAGACTGTTTCGTTATTCTTGTCAATTCCGTACATCTCAGTCACATCCCATTGGCCGTTTGTAAGCTGACGAACCTGAACGCCTTTCATGTCGTAAAGATAAATGTGTCTGAATCCGTCCTTTTCACTGGTGAGTATAAAATGTCTTCCATTTGACAGAAAATGCAGGTCATCCGTAACGGCAACGAAATAGCGGTTGTTTTCCTCATAAAGCACGGTTGTAGTGCCGCTGGTGGCGTCGGCCAAAAGAATCTCCAGATGGTTTTGATGGCGGTTCATGCGTTGAACTGAGAGTTGAAGCGGATTGGCAGTCCACTTGAGCCTTGGAATGTACTCAGTATCTTTTCCTGTATCTACCTTCACTGTTACTCCAGATTCCAGATCGAAAATATGAACAGTAACAATTGAATTGGCTTCTCCTGCCTTAGGATACTTGTATTTGTGATGTGTTGGATATAGCTCACCATATTCCCTAATCCAGAATTCCTTAACACCACTTTCGTCGAACCGCATAAATGCTATCCGGCGGCTATCAGGTGACCACTCAAAACCTTTGGTGATCTGAAATTCCTCTTCATAAACCCAGTCGGTAGTCCCATTTATGATATGGCGATCCTTACCGTCGAAAGTAACCTGAGTTTCAGTTAAGGTTAATAAATCTTTAATAAAGAGGTTGTTGTCCTGTACGAAAGCCACTCTGGAACCATCGGGGGAGAAATCGGCGAGCCGTTGTTTTCCTTTATCACTTATAGCAGTTAGTTGCCCTGTAATTAAGTTTAGCAAATAAAAATAAGACCTTGTAGAGCGGCGATAAATCCTCTCTGTTTCTGTGGCAATCAGCACTTTTGTTTCATCGTGGTTAAGCTGAAAATAGTCCATTTTCAGTGGCGTTTCTTTGCCAGCCGGAATCAACATGCCGTTATGGAACAATGTAGCCACACGCTCGCCAGTGGTGTACCTGTACTTGTGAACCGAATCATTTGCGAGTATGGCATAATGGATTCCATCGGCCAGTGAAATCATATGTTGCACTCTTTTAGCCGTGAACCTTCCGGTAGCCCAAATATCTTCGAGAGTTATTTGCTGATGCTGTGCAACGATAGTGGTGTTGCATGCTATCAGTAAGGTCAGGGTAAGCAGAATTGTGCGTAGATGAAAAGCTTTCATAATGTTTTGGAATTTTTCGAGTTTTGATTAATGAAAGCCTCAAACATACAAAAAACTATTGAAGCATTGCTGATACTAACATCATTTCTCTAACTTTGCCACCTATTGGGATGTTAGCTCAGTTGGTTTAGAGCATCGCCTTGACAGGGCGGGGGTCGCTGGTTCGAATCCAGCACATCTCACGGCTATCAATAAATTCCGTGCATAACCTTTTAATTGCATCCATCTGTTAGCCCACATGCTTTGATATCAGCTCAATAAATATTATACATTGGATGAATCAAGATGTTGCTCCTGATTTTATTTTGCACGGCGAACCAAATGATAGCATCAATTCGTTGGCGCATGGACTGACAGATGTCCTTATCGCACACGGCTACAACTATGAACCGAATTCGTATGCACCTGGATTGGTACTGAATTTTATCAAACAAGAGAAACCGGCAGCATACAGGCGCAGAAGCCAAGCCACGTTTGTTATCTCGTTGATAGAATTGCACGTAGAGCCGGATGATCCAATACGGGTGCTTTATCCTTATCTGGTACGGTCGCTCTCGAATATGCTTTTAGTGTATATCCCCAAAAAGAAGAAGATACATTTTTTAACTTTAGACCTTGGACACTACGTGGAATTCGACGGGGATGAGTTTTTCAAACGTATTTTCTTGCGTATTCACCCAATGGCGTCGTCTACTCTGATTGTTAACAACCGATTCGAGCCAGATTTACCCCCCGAACTATGGCAAGGTGATGAACTGACCCAATCCTTAAGTGAAGCTGGAAAAAAGCTCTCAGAACTAAACCTCTTGCCTGCTCCTTTCCCTATCCATGAGATTCTTTCCGCAGATGATCTTTACCATGTAAACCGTCTTTACGGAATTGGTGGGCTTTCCTATGGTAATCTTTCGGTGCGTAAGGATCGGAAGCGATTTTGGATGTCGGCATCCGGGGTAGACAAGGGCAACTTAAAAGAAATCGGGCGTGATATCCTTCTGGTTAAGGATTACGACCCCAGCGGGCAGGCAATCGTTGTTTCTGTGCCCCCGGGTAAAGAGGTACGCCGTGTATCGGTTGATGCTATAGAGCACTGGATGATATATCATGAGCATCCGGCGGTTGAAGCTATTAGCCATATCCACGCATGGATGGACGGTGTGCCTTCAACTCTTTTCCATTTTCCTTGTGGAAGTAAGCAATTAGCAGAAGCTGTAGCTGAAAAGGTGCGCACATCAACTGACTATCCTACTACCGTAGTTGGGCTTCGTAACCATGGATTGACAATTACAGGTCGTAGCCTTGCGGATATCTTTGAGAGGATTGAAGGAAGGATCATAAGAACGGTACCTATGACATGAAGGCAATTTATTTTTACACATCTATATTTCGATATATGCTGGCCCGGCTTGCTGGCAAGCAATACCCAACCTCGCTATTACCAGTAAGGCTGACGAACATCCCCGCCCCCGAACCCCCATCAGGCTGGTTGCGGGTCAAAGTGCGATTATGTGGTATCTGTAAATCGGACATCGCGTTAATTTACGGTAAAAGTTCGATACGAATTTCGCCATTCTTCTCATTTCCAGCAGTGTTAGGACACGAAATCGTAGGCGAGGTAAATGGAGAGCGGGTAGTAGTCAACCCCATAGTTGCCTGCAGGGAACGCGGAACACCTCTTTGTGCCGCATGCACCCGGGGAGAAGATGAGCTGTGCGAAAACGTGGCTGAGGGAATCTTTGCACCAGGCATGTTAGGATTTTGTCGTGATCTCCCTGGGGGGTGGGGAGAATGGATCGTAGCACACCCCCAGCGTCTTCACACTCTCCCTCATAAAGTTGCTGATGAGCAGGCTGTGTTAGCGGAACCTTTGAGTGTGGTTTTGCGGGGGCTTCGACTTCTCTCTTCAAATGAAAAACACAATATTCTTATAATCGGTGCCGGAACAATTGGTATCCTTACTGTGCTGTGTTTGCGTCTATTAGGCTTTCGCTGCGAAATCCATGTGGCCGCCAGGCATCCGCAACAGGCTGAATTAGCAAAAAGAATTGGTGCTGATCATGTTCATTCATCTGCCCGGAATGCGTCTTTAGCGATTGGAGCCAAAGCATACTTGCCAATGATCGGTCCTATGGTGTTTCGTTCCGGGTTTTCTGCAGTTATTGATGCTGCTGGAAGCCAAACAAGCCTGGAACAGGCAGTTTGGGCAGTGCGGGAAGGCGGACAGGTTCTGCTCCTTGGTGCACCTGGGGTAATGCGCCACGACTTTGCCCCTCATTGGTTCAGAGCAATTCAATTTTCAGGGAGCTACACTTATTCACACACCGACTTCCGCCAAGCTGTTGATTTATTAGCTGATCTGGGTTTTGGGCGGATCGTTACGCGCAGCTTTCCCCTTGACAATTGGCGGGCGGCAATCAAAACTGCTATCAAGTGCCCGGGCATAAAAGCTGTTTTCAAACCTTAGCAGAATAAAATTACTATTAAGGGCTTAAAGTTAAAATTCATTCAGATATTTGTTCCTTTCAAAGAAATGGGAGAAACCCTTTCTTGCTGAAAAATTTATCTCGTCTAAAAGTTGCACCTACTACTTGAATCTAATATTAGATAAGAACGAGTATATAGTTTTAGCTTATGAATGAATTAATTGAAGCGTTTTTAAGAGAGGATATCGGTATTGCGGATATCACGACCAATTCCATTGTTTCTGCGCATCAAGTTTCCTTAGCCAGCATAATAGCGAAAGAGGATGGAGTTATAGCGGGTCATATCTTTGCCAGGGATATTTTCAAATCACTTGACGACGCTATAAACTACGAGGAGATTAAAAAAGAGGGTGAATTTGTTCGCAAAGGGGATATTCTTGCAGATATTAAAGGGAAAACCAGGGCAATTCTAACTGGCGAAAGGGTTGCTCTGAACATCCTTCAGAGGTTGTCGGGAATAGCTACACAAACGAGCAAATATGTAAGTGCAGTTGAAGGAACCGGCGTTAAAATTCTTGATACCAGGAAAACTACTCCGGGTTTGAGAAAAATGGAAAAGTATGCTGTACGGATTGGTGGTGGTTATAACCACAGATTTGATCTGAGCGAGATGGCTCTGGTTAAGGAGAATCATATCGAAGCGGCGGGTTCTATTAAAGATGCGCTAAGACGTTTACGAGAAACAAGTGATATTTTTGTTGAGGTTGAGGTTAAAAACATGGATGAGTTGGTTGAAGCTTTAGGCGAAAAGGTTGACAGGATAATGCTCGACAACTGGGATATTGAAAACATAAGGAGAGCTGTTGACGTGGTTGGCAAAAGAGTTCCCATTGAAGCTTCAGGTAATATGACAGTTGAAAGAGCTCGTGAGGTGGCAAAAACAGGGATTGATTTAATCTCTGTTGGAGCAATTACACATTCTTTTAAAGCTTTAGATATGACCCTACTCGTTAAAAGACAGAAAAGGAGATAGAAGATGATTGCCCAGGAAACGCTCATTCCAAAGGAAGAAGTATTTAAAAGGATAGAAAATGCAAAGAAAAAACTTGGCCGCAACCTTTTAATTCTTGCACACTACTATCAGAGTGAAGATATAGTGAGATTTGCCGATTTTGTTGGAGATTCGCTTCAACTCGCTCAGGAAGCGTCGCAGAGAAGAGATGTAAAGTACATTGTGTTCTGCTCGGTTTCATTTATGGCAGATATGACCAAGATAATCTGCTCCGAAGACCAGGAGGTACTTCTTCCGGCGACAGATGCACAATGCCCGTTGGCAGAAATGGCAAATATTAAGGATATTGAGAAAGCATGGATTGAAGTTAACAAGATACGAAAAGATGTAATCCCGATAGTGTATGTAAACTCTACCGCCGATCTTAAAGCCTTCTGCGGCAGAAATGGGGGAACAGTGTGTACGTCGTCAAATGCAGAAAAGGTTTTTAAATGGGCTTTTTCGCAAAATGCAGCCATATTTTTTTTCCCTGACGAAAATCTTGGAAGAAATATTTCCCTTTCGTTGGGAATACCGAACAACGAGCAGTTTATCTGGAATCCAAAATCAGGGATAAAGGCGGCAAACATTGATTTATTAAAAAACGCAAAGGTTATTTTATGGAAGGGATTTTGCTATGTTCATAAACTGTTTCTTGTCAAACATATAGAAAATCTTAAAACTCAGTACCACGGCCTCAAGGTAGTTGTCCACCCTGAGTGTGTACCTGAAGTGTGTGCGCATTCAGATTTTGTTGGCTCAACATCTTTCATTAAAAAAACCGTGGACGAATCAGAATCTGGAAGCAAATGGGCTGTCGGAACTGAATGGAATCTTGTGAACAGGTTGGCAATACAAAATCCTGACAAACAAGTAATTCCTATTGGCGTATCAACATGTTGCGAGATGAAAAGCATAACTCCGGAAAAACTTCTTTATGTATTGGAAGGGCTTGTTGATGGCAAGACATACGGCCAGGTAAATGTGCCGGGTTTTATAGCCGATGATGCAAGGATAGCTGTTAGACGAATGCTCGATATTATCTGAGTTGACTATGGATCGAAAACACTACTGCGATATTTTGATAATCGGTTCTGGAATTGCAGGACTTTCGGCAGCGATTACTGCTTCCGAGTTGGGCTTCAATGTTATTGTCATCACAAAGGAAAATGATCTAAAGGAGTCCAACACTTTTTATGCACAAGGGGGAATTGTATCGAGGGGGACGGATGATTCTCCTGAACTTTTGATGAAAGACATAATCGCAGCGGGCGACGAAATTTCCAACCCTGAAGCCGTAGAACTCATAGCTTACGATGGCCCATCCTTGGTGCAAAACTTTCTGGAAAAGAAAATTAGTGTACAATTCTCTCTTTCTGCCCGTGGCGACTTTGAGTATGCACAGGAAGGAAGCCATTCGAGAAGAAGAATACTCCACTGCATGGATACCTCCGGCAGGGCTATTGAGGAGGCTCTTGAGAAGAAGCTTAAAGAGATTGAAAGTATCAGAGTCTTTACCGATTATACAGCTATTGATCTGTTAACACTGCCCCACCACTCAAACAATCCGCTTTCTCTTTACAAGGAACCTCAGTGTATTGGGGCTTACGTACTCAACAACGAAAAAGAAATAGTTGAAAGGATCTTCTCTCACTACACAATTCTGGCTACGGGCGGGCTGGGCAGGATATATCTCCATACTACAAACCCTCCGTGTGCTACGGGCGACGGATTTGCCATGGCGTGGAGAGCGGGAGCCAGGATAATAAATATGGAATACATTCAATTTCATCCCACTTCGCTTTTTCACAGAGATGTAGATTTCTTTCTTATCACAGAAGCTATGAGGGGCGAAGGGGCAAGACTAAAAACAAAAGACGGCATACCTTTCATGGAGAAATATTCTCCAATGCGTGATCTTGCACCCAGAGATGAGGTTTCCAGAGCAATCTACGAAGAGATGATAAAAAGAGGAGACTCGTATGTTTATCTTGATATTGCATCATATGCGAAAATTGATATAAAAAATCGGTTCCCTTTTATCTATGAAAAATGCCTTTCGTTAGGAATAGATATTACGAAAGATCCGATTCCGGTAGTGCCTGCTGCTCATTATAGCTGTGGCGGTATTTTGGTTGATAAACATGGCAGAACATCGCTAAAAAATCTCTATGCTGCGGGAGAGGTTTCAGCTACTGGTTTACATGGAGCCAACAGGCTCGCATCTACTTCCCTTCTCGAAGGCCTTGTATGGGGAATTAGATCAGCACAACACATCAAAGAAATATTCGATGACACACAACCCTATATTGAGAGCGATATCCATCCCTGGTATTTTCCTGACAAGGAGGAAGAGGTTGACCCTGCCCTTATACAACAGGACTGGCTAAATATCAGATCAACCATGTGGAATTACGTGGGGATAATACGTACGATCAAGAGATTAGAGCGAGCAAACGCCGACCTGCGGCTACTTAAAAACAGGATTGAAGACTTTTACAGAAAATCCCACCTCAATCCTATGTTGATTCATTTAAGGAACGGAATCCAAACAGCACTTATAGTAGCTGAAGCCGCCATCAAAAACAAAAAAAGCAGGGGAGCGCATTATGTTGTTCAGTCCACGCTCTAAAACGTAAAGTTAGGTGTATATTATCAAGCCTATTTAACGATCACGCGTGTATTGATGATATGTTGGTCGAAAGTTAGCGACAGAATATACAAACCTGGAGCAACATCTGAAACTGACAGAATGAAACTGTTTGACTGATAATCAGCGCAATCAACAACCTCTTGCCGTATTATTATACCTCTCAGATCCAATAAACGGTATTTAAATCCGTTCGAGCAACCATGCACCCGCACATTGAAAAATTCGCGTGATGGATTTGGATATACGTTAACTTGCCACTTATTAATATCATAAATTCCTGTGCATTCGTAAAAGGTAATCGTGCGGCTTGCAATTCCAGAGCATCCATCTTTTGTAACAATTACAGTGTATATGCGAGCGCCGATACCAAAACCAGATGTGTCGGCAACGATTGTTCTTGTTGTTTGCCCTGTTGACCACAAATAACTGTCGAAATCCTCTCCGGCGTCGAGCACAATAAATGCATAGTCGCATAACAAGGTGTCAGCCCCAAGCTCAACAAGTGGAACTTCTCTGACAATCGTTTGCAAGGTATCGGTTTTGAGGCAGCCACCTTCATCGCCAATGGTGTATGTTATTTTGTGAACCCCGCTCCCGGCTACAGCGGGATTAAAGAGGTTACCTATCATTCCGGGCCCATTGAAAACACCACCTGCAGGAGTTCCTGTTAGTTCTATTTCAATATTATCGGCACAATAGGCGGGCAATAGATTACTAATTTCCGGGTCGGGAAGATCTACAACTGATACGAAAACTGATGTATCGGCGCTGCAGCCAGCATTGCTGATAATAACTGTAAATACAGTATCAACCTCCGGGCACACTATTATGGAGTTAGTGGTATCGCCTGTGCTCCACAGAAAATAATCGCCGCCCGAAGCGGTTAGCATTAGGCAATCGCCCAGACATATAGTAGTGTCAGCTGTAATTGCCGGAGCAACGGGCGGAATAACTGTTACCAACAAAGTATCAGTGGATTCGCAATTTTGTGTGTTTAAAACCCTCAACCAGTATGAAGTAGTCAAATCAGGACAGACTGTAATAATCTGTGTTGTGTCGCCAGTGCTCCAGATATATTCCAATCCTTCGGGTCCAACGAGATCAACACAATCGCCTTCACATATCGTTAAATCGTTACCCAGATCAAGAATGGGAGTGGGTAAAACGGTAATGTGCACTGTGTCGCTGGCAATGCATCCTTCGGAGCCTAATACCTGCACCCAGAAGAGGGTATCTGCAACAGGGTAAACGACAATACCGGGAGAAACGGCTCCGTTGCTCCAGAGAAATGCAATTCCGCCAGATGCGTTAAGTTGCACTGGCTGTCCGAGGCAAACCGCGGTATCAGGGCTTACTTGAATCACAGGCAAGGGGTTCACTGTTACAACAACGGTATCGTAAGAGATGCAACCATTGGCATGGAATACTTCTACAAAATAGTGTGTAGTAGTATCAGGGCAAACTATGATTGTTTGAGAGGTCTGACCCGTACTCCAAACCCATTGTATGCCTCCTTCAACTGTAAGCTCTGCGCAATCGCCGATGCATATTGTTGTGTTTGGTCCGGCATTGGCTGGTTGATTGGGAATGACTGCAACTATCACTGTGTCAGTTGTGTAACACCCCTGCGGGTTAAATACTGTAACCCAATAACTTGTAGTAAGTTGTGGACAAACTGTGATGGAGGGAGTAGTTTGACCTGTGTTCCATAAGTAGCTCATTCCACCGCTGGCAGTGAGGATAGCGCATCCTCCAAAACAAATGGTTGTGTCGGGGCCGGCACTGGCCACAGGAGCAGGCAACACGGTAACGAGTGCGCTGTCGGATGCGCTGCAGCCTAAATCATTGATTACAGTAACGTGGTATAAAGTTGTTTGAGCGGGGCACACTATTATTGACTGTGTAGTTTCGCCGGTACTCCATAGGTAGGAAGCCCCGGAAGTAACCGACAATTCGACGCAGTGCGAATAACAGATGGTTGTATCTGGTGTGGCTTGCACCGGGCAAAAACAGTAGCCTGCCGGCAAAGTAACAGTTGGTATTACACATAATCGCTCCCTGAACGATTCTTTCACTGCACCCGGTGGAACCATTTCAACATAATCCATCGCAACATTAACATCGTCTTGAGTGCCGCTGGCTTCGGCAATGCCGACATAGGTTTCGGCATTTACCTCTGGGGGAACTATTACTTTACCGTCCCATTGCAGATTGATGAGTGCCTGTGTGGTTCCGGGTGGAGTATGCGTATGGCCATCGCCTCCTAAAATTATAATGTTTGATATTGGCGCATCAGCATTTACCAGAAGGCTTAAGGCATAAAAGCGCAAGTTTGTGGGAATATTACCAGTTAGTGTGATGGCAAGAAGGTTCCCTGATAAAACGCTGCTCACTGTAGTAAGGTCGTGAACGATCCGGTAGTTTAGTATCTCCTCTTCGGTCGTCATCCACATATTGTCGGCTCCATTTTTGCCATAGAGCGACTGAATTGTATTCATCTGACTCATAAACGATGGAAAACTCAAGCCCCAATTGGGGTTCACTACGGAATGAGTAAAAGCACTTCCCCAGTGGTTCTGTCCACCTACGCTTGCTGCTGCAATTGAGTTAACAAAGCCAGTCAGACTAATACCTGTGTAGAAATTAGTCCTTCCCATAGGCACCTGTTGCGGGTTCCATGTTGAATTTACGTTAAAATGCGGTACTCCAAAAGTATACCCCTGGCGGTAGGCAACTCGGTATCCTTCGTTGAAGGCGGGTTGTGAATAATTAATGTCGCCAGCTGGGTTTACGAACACCTGCATATCTACTCCGCCTGGGGTTGCTGCTTGTGTTTTTCGCTTCACGTAGCTGTGGTTGCGGCGGATTTCGTAAGTGTAGTTCCCTGCGTTGGCCGAAGTTAAATTGTGATTATAAATACCCCATCCAGCCTGATACATCTCAATCAGTTCGGGCCAGGTAACATTAATTTCGGCATAAGGGCCGTCTGGATCGCGACCGTCAATAGCTCCGCCCTGTTCAAAACTGAATATAGCAGCGCTCATTCTAAAATAAATGTCATTCCCAACGCCGTCGGTAAATTTCAGTCCAGGATATGTAATTCCATTAACAACTCCTCCGTTGAGAAATTTAAAAGCGTGTGAGTAGATATCTTTAGCGCCGTCGTCGTGATGAAAACTGAAAGCAAATGATTTATTGTAGCGAAAAGGAGTTTTGGCGACAGTTGCAAAGCTTGGCGGTTGTGAGAACTGAACCACAACAAGCGATACGCCGGGTGGTTGTTGCCCAATGGCATTTGCCAACAACAATAAAAGCAGCCCTGATATTAAAATTAGTTTTCTCATTTCGGCATGTTATCTAGAATAGATGGTGGATCTTTTACAGTTCCCCGGCCAGGAATCGTTGCTCCGTTTTGAGCGATTCTTCCTGCGAAAAACTTTAATCCTATCTCATGATTCCCTCCGGGGAGAATCTGTTCGAAACCGGTTTCAAACTGATAGAAAAATTGCATGTAATTGTTAAGGGTTGCTCCTACTGCGAATCCCCATATACTGCCGCTACGGAAATGTGTTGAGGCAAAGTACTGTTCTAACAGGTTAGCCTGAACCACAAGTTCAACCGATGTTGGACTTTGTGCTGTTCTACGGACAATAACTGCAGGTTCTATGCTTATCTCTGGGTTTACAGATAAAGGTTTTGCGATGTAAAATATCTGTTGCCGCCTAATCAACTGCATGTTGGCAGCGTTCACTTGCTGAGCTTGTCGGCGAGGTTCAAACAATGTCGGAAAACTCACTCCAACTTTAATCCCAAATCCTTGATATAAAAATCCTGTCCCGGCGTTTATTGAGAAACCACTGATACGGTTTCCTCCAGCAAGCAATGGATCATCGGGCTGAGAAGTCACAATGTTTCCGGCTTCGAAAACCCGGTGGAAGAAGTTAGACCAGAGACCCATGTTCAGAGTGTGGCCTTCTAGAAATTCGAGCTTGTACACGTAACTTAACGAACCAAAGAACATACGATGGTTTCCTGAACGATCGGTTGCTATGTGAAATCCGGCATAATTCTTTTCGAGAAATGGCATATAACCAACCAGTTGGTTAGTTTCGGGCGAACCGCGAACGGCACTCCAATCGTTGCGATGTGAAAAAAGTAACGCCTTCCCGTTGCGTGTTGCACAAAAAGCTGGCGACAAAACCACGGGATCGAGCCGGTAGAGAGAACTCAAAGGCATTTGTTGCCCATTCAACTGCAATGCTTGCAGAAAAAAGAGTAATAGCATCGTAGTTATCGTGAGTTTCCCCATTTTATCTGAGCAAGTCAACATATCCTTGTATAACCCGATTGCCGGGTAGTTTAACTATATAAAAATAGGTTCCTGGCGGCAGCGGTGCGCCCTGTTTGCTTCCACACCAATTGTCGTTGTAGTCGGCAGAAAAGAACACCATTTGCCCGAGGCGGTTGAAAATGGAAACCTCGACCGGCCTTGCAATCGTTCGATCACTTATAACCCAGCAGTCGTTGAATCCGTCGCCATTTGCCGTAATAACATTGGGCAGCATCGCTACAGTTGTTGTTTCTCTAAAACTTACATTTACGCCTTTAGTGTCGTAGCAGCCATAAAGGTAGGCAGTTGCAGCATAAAAGCCCGGTTGATAAACCACTATTTGCGTTCCTCTATGACCGTTCGACCACAACACGCTATCAACATCTCCCTGAACCGTGAGTATAAGGCTATCGCCCTGTGCCATTATCGTGTCGTTCGACCACATCAGATTAAACGCTGGCAGCGGATAGATAAGAACATCCTTTGAAATACTGTTTTCGCAGCCAATTGTGCTGATCACACTTAGGGTAACATTAAAAATACCTGGCGAAGTGTAAGAATGAAGAGGATTGACGATATTGGATGGGATGGATTGGTCTCCAAATATCCAGATAATGGAGTCAGGTTCACCAACCAGTAATCCTATCTGCGGAGTGAACAATGTAGGAAGGCCAACGCAGGGTGTCTCGACAATGAAATCAACATCAGGCTCATCGCCTACCATTACAGACTGGTACACTGTACTGATATTTCCTGGCAGAGTAGTAAGGCGTGCTCCCACGCTGTATATTCCTGCATGTGGATAGATGTGACGAACAGTATCTCCATACGCATCGCCAAACAGCCCGTCGCCATCCAAATCCCATGTAATCAAAACTACGCTGTCGGCAGTATTAACAATAGCAGTCAGGAGCGTAGTGTCGCCAGAGCAAACCTCTGTGGCCATAAATGTTAGCTCCTGGGCAGCAGTTGGCCGCCACAGCAACAGAAAGATAAGTAATAATAAAAACGATAACAGGTACCTTTTCATCAATTCCAGCGAACAGTTTTAAAATATCTGGTAAAAATAATGCAAATCTGTAAACCCTGCAAAGAAAAGTTATTCACGATATTCGTGTTGATAACTTCTGCTATTACTTGGCACAAAACAACCGTCGTGCAATTTTTAGCCTCAATTGATTTGACAACAGGCATTTAATTTCTAATTTTGAAAACTATTCCAACACCATTAACATTACACCATGTATCTGTTCAAAATCCGAATAGTTTCAACCATCATATTTTTTGTTTTGTTCGTATTGCCAGTGTGGCTGGCGGGTCAGAACACACCCTGCAAGCGTTCAACGCTGCGGGTTGTTTTCTATAATGTTGAAAACCTTTTCGACCCATTTAACGACAGTATCACCGACGACGAAACATTTATGCCCGATGGAGATCACCGTTGGACGTACACCCGTTTCAGAAAAAAATGCCAGGACATTGGAAAAGTGCTGATTGCTGCCGGCGACACTCTTCCGCCAGGTATCATTGGCCTTTGCGAAGTTGAAAACCGGTTTACATTACACCAACTGCTGAAGTACACTCCATTAGGTAAGCTCGGCTACAAGATCATTCACTACGACTCTCCCGACAGGCGAGGTATTGACGTGGCAATGCTCTACCGACCCGATAAGTTCAAACCTAAACATCACGAATCAGTTCCTGTTCTTTTTCCTGATCCGGGGCAGCGGGCAACACGCGATATTCTATATGTAAAAGGAATAGCCTTAAATACCGACACATTGCATGTTTTTGTCAACCATTGGCCTTCAAAATATCGCGGTTTGATGGCAACCCGCCCTCTCCGTTTTCAAACAGGGAAGGTTTTACGAAGTCGCATAGATTCCATTTACAATCACGATCCGAATGCCAATATCCTGATAATGGGCGACCTGAACGACGAGCCCCACGAACCCAGTTTAACTGTTGCTTTAGGTGCCAGACTCGACACCACCGGAATTAAAGCCAACGAACTTTTCAATTTGATGGCTAACCTTTACGATAGGCAAGGTGTAGGAACTCACAAATTTCGTGAATCATGGAGCACTATCGACCTGTTTATTGTTTCAACTTCACTCCTTAGAGGGCTGGGTCAAATTAAAGTTCACCCCTACGGAGCTCAAATATTTATTGCAGACTTTCTGCTGGAAGATGACCCTGCCCATTCCGGAAAGCGACCCTTCAGAACGTATCGAGGTATGCAATACAGCGGAGGCTATTCCGATCATCTGCCAATTCGCTTAGATTTGATTATCAAACCTACTCCACAAACTTCTCAGTAAATGTCGGATAAGAACACTAAGTTGTTTTCTCTTCTCAGGTTTGCTGTGACCTATTTTCTGGCTTACCATTTATCATACATGGTACTGCATCTCACCAGCCTGGTCGCCACTGCGCTTGCAACTGCTGATTTGGGAATTCCGGGTGTTTTATATCATAGCCACATTGAATTTACCGAACCACGCGATTCCCTTTTATGGAGTTTCGATGCGGTAATATTTATTGCAGTAGTGGCGCCGGCGTTGATGTTTATCATTGCCTGGTTGCTGCTTACAATAATGTCGCTAAAATCAAACCACGCATCGTGGGGCAACTCACTCCTGGCGTGGTGCACAGTTCACGCCTTCAACTTTTCAGCAGGCGCCTTGCTTAGCGATATGCTGATGCAAACCGGACTGTTTTTTGCAGCCGAACAACTACGAATAAGCCTCTCTGTAAGAATAAGCATTGCTATAGTAGCCGCCTTCTTTCTAATCCGGGTTGGAGCAATATCTGCTCCTCGGCTTATCGCAGCGCGGGTTTCTGATCAGAATGAATCCTCAAACAGATTCCCGGTTGTTCTCTTGTTCATCACCTGGGTTACTGCAGGTGTGATAAACCTGTTTGTTCTCGGCAAAAACCTGTCATCATTGCTCTGGATTACCGACATTATGCTTCTGATACAACTTCTCCCTGCACAATTAATGATAAGAAAAACCAAAAGCGCCGACTTTTCCACACTTAACAATTATGGTCTGTGGTTTCTGCTGGCCGGCTGGCTTGTTATGATCCTTGTGAATTTATTTATTTTGAAACAGGGTATTCTGTTTACCGGTTGAACCGTTTGCAATATGCTTAACGAAAGCTCCTGATTGGCGAACAGAATGAAATGGAATCCCATATTCTTTACACACGCTGATCCACCGTTCGGTTTCGAACCTATTTACTGATAGCGGGATTACAACTAACCGTGGTTGAAAATGAGTGACGTATTTCATTGGGTCCAAAATACGAGGTCCGGCGATAACCAGATCAATGACCTGATTTTCGGCAAGTTCGGGGAGAATTGCAGGATGCATAGCAATCAATCCGATAACATCCTCAGCCATGAAGAGTGGCCCGCAAATGATCATTCCGCTTTGAACAATAGTAGCTGTGTCATGAGGCGCAACGATTTGAACAACAGTATTTTGAACACCATTTGCGACCCGATAAGCCTCGGTTTGAAATGAGATATCGGAAAGCTCAAGACTATCAGTAGCGATTATCACTGATTCGTTACCATTAATAAATTCAACAACTGATTTTCCGGGAACCGCCCACACCACCAACTGACTGTTAGTTAAAACTTTATGTTCCCTTCTCAGATGCATAGCTACTAATACAACTAAAGCCAGGAGAGCAAGCGTTGTGTATAACAATCGTTTAAGCGCCAATCCTCTGAAAAGTAAAAACACAAACAGAAACAACAGCACCATTGCCGAAAAAGTGATGCTTAGGCCGGAGGACACGGAACCAGGAAGCTGTTCGATAAAACCAACTCCAAGGTTCATCACTTTCAGCGTCATCACCAAAACATATGCTATCCAATACGATAACCATGGCCACCATGAAAAAAAAACACTTAAAAATCCAGTATATAAACCCAAGCCGGATAAAGGTAACGCAATAATATTGGCAATGAGGAAATAGTTTGGAAACTGATTGAAATAGTATAATCCCAACGGAAAGGTTCCTAACTGGGCGGCTACCGAAACCGTAATTATATCCCATAAATTCTTCATCAACCAACTTTGGGGTTCCCATAATTTTGAAAGAAGCGGCTGAATTGAAACAATGGCGATAACAGCGGCATATGAAAGCTGTAATCCTACATCTTTGATTACTAATGGATTCAGTATCATAAGAAAAAATGCAGAGGCAGTAAGGCTATGGTAAACTGTAGTATGGCGATGTAACGATTGCCCTATGATAACAAAACTAAACATTGCCGCCGCCCTGATAATAGAAGGTGCCAGGCCTGTTAGCAGAGTATAAAACCATACTCCTGAAAGAAGCAGAAGCAGCCTTAAAACACGAAGATAGCGATCTCTTGCAAGGAATGCCAATAAACCCTTCAGAACCACATATATAATTCCCACATGCATTCCCGAAACACACAAAACATGCATTACTCCTGTTGATGAGTACTGTTGCTGAATTTCGGGGTCGAGATAGTGGCTTATACCCAGAATTAGGGCTGTAACCACACCGAAATCCTTACCATCAATATCATTACGCTTGAATACCTCAATAAAATATTCTCTGGTACTGAAGGCAAAGGCAAGCAACCAATTTGGTTCCCGCGATCCTATCACCGACCATGTTCCGGCCGGAACCCATGCAGTATAGTGAATATTTTTGTTGGCAAGCCAGGCTTTGTAATCGAATTGCCGTGGGTTTGAGGGGGAATCCGGAGTCTGAGGCATGCCCGTGATGTATAACCGATCTCCATATGAAATCCTTTTCGACAGGCTATCGGTAGCTATAAAAAGCAGACACCGGCCGGTAGTACCAACGAGGGTGTCGCCTTTTTCGATGCCGATAACACGGGCCATAACTTTGACGCTTTTGTCACGTACATGAGGTGGTTGAGTAACACTTGCAATGAAGGACCCGTCATCCCGCAGATATTTCGAAAAATGGTTTGGGTGATTACGCTCATCATACAATCTGCTCCATTCAAAAGCCAGACCTGTAAACAACAAGCCAACTGCAAGCCCACTAATCCAGCGAAAACGGTAAAACTTATATTTTTTATTGAGCCACTGAACGAAAGGTAAAATTATCAAACTCGATACGATCAAAATCCTGGAAAACCAAACATCTATAGCTTCGATATCGGCCAATATCAATCCAGCGATATAAAACAGCAATAGCCGGAAAAGTGTATGCTGATTCCAGGAGTTCATTCAGGGTAAGCTCTTGTAAAA
Organism: uncultured Bacteroidales bacterium; assembly: GCA_964349765.1. Taxonomy (GTDB): domain Bacteria; phylum Bacteroidota; class Bacteroidia; order Bacteroidales; family JAAYJT01; genus JAAYJT01. The sequence goes on from CAYGGZ010000002.1 coordinate 74,249, forward strand.
GCAGATCTATTTAATTATTGGTTATGGTTAGGATACAAATTCCTCTGCCATGGTTCAAAGATATAACATTTTGCTGAAAAGTTCTCCATTGTTCTTGTCTTAGGAAATTACCACTCCGCCATGTAGCGAAGGGTTCTATTTTGAGTTAACCCCAGATTAAGCATTAGACAATGCTTAAACGATTAAGTGCTTGTAATCAGCCCAATAAGAATTGCGCTGTACAAACACTAAATCGGGGTTACCCTCATGGAATCAATAGTTCAGCTCTAACGGGCTTTCTATTGATTAATTCGGGTTAATAGCAGAACTAAGCTACCAAAAATCGTCGGCGTAAAACATGACAAATAAAAAAGCAATATCTTTGTGGGCTGTCAGATGACCAAAGCCAAATTCATTCGGATTCGCACAAACAACAAATTTTGTAACCTTAAAATCAGTGTTTATGAAAAACATTTTAGTTACCCTGTTTACGTTCTTAGCATTCCAAACAGCTATTTCAGCCAATTGTCCTGACAACATCACCTTCACATCGCAAGCTGAAGTTAATGCCTTCCCAACAACATTTCCTAACTGTGCACGCATTGACGGTAACGTTACCATATCAGGAAGCGACATCACATCGCTCAGCGGGCTTTCAAATCTTACATTTATCGGAGGAGCGCTTACAATACAGGACAATCCTCTTCTCGCTACTCTGACAGGACTTAATAACCTGCAGGAAGTAGGCAACCGTATCATAATCAACAACAACGCCCAGCTCAGCGACCTTAACGGGTTAAACAACCTGATGAGTGTGAGCCAATCGCTGATTATTTCCAACAATACCAACCTGTCGGGTATCACAGCATTGAGCAATCTTAACGAGGTTGGAAGCGATTTGGTAATCGAAAACAACAAGCTCTCAAACCTTAATGGATTGCAAGGTATAACCACTGTGGGCAGTTCGGTTGTGATTAAGAACAGCATAGGTCTTGTGAATCTGCAAGGATTAAATAACCTGCATACAATTGTCCGGAATCTACAAATAAGCAACAATAGTCATCTTCTAACCCTCGCAGGACTAAACAACCTTACATTTATCGGATCAATACAAGGAGGTAGTGGAGTTGGCAGTTTAATAATTGAACAAAACTGGCAATTACAGAACATCACAGATCTTCAAAGCCTTGGACTTATCGGAAGCGACCTTTACATTTCTACAAATCCTGTACTTGACACCTGCACAACATGGGGTATTTGCAATTATATCAACAATCCGAATGGTGTTATAACTATTCAGGAAAACACCGGAGTATGCAGGTCGCTTGATGAGTTAATGCTTGAGTGTGAGAATTACGTTGGTGTAATTGAGGCTAAACCTGATGTATACATTTTTCCCAACCCGGTAAGTGATATGCTCAGGATACGATACGAAGGATCATCACCGGCTGAAGCGGTACTATATGATGCATTGGGTCGTGTGCATCTAAGGCAAAAGATAAATTCGCAGGGCGCAACACCTGACATTATTCTCGATATGTCCCATTTGCCTGCTGGAATTTATATGTTGAAAATTCATAGTATCACACAGGCAGTTTCGCGGAAAATTATGAAGTATTGATCTGATTTCTGCAAAAGATAAAACTAAACCCGCTGCTTAGCATCTATGATCCTTAGCAGCGGGTTTAGTTTTTGTGGAGCTGGCGGGAGTCGAACCCGCGTCCAAACAAGCAGCAATGTTGCTTTCTACATGCTTAGCTGTTCTTGTTTTGTAGGGAGATGGTATGGTGAACTGCAAACCTTATATCTCCTTAGCCCCTGTTGCTTTGGCATTGCTGCGGGGCGCAGCACTACCTATCCCGGCTTTTACGATGCTCTTACCGCGCCACCGTCGGGAGAGGTTTCACGGAGAGCAGAAGGCGGCCTAATCTTCCTGATTATGCAGCCAACGAGTAGTTGTAATCGTTGCCATTTGTTATGGCGCGAGCGTTGATTTTTACGGGTCAGCACACAAAACCCGGCATGCTTACAATACCACTTCCTTGCTGTCGAAACCGGTCAGCCCCTTTGGTATATCGGCATGCAAATTTACATCAAAATCGGGTACTTACACCCAATCAAATAAAATTGCCGACGATTTGAAGGAGAAGCACTTTAAACTCACTGCTCTTAAAACCCAATCCCCCTGTCATAATCATCGTTTTAAACTTAATAATTTTGATAGCAAGCTACATGTGAGTGTGGTATTAAATGAATATCGTCATTTGTTAAATAACAAATTCAGGCGTGTTTGGCGTAAAAATATGATTTTCCGTTCATTGCAAGATGTTTCATTTAACCAGGAATGCGTATGTGGCGGAGCAGGAGAAAACAACAAAAAGCGCAGTTGATTGCCTCAAATACAACAGCTATACTTACGATGGGTAAAAAAAACGTAAGTTTGCGCTTATATATGCATTGTTAGATGGACAAATCACGGCACCTGCTTGCGCAGAAATATTTCTTTAAAGATACGGCCTTTTTCAACCTGATGAAAAAACGCATCTATAATATTTTGCTTATTGCAAGTGAATACGACCGATTTATACTTGAAGGCGACGGACGGGTTGACGAACAGATTTTTCATGAATACGTTTCGCTTAGTCTCCGCTATCCCCCTCAGTTTTTTGTGGTAAACACACCACAAAAAGCCTTCGAAACGCTTGGTGCCGAAAACATTGATCTGATCATAACCATGTTGAGCGACGAAGGTGTTGACACTTTCGAACTGGTTAAAAAACTGAAAAAGAGGTATCCCAATATTCCAATCGTAGTGCTCACCACCTTCTCCCGCGAAGTGTCGCTGAAAATCAGCCGCGAAGATATGAGCGCTATCGACTATGTTTTCTCCTGGCTTGGAAATTCCGATATCCTGCTTGCTATCATCAAGTTGATTGAGGATAAGATGAACTGCGAGCACGATATAAATGAGGTTGGTGTGCAGGCGATTCTACTGGTTGAAGACTCCGTCCGTTTCTATTCGGTGTATCTGCCAAATATGTACAAGATTATCTTCAAGCAGAGCAAAACATTCATGACCGAGGGTCTTAACGAACATCAACAAATGATGCGAATGCGCGGAAGACCAAAGATTCTTCTTGCCACAAACTATGAAGAAGCCATCGGTATGTATGAAAAATACAAGAACAATCTATTGGGCATCATCACCGATATGAGCTACAATCGCTCTGGAACGCTTGATAAATATGCAGGGGTCAAGCTTGTGAAAAAAGTAAAAGCCGATGATGAATACATGCCAATTCTCCTGCAATCGAGCGATATCGGGAATCAAAAAACCGCCAAGGAGCTTAGGGTGGGTTTTGTACACAAGCATTCCAAAGTTCTGTCGCTCGAATTGCGAAATTTTATTTTCGACTATCTTGCCTTTGGCGATTTTGTATTCAAAAATCCTGATAACGGGCAAGAGATTAACCGGGCTGCCGATCTGAAAGCCCTGCAACAGAAGGTGTTCGAAATTCCTGACCGATCGCTTGCTTATCACATTTACCGAAATCATTTTTCGAAATGGCTCAGGGCACGTGCATTGTTTCCGCTGGCCGACCTGTTCAGGGAAGTGCGGCCTGAAGATTTTTCAGACCTCGATGATGTGCGCCGTTTTATATTCGATGCAATTGCCCTCTACCGGCTTAATAAATCAAGAGGAATAATAGCAAAATTCAATCGCGACAGTTTCGACGAATACCTCAACTTCACACGCATTGGCGATGGTTCTATCGGTGGTAAGGCTCGCGGACTTGCCTTTCTCGACAACCTTATTAAGCAAAACCCTGTTTTTGAAAAATACAAGGATGTTCAAACTACCATTCCTCGAACCGTAGTGTTGTGTACTGATATATTCGATGAGTTCATGGAAGAGAACCGACTCCACAAGATTGCTCTCTCCGACATTCCTGATGAGGAAATTCTGCGCCATTTTATCAACTCTCGCCTTCCTTTCCGTATCCACGAAGATCTCTATACTCTCATATCGGTGATTCACACACCTATAGCTATCCGTTCATCCAGCCTGCTCGAAGATTCGTATTGCCAGCCTTTTGCAGGCATTTACAGCACTTATATGATTCCGAATATTTCTGGCGATGAGCGGCTTATGATTGAGATGCTTACAACCGCTATTAAAAGTGTATATGCGTCAGCTTTTTTTAAGGAAAGCAAGTCGTATATGGCTGCAACCATGAATGTTATTGACGAAGAGAAAATGGCCATTGTTTTGCAGGAGGTATGTGGCCAACGTTACGACAATGTTTTCTACCCCACTATTTCGGGCGTAGCCCGTTCAATCAACTTCTACCCAATCCCGCCCGAAACCCCCCTGGATGGGATCGCCAATATTGCATTCGGGCTTGGAAAATACATTGTTGACGGAGGTCTTACATTACGCTTCTCGCCGCGATATCCAAAGAAAGTGCTGCAACTAAGCACGCCAGAACTTGCAATGCGGGAAACACAAAGGATATTCTATGCTCTTGACCTTAGACCCGAAAGCTACTACCCTTCAACTGATGATAGCGTGAATCTGCTGAAAACAAAAGTACAGAATGCTGAGAATCATGCTGCGCTCAGATATGTTGCCTCAACGCTCGACACGCAGTCGCACCAGGTGCGCGACGGAATGATAGACGAGGGTCAAAGATTAATAACATTTAGTAATGTTTTGAACCACGGCATTTTTCCCCTTGCCGAAATTATTAATGAAGCTCTGGTTATGGGGCAGCGGGCCATGAATAAACATGTTGAAATTGAGTTTGCTGTGAACCTCGACTGTGGAAAAGGAAAACCTAAGATATTTAACCTTCTGCAAATACGTCCCATCGTTGACAACCGAGAAACCATCGAAGCAAACCTTGAAAACGTGGATGCATCAAAAACACTGCTCCTCTCGCTAAATGCACTTGGAAACGGTACCATAAAGGATGTATTCGATGTGGTATACGTGAGGCCCGAAGGATTTAGCGCTGCAAACAACCAGATGCTTATGGAGTTGATCTCGAGAATTAACGATAAGCTTGTTAAAGAAAAACGAAATTACGTTTTGGTAGGGCCTGGCCGGTGGGGTTCGAGCGATCCCTGGCTGGGAATACCTGTCAAATGGCCGAATATATCGAATGCAAGAGTTATTGTGGAGTCAGGGCTCGAAAATTATCGCATTGATCCAAGCCAGGGCACCCACTTCTTTCATAATCTCACCTCTTTCCGAGTGGGGTATTTCACTATAAATCCATATTTGCACGATGGACACTACGACGTGGCATTTCTCAATTCAGCGCCCGCCGAATATGAAGACAATTCCCTGCGACATGTACGATTTGCAAGGCCTTTACTCATTCAGATTGATGGGAAGAAAAAAATCGGAGTAGTGCATAAGCCAAACAGTGCTTCATGATTTAACTCTTTCTCGCGTTCAACGAAACGCCTGTCATGTTATCAGGGTCAAGAATACGATCAAGTTCCTGCTTCGACAGCAGGTTCTTTTCTATTACCAGGTCATATACTCTTCTGTTATATTCAAGCGCCTCTTTGGCAAGCATTGTAGAGGCGTCATAACCAATGTATGGACTGAGTGCTGTAACCAGGCCGATGCTGTTTTCGACCATTTCGCGGCAGCGTTGCTCGTTGGCTGTTATACCTGTGATGCATCGGTGATTTAATGTGTCCATACCGTTTTTCAACATTTCGATCGATTCAAATAAGCTGAATACCATAACCGGCTCCATCACATTTAGTTCCAATTGGCCGGCTTCGGCAGCCATTGTAACGGTAAGGTCGTTGCCTATTACTTTAAAGGCAATCTGGTTCACCACCTCTGGAATCGCCGGATTTACCTTTCCTGGCATAATGGTTGAACCCGGCTGCATTGGAGGAAGGTTGATTTCGTTCAAACCGGCACGTGGACCTGACGACAACAGCCTGAGATCGTTGCAAATTTTCGATAATTTTACTGCCAGCCGTTTGATTGCTGATGAGTACATAACGAAAGCTCCTGTATCCTGGGTTGCTTCCACCAAATTAACGGCAAGAGTAATATCTAATTTAGTGATATTCCTCAAATGTGAAATCACCCTCTCGCTGAAACCCGGCACTGCGTTTAAACCTGTTCCGATAGCAGTTCCGCCCATGTTAACTTCCAGGAAAAGTTCAACATTTTGATTTAATCTGGCTATTTCCTCCTCAAGTGTTACAGCATAGGCTTCAAAAGCTTGTCCAAGAGTCATAGGCACTGCATCCTGCAAGTGTGTGCGACCCATTTTGATTATGTGGGCAAATTCCCTGGCTTTACTTCTGAATGCTCCACTGAGTTCGTGCAACACCAAAATGAGTTTTTGATTGCTCCTTATGAGCGCAATTTTAACAGCAGTTGGGTATGCGTCGTTGGTTGACTGCGACATGTTTACGTGGTTGTTCGGATGGCAATGTTCGTATTGCCCTTTTTCATATCCCAGTATTTCCAGTGCGCGGTTCGCAATAACCTCATTGGCATTCATATTTGTTGAAGTTCCGGCACCTCCTTGCATCATATCAACTACGAAATGCACAATATACTTTCTGTTAATCACTTCATTGCAGGCTCTTACAATTGCGTGTGTAAGCGAGCGTGATAGCAAACCAAGCTCGTGGTTCGACAGGGCGGCAGCCATTTTAACAATGGCCAGCGATTCGACAAGTATTGGATAAAAACTAAGGGAAACGCCGCTGATATTAAAGTTCTCAAGAGCGCGAAGCGTTTGTATTCCATAATAGTATTCGTATGGCACGTCACGCACGCCAAGCAGATCGTGTTCAATGCGTGTGCGACCCGATTCATACTGCGCTGCAGAATTGACAACCCTGGCACTAGTTTGCCTCATGCGGCGCGAAATTACCCGTGCAATGTTTGAGAATATCTTCATCGAAATAGTTCCATGCTCGGGGAAAAATTGCTTGCTAAGGATGTGTACCTTGGTTTTTCCTTTTGTTCTTGCCGAAGTGGAATGTGGAGAATCGTCCATCAACGACCCTTCTCCTAAAAAGTCGAGTCGTCCGAAAACTGAAAGCATTGTCTCCCTGCCTTTGGCTGTTTTCTTGAATAGTTCAACCTCTCCGTCGTAAATCAGAAATATACACTCACGCGGTGTGTTTTCGCTGAATAGTAGAGTTTGTGCTTCCAGTTCCCTGGTTTGTATATTGCTGGCTACAATTTCGAACTCATGTTCGTCGAGGCCCCGAAACAATTCTATTTTTTTTAGAAATGCTATAATCCTGTTCTTTTCCATACTGATAAATCACTCAATTATGTTGTTAAACGTACATTGTCAATTTTTGGTTTAATATTCCCGAAATTATGTTTCACAGTGAGAGCCTCTTAATTATCAAGTGGGAACTTCGGGATGATTTCGCCGTTTAGGGTCTGATAAAATCCAGCCTGGTGGGCTGTAAGACATGAATGAACGGGGATTACACCAATAAGATCGCCCGTTTTTATTTTGTTTAAAAAGGTTTCTTCGAGTCTTATCACACCATGCTCTTGCGACAACGAGATCACCTCGTTGCCGGGCGGCATAATTTCCCATTCTTTCTCATGTAAAAACGCTGCCCTTCCATAGATCGTTTGTTTACCAGCAATGAGGGCCTCACGGCTTAGATGAATCGCTCCTCCTTGAACAACAACTTCCGAACGGTGTGGATATAAAGCAACAACAGGACATGCCAGAACAACTGCAATATCTTCAAGATCACAACTTCCAAGATAGTACTGCGCCAGATCGAAGAAAACGAAGTTCCCGGGGCGAATAATATCAGCACCAGTGAAATCGCTGGCAATACAGCACGATGGCGTGTCGCCGATAGAAATCAACGGATTTAGGGTCGCAAAATGTGCTCTGATCCTACGCATCTCCAATAGCGATTCAAAATGAATTTTATTCACTTCTTCTCTGTTTTGTGCCCGGTAAGTATGACCTGCATGGGTGAGAAAACCAACCAACCGCAATTTCGGATTTTGTGTGACCCGCTCTGCAATATTTTCAAGCAAAGTAGTTTCGTTTGGCAAAATGCCGCTGCGGCGGCCGCCCGTGTCAATTTCAATGTAGATTCCTGTTGTACCGGTTATTGCCTTTTCCAGATATGGCAAGGTTAACGGTGAAGAAACCAATAATGAGATATTTATCTTCGATGCGAGTTCGTTAATAAGCTCAACTTCCCTAAGATTGACCGGAAACGCAATTGTTATGTGGTTCCAGCCTTTCCTAAAAAAATATTCTGCCATTGCCACTGAAGAAACCGTGATGGTGTTTACACCTTCATTCTTGAACCACTCCCCGATTACAGCCGATTGATGGGTTTTGAAGTGAGGTTCAAAGTGCAAGCCATGAGCCCGGGCTTTGGAAGCCATCCGGTGGATATTTGCCAGGCATTTTTCCATGTTAAGAAGCAGGGTTGGGCGTTTTATTTTGATCATCTTTTTTGCGTTAATTTATTTTGAGTTCAGGCTAGCATTGCAAAGGTCAATGAATTCCGATAACCACTATTCGCATAACTGTTTGTGTATTAATGCTGCCTGTTCGAAGCCGAGTGCCGAAGATTGTTGCCAGTCGCTGCAAGCCTCTTCCTTTTTTCCTGAATGATAAAATACAATTCCCCGATTGTACCAGCCTTCGGCCCAGGAAGGTCGGAGCTGGATAATCTGATTAAAATCGGCCATGGCTCCCTCCATATCACCTTTAGTTCCTTTCAGAATACCGCGGTTGTTCAACGCCTGGATATGCCCGGGATATCTGAGCACAGCCAGATCGTAGCTCTTCAACGCTCTTTCAGGATTGCCAATCCGTTCGTGATAATTGCCAAGAAAAAACCAGGCAAAGGCCAGATCACTGTTGGAGCGTTGCTTATCAATCACATCTTCCATCAGCGTAGGCATATCTTTCCAAACCTTAGTGCGGTGGAAGGTAGTCAATGCGAACCAGAAAATCAAACAAACTATGCCTGTTGTAAGCCATTGCCTGCCGCCAGAAAATAGTTGATCTGCAGTTGAGTAAACTCTTCCGGCGAAAATGGCAAGCAGAAAGAACAAACCTAAATATGGAATATACACGTATCTTTCGGCGGCGATAAAAATTCTCGACCACCAGAAAGGCAACACCGGAGCTAACGTGATGACGAAAAAGAAAAGTACAAATACTAATTCCCTGCGCCAGCGGCGGAGAATAACAAACAAAAACACCATTGTAATTGGGATCGCAATAGATAAGTAATAGATAAGCGGCAGAAATCCTTCGGTTTTTTCGGGATACGTGTAAATGACCGACAGGTTGACAGGAACGATAAACTTAGTCAGATACAACGATACTGCATAGCTCAACAGCATAATGCGATCAATAAAAGTGTATTGTGTTTCCAGCAGCTCAATATGACCAAACGTTCCTGCAGCTTTAACCGAGATCAAGCCAAAAATAACCGATAATCCCACAAACGGTAGTTTTTCAAGAAGTGCCGAACCCGAAAGTATTCGCTGATAGTAGTAATCGAGCAACACCAACACAAAAGGCAAGCTGACAGCCATTGACTTGGAGAAAAGTGCCAGCAGAAAGAGTGCAAAGGTGCTGTATAACTTTGTTTTGACCTGTGTATCGGCCAGATAGCGGCAATATTGTAACAAAGCAAGCAAGTAAAACATTGAAAACAAGCCAGAACTACGGGTTGAGATCCATGCTACGGCCTCAACATTCATGGGATGGATTCCGAAGATCAGAGCGGCAAACAGAGCAGGAATATCGCGCTTTGTCAGGTGCAATGCAAGCTTAAAAACCAGAAAAACATTGATTAGATGAAGCAGTACGTTAACCAGGATAAATCCCCATGATGCATCACCAGTTATCATCCGGTTAATCGAAAAACTCAAAACTGCAACCGGCTGGTACATTCCAAGGTGAAAGTCGGTGAATACTTCGGCCAGGCGTTGGAAAGAAGGCTGTTGCACGGCAGGAATTTTGAAATATTCACCGTCGTCCCAGCCGTATAGAATGTTGTTCTGAAACACAGGAGAATAAACAATTATAATGGCAAACATTACACCTAAAACTAACCATAGCTTTTTGCTGCGATTGCGTGTGTTTATTATGTTTTGCTGTTGCCTTGCAGTTGATTTGCGCTTCATAGATCACATCGCATTTTCGGATCAAGCTAATCGAAATCAAAACGAAAGTACAAAAATTTGACTTTTAGGATATAAATTGTATATTTGCTAAACAATACATTGGGTATATAACGTAGGTATTGATATGGCTAATTAGGGAAGACCTCTTTCGTTTGCCAACAGATGGATTGCCCGAAGACCAACTTATAAATAAATAACGTTATGATAATCCTCGAACTTATCTCTAACCTTACACTCCTTTTAGCTTTAGGTGTTTTGTCCGGATTTATTGATAAAAGGTGGGATCGCCATACAATTTACGGGAAGCTTTCACAGGGGTTGTTGTTTGGCATAGTTTGCGTAATTGGATTGCTTAAACCCGTTGTTTACGCTGAGGGGATAATCTTCGATGGTCGTTCAATAGTAATCAGCCTTGCCTCTTTGTTTTTTGGTCCTATTTCCGGAGTGCTCACAGCCGTTATAGCTGCCGGAATGCGCATCAATCTGGGGGGGCAAGGGATGTTGATGGGGCTGCTGTGCTACCTCCGAGATGGATTTCAAACCCTTGATTGCATCAAGGGCCACTTAGGCCTTGATGGCTGCATTGAATCTTCATTTGTTCTGTTTCATAGGACATAAAATTAGTAAGGTTTAATTTCCTGCCCAGTTTTTTCCGACCACCTCGATGCCGGCTGTACCGAGTACATCTCCAAACCATTTGATAAAGCGAAACTACTTATGACAATCCGAACCTATCTTGACTTGAATTAAGCGTTCAGATTGTTAATTCTACTGCAATTCCCTGATCAGCATGGGCATGGCAACCAGTCTGATTTTTCCTTGCAAAGCCATGTGTGCGTCGTTGAGTGCCTCTTCAGAGGATTTGCCAACCCCGGTAATATCATCACTCGTATGATAAAACACCTTCTCATTTATCCGATTCAATGCTGTAATGGAAATTTTCAGGCGAGCTGTAAAAAGCTGATTCGATTTGGTAATCGCCTCTGGTAATTCGGTTTTTATCACAACGTGGAAATCAGTGTTCTCACTCGTTGTTTGAGCAACGAACCCCGCCTGTGTAAGAGCCTGGCTAACTAATCCGGTCAATTGGTGGGAAAACATTCCGCCTTGCCCTGTAATCCTGTTATCTAACGTAACACCAACTCTGGCAGGGGTGATATTAACAGGTAGGTAAAAACGGGGAAAATCGCGGTTTACAAGCACCGCCCTTATTATCGGATCGAAGGTGATACTTCTTACTAAGGTTGCAAAATTAAACTGAGCAGCAATCTGTTGCGGTTCGGCTCGCGATAAAACCTTTCCGTTGGTAAACCGCACAATTCCTGCGGCATCGGAGGTTAGCTTTTCGATTCTTCCGGGGCTATATGAGAAAAAAACAGTAACAGGGATACCAGATTGCGGAACACCTGAACGGTCAACAACCCGAAAGGTTAAGCCTTCGTTTTCGTACTCACTTGCAAGCTCAATTTCGTGTGTTTCAACATCAAATTCAATCTTAATTGCTTCAACTATCACATTCAACATGGATATCAACGAAGCAGAGTAGGATTCCTGGGTTTTTTGTCCCTGAAAATTAAAATCCTCGTTCAGATAGTTTTTAATACTTTCAAGCGCAAGGATTTGTGAACGAATGGCATCTGCAGTTCGGTTGTTGGCATGCAGGCGTTGTGCTTCTGCTAAATGCCCAACCGACTGATTGAATGCATTTTGCATCCTTTGTTGTTTTAGTTCTGCAAATCTTGTGCGGCATAACCGATACAACACCCAGTACTGGTTCCTGTCCTCCCATTCTTCAACTAATTCATAATCTGAAAGTTCATTAAACGTGTTCAACCGGATATGATCAACGAAAAAGGTCCTGTAATCATCGTCGGTAGCGTATTGTTGCAGCAATGAAGTGGACGAAATCTGAACCGAGATGCTTTCCGATAGGATCCTGAGAGCGTGTCGTTTAGCAACATCCCTGTGCATTAAGCCCTTCGATTTGGTTGCTGCTCCAACTCCGTAATAAAATTGTTGGTCGGCTGGTGTTTTTTGAACCCAGAGCGGTAAATCCTGAGGAGGTGTAGCGGTTTTTTGCCTTGAGGCACAACTGTAAAACAAAAGTACGATAATTGAAGTAAACAGCAGAAATTTCATTGTTCTGGATTATAACGAACTACTTGGGCAGCTAACTGGCTGGTTAGAATTGAAAACAATTCTTCGGTCAGGCGAGCAGTGTTACGGATGCTTTTTGGGGCATTCAGCAGTTTCTGCAATGCGTCACGGTTGTTATGATCGGCCACCATCCCGTTGTTAGTTTCAATGGCGGGAAACAGCAAGGGGAGTTCACCCGTATATACAGCGTAATGCATAGTGCTTGAGCGTTCTTCGGAAAATTGGTTCGCAAGAAGAATTCTTGCATCGGCCGTGCTTATTAACTTGTATTCAACGTTCATACGTACTATGTTGCGCTGCCATATCTCTTCATAGTCAACCAGAGTGTCGGCAAATGCGGGGGTTCCTTCGGTTCGTGGCAAAGGTTTTCGTGCGAACCCTTTGCGGCTGATTTTTCTTGGTTCTCCGGCGAGAACTTCAAACCTGCTAATATTGACTTGTAAAAGCGCGTCTATCTCATGTGACTCTGCGAGCGATTTAAGAGCAGCCTGTTGTATCTGGCTTTGCGAAGAAACGATGGCTCTGTCGGCTCGTGGGTCAAGCGCCGATAATTCAAAAACCTGGAGAAAAGGGTCGTTTAATTTAATCAACTCCCCAAGTATCAACGCCTGAAACTGTGAAGCCTTACTTTGATGGCCGTGGATTCTCACTGTGGCAACAGCTACCGGGAATCTGGCACATTCGTGAGCGTGCTGCAATTGCACATCAGAATCGCGATAAACCACATCATCTATCAAACCTTTGAAGGTGAAATACGCCATTCGACATTGCCCGCTAATAAGCTGAGCTACTCCCCTTCGGTATATCGGCTCGTTGACAGCTTGGGTAAGTAGTTGCTGAACATCGCGAAAATTGCGGTCGGCCATAAAAACCTCTCTCAGAGCATTGGCTGCCTGCGTAAAGTTCTCCTCCGACAACATCAAGGCTCCTTGCTTATAGCGCTCATTCAAAGCCTGGTTCAAATTAACAGTTATCTGCCGGTAATCAGGATTTTGGTCTGCTATTTCTTTCCATTGGCGGTAAGCTTGCATATATCGCCCTTCATTGTACAAGCGGAGACCTTCCTGAAATAAGGGTTCGTATGTTGCCCGCTCAAGATAACTCCGGGAATCACCATAATCAGGGTCGAACTTAGTGATCTCTAAAAACAATGTTTTAGCTTCGCCATAGCGGTTGTTTCCAATCAACACCTGACCCCGTGAATAGAGATTACTCAGGTAGTTCTCTTTTGAATCGGCAAACAAAGATTCGGCAGTTTCATTGGCTAAAAGTGTGATGCCCATGTTAGATAATCTCCTGAAAAAATCTCGTGCCTCCGTGTGTGAATAAACCGCCGCCTTGTAATCACCACTGCTGTGATGCTGCCTTACCAGTTCGGCTTGCTGATCAATGTACATTTGCCCGGAGCGCTGCAAGCCCATTCTAACCTCAGGATTGGAAGAATGCCGCTGAAAAAGCCTAATATAAGTTTCACTGGCATCTCTATATAATCCTGCCTCTTCAAATTGAACAGCCTGGCGGATCAATCCAGAAGGACCACACCCTGCGATGTTTGTCAGAAAAATTATTAACAAACTGACAATGAGTATATTCTTCCCCACGATTTGCTTGTTTATTAATAGGTAAAATTAGTAAAAGAGCGTTCAGGAAAAGAATAAGATGGTTCTGTATCAAGGAATAATAAATAGTTGCTCACTTTCAGCCCGTTATGGGACTTTGTCGTAATCAACTTTTGAAAAACCATATCCGGCGTTGTAAATTGCAGGGAGCAGCCGGTTAAGCAATCCTACAATTTTTCCGGCCGTTTTGGGGTTGTCGTGCAGTGAAATTATGGCTCCGGGATGAATATTTTTCATGACATTATCATAGCACCGGCTTACGTTCATGTCTGGATCAAAGTCAGCGGAAAGGATGCTCCACATAATAATTTTATAACGTGATTTCAATAATGATGCCTGTTTGCGTGTAATCCTTCCGTATGGTGGCCGAAACAATAAAGTATTGACGAGTTTCGTACAATCCTCCACATCTTGAATATATTTCCCAGCGGGAGTTCTATAGCCGTTGAGATGGTTCATGGTGTGATTGCCAACTGCGTGTCCGGCTTGAATAATTTGATTGTACAATGCAGGATGTTCCCGGACATTTTTCCCAACACAAAAAAAAGTAGCTGTAACTCTATGGCTTTCAAGCACTGCCAGCGTGTCGTCGGTAACACCGGTAATAGGCCCGTCATCAAACGTAAGATACAGAGTTGGTTGGTTGCCTGGCATTTCCCAGATTATACCGGAAGGCATGAGCCAACGAAGTAATGATGGAGGAGAGGTTAAATACATTTTTCGCATGCTATATGTTATCCGACGGGCTACTAAATCCATCGTAAGTGTTCGGTTGCCCACATGGCTCAAACCGCCCTGCCAAGCTCCAGAATTCCTACTTTTGCAATCTTAAGTTCTGAACCTGAATAAAACACGAAAATAACTACAAAACTTTTATGAATAAAGAATTTAAAAATCTGATGCTCGATAAACTAACTAACTTTCACGGTCGCAAAGGGCCATTGTTGCTGATAATAATGGATGGCATCGGTATCGGAAAGAGCTATGCTGGCAACGCGGTGTATTTGGCCAATACACCAACTTTCGACAAGATATTTCAATCACAGCTTTATAAAGAGTTGAAAGCACATGGTACTGCAGTAGGTTTACCTTCCGACGACGATATGGGTAATAGCGAAGTGGGACATAATGCCATTGGAGCTGGGCGCGTTGTGCCGCAAGGTGCCAAACGTGTGAACCGTGCAATCGAAACAGGGGAAATTTATAAGTCTCAGGTATGGCAAGGTGTAATCAAAAAAGCCCGAAACAACGGGACAATTCATTTCATCGGGTTGCTTTCCGACGGAAATGTGCATTCCCACATCAACCATTTATTTGCATTGTTGCATCAGTGTGAAAAGGAGAATGTAAAGAGAGTTAGAATTCACATGCTGGCCGACGGGCGAGATGTAGAAGGCAAGAGCGCTCTGAAATATATTGAGGCAACTGAAGAGATTTTAGCACAAATCAATGAAAAAGGTTTTGACTACCGTATTGCTTCGGGTGGCGGACGGATGAAGGTAACAATGGACCGCTACAATGCCGACTGGGATATCGTAAAATGCGGTTGGGATGCCCATGTGCTGGGCAAGGCACGCAAGTTCACATCTGCCAGGCAAGCAATCGAAACCTTCTATGTTGAAGATGAAAACATTATTGACCAATATCTCGATGCTTTTGTGATCGCAGGAGAAGACAAAAAACCTGTAGGAACAATCGAAGATGGTGATGCAGTGATATTCTTCAACTTCCGTGGCGACCGCGCCATTGAACTTTCCCGCGCCTTTGAAGAAAAGGAGCTCGGCGAGTTCGACCGACAGAGAGTTCCGGATGTGTATTTCGCCGGAATGATGCAATATGATGGCGATCTGCTGATTCCAAAAAACTACCTTGTTTCGCCGCCGGAGATTGAAAACACTATTAGTCAATATCTGTGTGCCGAAGGCATAACATCGTTCGCTATTTCCGAAACCCAGAAATACGGGCATGTTACTTATTTCTGGAATGGCAACCGTTCCGGGTACATTGATAGCACTCTGGAAACCTATATTGAAATTCCATCTGATAAAATAGAGTTCGACAAAGCACCAATGATGAAGGCTTACGAAATCACCGATAAAACCATCGAACTACTCAGAAGCAACAAGTTCAGGTTCGGAAGGGTTAATTTTCCCAACGGCGACATGGTAGGACATAGCGGGAAGCTCGAAGCCGCCATAATTGCCGTAGAAACTGTGGATGCGTGCGTAGCAAAACTGTTGAGCGTTGTAGAGGAACTGGGCGGTATTGCAATTGTAACAGCCGATCACGGTAACTCCGATGAAATGTATACAGAAAAAAATGGGGTTCGCACGCCAAAAACAGCCCACACACTCAACCCGGTACCTTTCATAATTGTTGATCCTGCCTACATGAATGAGTACCAGATGCGGTCTGAAGAAAATGCCGGTTTGTCGAATATTGCTGCTACAATCCTGAATTTGCTTGGTTACAGGAAGCCTGAAGATTATGATGCATCATTGATCAGGTTTTAAACGATACCCTTGCCACTAAACGGCTGACACAACAAACACTGCCATGCTTACGCAAGCTGTGTTTGTGAACGACTTCAATAGTCTTTAAGTGAAACCCATTGGCTTAGCACCAGCTCGGTTTATGTTCCAACTGGCTTACATCGCTCAGCATTTCGCGGATATACCTGAAAAGTTTTCCCCCGTGCGATCCGTCTACTGCTCTGTGATCCAATGCCGATCCAAGCCACAGAATGCGGCGAGGAACAACTTTGCCGTCAACAATCCATGGTTTGGTGTTCACGCCACCGAGGACCATTACAAACGTCACGTTTGATATTGGGAAAAGCGCCGGGTATCCGGTATCAAGGCCCAGGCTGCCAATGTTCGAAATCACAAACGAACCAAAGCTACTTGCCGACAATCCCCATCGCGGAATTGAAACCCCAAGGTCAATGGTAAAAGTTTTCAGGAATTTGAACACCCAACCACGAAATGGCCAGGGAATTCCTGCAAGGATGCTTTTCATTTTCATTGTGTTGTTTTCGCTACCTGTTCGGGAGTTGCGAATATGCATCATCAGGTGGTCGGCAAGGTCGGAGAGAGTAAGCGTATCGGCTTTTTGTACCATGACTGAACTCAACTGCAGATCACGAAGCAGAACGCTCACGCTTGCATCAATGGAAGGTCTCGGCAAGATTTTGCCTCTGCGAATATACACATTCAGTTCCGGAACATCATGTTTCAATGCCCGGGCAATTATCAACGTAAAAATGTGTGTGAGCGTGATCCTAAGCCCCTGCTTCCGTTTTTGCCGTATGTATTCTTCAACATCAGTAACATCAATCTCTACAGAGCCGAATATTTTGCTATCGGTAGGTTTTTTGTAAACAGAAGCGGCGACACTCCGCCATAAATTATTCAGTGAGTTAGATTGTTGCATTGGTGGCGCATTCGTTTCAAAACCAAAGATAACAAAATCAAATCAAACACAGTTCATTTAGCTCTTCTATCGTTTTATCTTTTTGTCGGGATGTTATAGATAACTGATCAAGGTATCCTGGATTATCGCGTAGTTCATTACATAGTAACAGATTGGCGCTAAGCAGTTGTTGTTTGTGTTTTGAATTGAGCGAAGATATAACCGTAAGCGGGTAGAGAGCTGTTCTTTCAATAATGTCCTTTAGGCTTCCTTGTCGCGGATAATCCCATCCAACAAGTTTGAGACCTGCACATATACCATAATCGGTGGCGTCGGATGTGAATCTGGTGTTTGTAAACAAACATCCCTGAAATTGCCGGTTAGCATTTTCATGCCGGGCTTGCCACACGGCTTCAATATCGTTGAACCTCGAGCGAACATACAGCGGAACCTGAACGCTGCTAAATTTTCCCGGAGAATTGTGATATTTGCACTCAACCATTACAGTTTCCGTATCCTTTTGGGCAACAACGTCAACTTCGTGTTGAACACATCTTCCCTGCACAATAACTCCAACCTTAGTTTCATACCCTTGTTTCTTAAGTAGTTCTCCGATAAAGCGCTCAAATGGATATCCCGAAGGGCCGAGTTCCATTATAGCTCTTTTAAGGCTGTATCGTGCTGCATTGGATCGAACGTTTTTCCGAAGCAATTGATATGCCTTTCGATAAATTTCCCCGGTAGTGATTCCATCGTGCAGATATTTTCCAATCTCTTTGATAACGAACTCAACGTTAACTTCGGAGGCTCCAGCCTTTATTAACGAATCCCTCAGCTTTTCTTCAAGAAACTGTTGTTCCTCGCCAGTGGCCTTGAGAACCTTGAAATGTGTTTTCATCTCGTAAGTGTTTGGTTACCTAAAATCGGGAAAGAAGATATATTAAGTTGCTAACTGTTTGCTGCCGGCTGTTATGAGTGCGGTTCATTACAATCAAACCCGCCATTGCTTATGGTGAATAAATGGCGGGTTAATGAAACTCATCATACAGAGGTCAGATTATCAATATTTTGGCACTATTCCAAGGTTGTAGAATGTAAAGGCCCAGATATCGGTGTGTTCCTCAATAATTTTTGATGTCGGTTTGCCAGCTCCATGCCCAGCGCTGGTTTCGATACGAATCAAAACGGGATTTGAACCGCGGTGCGCTTCCTGAAGTCTGGCAGCAAACTTGAATGAATGTGCCGGTACTACCCTGTCATCGTGGTCGGCGGTAGTAATCAGTGTTGCGGGATAATGAACGCCATCCTGCAAAGTGTGAAGGGGAGAATATCGTAACAGGTAATGGAACTCTTCTTCGTTATCGCTTGAGCCATAGTCATCAACCCACGCCCAACCGATAGTAAATTTATGGAATCGCAACATATCCATCACGCCAACAGCCGGAAGTGCTACTTTAAAGAGATCGGGGCGTTGTATCATGCTTACTCCTACCAGTAATCCACCATTTGAACCACCTTGTATAGCAAGCCTCGACGGACTTGTATAGCCTTCATGGATGAGAAATTCGGCGGCTGCAATAAAGTCGTCGAATACATTTTGCCTGTTGAGCCGGGTGCCGGCTTTATGCCATTCGCTACCATATTCACCGCCCCCGCGAATATTGGCAACTGCAAATACTCCACCGTTTTCGAGAAACACTACACGGCTGATACTGAACCATGGGGTTACAGAAACGTTAAATCCACCATAGCCATAGAGTAGCACAGGGTTCCTTCCATCAAGTTTCAGTCCTTTTTTATGGGTTATGAACATTGGTATGCTCGTGCCATCCCTGCTGGTGTAGAATATTTGTTTTGTTTCATATTTATCTGGATCGAAATCTATTTCAGGCAGCCTGTAAATCTCCGATTGGTTCGCATTTATATCGTATTTGAAGATAGCGGAAGAATAGAGAAATGAGGTGAAAGCGTAAAAGGCGATAGAATCTTCTTTTCTTCCCGAAAGTCCGGCAAGGGTTCCAATACCTGGAAGGCTTAATTCATGCAACATCTGCCCGTCAAGACTGTACATATATGCACGACTTGTGGCATGTTGCATGTAATGTGCAGCAATTTTACCTCCAATGAGGCTGGCGCTTCGTAACACATCAGTTTTTTCCGCGATCACAACCTTCCAGTGCTCAGGTGCCGGGGTGGCTGGATCCATAAGAACCAGTTGATTGTTTGGAGCATTATAATTGGTGAGAACCAGCAACTTATCGCCAATGTTGTCGAGAACCGTAAAATCATAATCAAATCCTTTCACAAGCTGAATAAAGTCACTTTTGGGTTTCGACATATCTCTAACATGCAATGCATTTCCTTTGGTAGTTTCGGTTTCATAAAGCACAAGGAACCGCTCATCTTCGGTTACCTGAACAACATAATTGCGTAAAGGATAGTCGGGGTTTTGGTATATCAGTTGGTCGGCGCTCTGCGGTGTTCCAATTGTGTGATAATACACTCTGTGATGTTTGTTTTTTCCAGATAGTGCTTCTCCTGGTGCTGGTTCGTCGTAGCGGCTGTAGTAAAATCCGTTTCCACGCCAAGCTATTCCTGAGAACTTGATCCAGTGCAGGTGATCGCTCAGTTCAGCCCCTGTTTCAATGTCCATGACCTTTATTTCGTTCCAGTCGCTTCCGCCTCTTGCAATACCATACGCTAAAAAACGATAGTCGTTCGACACGCTCAGATTTGTTAAAGCAACTGTTCCATCTTCTGAAAATGTGTTAGGGTCGAGAAACGCCCTCGGTTCGCCATCTAATCCCTCCTGAATATAGAGCACGCTTTGATTCTGCATGCCGTTGTTGCGGAAAAAGAAGTAATGTTTTCCTGCTCTCCATGGAACTCCATATCTTGGAAAGTCCCATATTTGCGTGAGCCTCTCTCGTATCTGCTCGCGAAACGGGATGCACTCAAGGTAGGCGTTAGTAACCTGGTTCTGAGCCTCTATCCAACCTGCGGTTTCAGGAGAATTTGGATCTTCGAGCCAGCGGAATGGGTCCGCAACTTCGACACCAAAATAAGTGTCGACTACATCAACCTTTTTTGTCGCTGGGTATTCGGGTACCCGGCAGCGTTTGCAACTATAAAATGTCATCAACCCCGCAATAGTTAATAAGTAAATGAGTGTTTTCATGGTGTATCATTTATTGGTTTTATTTGCCTGCATAGTTCGAAAGCAAAAATAGCTAATTTAATCATTATTTGTTCCGGTTTTGAAGCTTTGTTAGTTTTGCAGCCTAAACATACATAAGGAACAAAGTGGGTCAAATAAAAAAAATCTTGGTTTATAGGCGCGAACTTGCCCAACACCACAGGGATGTCCCAAAAAATAGTCCGTGGCTTTTTAGTCAAACCTGCTACGACCCAAAAGGGAACATAACCGATCAGGCTACTTATGCAGATACCGGAGAAATTATTGAACGCATTATTAAGGAATGTGATACCGCTGGATTTGTTTCAAATGAAAAGTATTACACCGGCGACGAAGAGTTGTCGGAAGAAAAAAGTTATGAACGCAACGAAAATGGCCTCATAATAACCGAATATCGCCATTTTGCCGACGGATCGCTGGATACAACACGTTATACCTACGACAACCGGTATCGTATTGTAGAGAAACTCACAACGAACGACGAAGGTGAAGTTGAGCAGCGGGAGCAACTCTCCTACCGTGATGATTTTTTGATGGAACATATTATCACCGATGGGGATGGCAACTTGCTGCGGAGTGAAAAGTTTGAATACGACGAAGCTGGAAACAGTATTATTCATCGCATTTACGATGGACACAGAGATGAGTTGCGGATCAAAGAGACGGACTATAACCCATCCGGGCGAAAAGCTACCGAACGTATTTACGACAAGGATGAAAATTTGCTTGAACGAACCACCTACGAGGAGAGCGAGGATGGTCGTCTTAGCAGTATGATTGAAGAAACATCGCGCGGTAAACGTATCTCTAAATACACATACGATACAGCCGGAAACACAATAATCCAGGAAGAATTTAACGACCAGGAAGAACAAGTTGTGCTGGTAGAGAGGGAATACAATGAGAACGGCGACCCAATACGAAGCACTGTATTCATTGATGGCGAAGGGCGAATGCTTAGTCAGCGTTATGAAGTGGTTTTCGAGTATGAATTCTATCCTTCTGACCAGTAGTAAATCACATTTCTGCCGCGCTTGCCATCAGAGATTACAAGAATTGGGCACCAAAATTCCGTGCAAACTCCAGTGTAATTTATCCCGGATTAATCAATAGAAAGTTCGTTAGAACTGAACTATTAAATCCATGAGGGTGATCCCGATTAAGATTGCTGATTCCGTTAGCAATGCCGGCAAGAATGTGGCTTAGAATAATTTGAACCCACAAGGTCAGGCAAGCTGATATGAAAAAGGCTCCATGGCATAACAAACAAGGCCAAATAAAGCACTAGCAAGCGTAGAGATGACTATGTGTGTGATGAGGTCGCAATTATTTAAACACAAAAGGGCTTAATTCTGTGCTGCAAAATAATTCTTACCGAAATGAAAGTAGTGAAGGGGCAGTTCCTAATCGATTGTTGATTGCAGTTCGTTTGCCTTTGCCCTTAGTAAAGGAAAGAGCTGCGAGGTATTAGTATTAAGGTTTTGTATAATTTTTTCTACTTCAATATTACTTAACTTCCCATTCATCTGTTCAAGGATACGCAAATCGTAAGTAATTTCGTTAGCTCCGATATGTCCGAAAGATGTTACCATCTTGTGAGCCACAGCAGAAACTTCCTCCATGTTGTTTTGCTGCCATGACTCCTCAAGTTTCTTCATGTTACAAAGGTTCTCGTCTACGAACGATTGCAGAATCATTGCGATATTATTTTTGTTGCCATTAGCAAAGCGACTAATATCTTCAAGGTTAAAACCGATTGCAGCCTGATTGTCTGATTTTGTTGCATCCTTAGGGGAGTCAAAGAATCCGATCTCCCATATTTCGGATAGTTTAAAGGCTAACTCTTTTTCCCGGTATGGCTTAATGAGGTAGTCGTCGAGGCCTGATTTCAGGTAATGGTCGAGTTCGTCTTTCATGATATTTGCGGTAATAGCAATAATTGGCAGGGAGGCCTTGCCAACATCGGCGATGAGGCGGATTTTCTGTGTCATATCCACGCCGCTCATATCGGGCATGTGAATATCGGTAAGCACCAGGTCATAATCGAAATCAAGCACATGTGCAATAGCTTCGGTGCCGCAACTAACGGTATCGCACGAAATACCCCAGCGTTCGAGCATCATCAGAGTTAATTTCACATTCAACGGGTCATCATCAACAAGAAGAACTCTTTTTCCGCTGAAAAGAGCAAGCAATTGCTCATCGCTGGTAGGTTCTCTATGTTCGGGTAGTTCGTTTGTGGTTGGAAATTCTATTTCAAAATAGAAGCACGATCCATACCCAGGTTCACTTTCCAGCCCGAGTGTACCATTCATCATTTCAACCAATCTTTTACTGATGCTCAAGCCTAACCCTGTGCCGCCATATTTTCGTGTAACTGACGAATCGCCTTGTGTAAACTCCTCAAAAATAGCATGTTGTTTTTCTTTGCTAATCCCAATGCCGGTATCATGAACTTCGAAACGTAATAGGATCGAGTCACCGGAATTATGTCCGGATTCAGGGATAAAGCAACGTATAAACACCTCGCCCTTTTCTGTAAATTTTACAGCATTTCCGACAAGATTGAAAAGAATCTGCCTCAACCGGAGCGAATCGCCTTTTAAAACAAGGTTATCACTAACTTCAGCCGAATATCGCAGCCCAATTCCCTTTTCAGCAGCCCTTATTGCGAAAGTGTAATAGGTTTCTTCAAGCACATTGTGCAATAGAAACGGAATCTTTTCAATGCGCATTTTTCCCTGTTCAAGTTTGCTGAAATCGAGTATATCGTTAACAAGCGACAGAAGGTGTTCTGAAGAGAGGCTAACAGCATTTAACTGATCTCTTTGGTTGGGATTCAAATCTGTTTTTGAAAGCTGATCGGAAAATCCTATTATAGAATTGAGCGGAGTTCTTATTTCATGGCTCATGTTTGCAAGAAACTCCTCTTTTACCATAGCAAGTTGTTCTGCCCGCTGCTTGGCAAGAAACAGTTGTTTACGATAATAATTGCTACGCGACACATTTCGGAATATCAGAAAACTGAACAGCAGGATCACAAACAAACTGCTCAACATCACGGAGCTGATCACAAAAACCGATTGGCTAGCAACTGTGCGGGCTTCGTCAGTTTTTTCCTCAAGGTAGAAAGTTTCTTCCTTTTCAAGCTCTGAGATGATATCCATCACCTTACTAAGAATCAATGAATTGTTCTGTAACAATTCCAATTCTTTCTTATAGAGTTGCTCTTGAGCCAGCACCTCTTGATCGCGAAGATCGGCCAGAATGTTTTGGATTCGCTCAAGTTGGAGGGCATCGTGATGGACGAGTATGCTCGTATCGTGCACAACTTTTGTTTCACGCAGCACTTGTTGCGCTTTATTTTCTGCTTCAGCAATCTGTTGTTCTTGTCCTGAAAAGAGAGCTCCAAGTCTGGCAAAAAAACCTCGTGAATGTGCTTCGTGTTCCTGTGCCTCAGCCGGAGGTTCTATGTTAATTGTGTCAATAGTGGAGATTGTTGTGGATGTTCGGGTGTAAATACGTGTTTGGGTTTTATCGTATGGTGTAAATTGAATGCGTTCGAGTGCCCTTATGGCAAAGTCTACAGTGTCTGAGGCCTTTTTTATGTTAACAAATTCGTCAATGCTTTTAAGCCGGTTACTTAACATTACGGAAATAAGCTGAATTTTTTCGTACTGTTCAGGATTATCGTAGGTCATCTGGCGAAGAGAGTCAATGTTTTTGTTGACTCTTGCAACGAAATAATTGTATGCATTAAAATAGCCTGCGTCCTGAATGAGTGCAAAAATCCGGATGTTCCCATCGGCTTCAGTAAGGTCGGAATAAACTTCTCTGAGCTTGGAGAGTTTGCGATTAGGTTCAGACAATTCTATTACGCTGGTTACCAGCTTTTCGGTGCTGATGTAGGTAATGTAGCCCGCTGCCATAACGGCGAGTATGGCAAAAGTAAAACCCAGCAGTACGTTGCTACGTATGTTGAAGGTTTTAAGAAGGGATTTCTCACTTGCCATAACGAATATTAAACTTGCAACTGTCTGTTTTAGTGCATAAAGATATAACAAATATTTGAAAAACCGTTAACCTGAGTTGTATTTTACTTGCATCGGTTGCAGACGTTTCGCTCCTTAACCGCTCAGGCTGAACATGTATTGATACCTTTCAATTTGTTTCAGCCGGTAAAATAACTTCAAAACTGCTTCCCTTGCCAGGTGAGCTTTTAACTGAGACGCTCCCGTTATGGGTTTCAACTACTGTTTTAACATAATGGAGACCTAAGCCGAATCCTTTCACATCAAGCCCATCGCCAGTGCGAACCCTGTAAAACTCGCGAAATATTTCCTGCTGATACTCTTTGTTTGTCCCAAAACCTTTGTCAGCTATGACAACCATCAAACTTCCGTCATCAACCTTGATCCCGATGGTGATCTCTGGCTGACCTGGCGAATATTTGACTGCATTATCAATCAGATTGCCAAAAACTATTTCCAATTGTTCAGCATCGCCCATGGTTATTGCTTTTGCTGCATCGAAACGCCTGATTACTTTCGCTTTTCGCTTCAGTAGCAAAAGCGGTAATTTTTTAAACAGCCTTTCAGCACGTTATGAATATCAACCGGATTCGAATTGAACTGCAGGATCTTTTCTTTAAACGCCGAAAGATATAGAACCTGGTCGACTCTTTGTTTGAGGCGATTGTTTTCCTCACAAATTATTTTTGAATACTGCCGAACCTGGCTAAGATTGCTTTGTACTTCCGGTTGGAATAACTGCCGAAACACAAAAATAACCAATAATCCTCTTGCCCGATTCTTTCCCGGCAATTGGAACAGATTTCATTACTTTTACGCGGTGGAAACTGATACTTTCAAAAACACAATTCCTATGGAAACAATAACCGCAACCTATTCCGGACACCTGCGAACAGTAGCAGTGCATCAAACGAGCGGGGCTCAGGTGGTAACAGATGCGCCTGTAGATAATCAGGGTAAGGGGGAGTCTTTTTCGCCTACCGACCTTGTTGCTGTCGCTTTGGGAAATTGCATTTTGACAATTATGGGGATTGCCGGTCGAAGCCATGATTTCGATATAGAAGGCACAAAACTCCGTATCACCAAAATCATGGAATCCAATCCGCGACGTATTGGAGAGATTGTGATTGATGTTGATTTCCCGCCGCTCAACTATACCGAAAAGCAGAAGCAGATTTTACGGCAATGCGTCAATAGTTGCCCGGTTGCATTTAGCCTGCATCCCGATGTGAAACAAAATGTACGTTTAAACTTTTACCAGGAGAAAAATGGACCATAAAATTGAAGTTGGAGCAAAAGGCTACCACGAGATTATTGTGAGTTATGAAGCCACCGCCGCCCGTTATGGCTCAGGTCTGGTGGAGGTTTTTGCAACCCCTGCCATGATCGCCCTAATGGAATATACATGCCAGTGCAGCATTCAGGAAAAGTTACATGAGGGTTATATAACAGTTGGAACAGAAGTAAACGTCAAACACCTTAAAGCAACGCCGATAGGCATGAAAGTTTGGTGCGAATCGGAGCTATTGGCGGTTGAGGGTCGACAACTTATTTTCAGGGTTGATGCTCACGACGAAAAGGGTAAAATAGGAACAGGCACCCACAAACGGATGATCGTAAATTCCAAAAACTTTATGAACCGTATAGGCTCATAACATATTATCCCGTAATGCAACCCCAATACGCACAGATTTTGTTGCCTCTGCAACTGCCCACAATGTATACCTACAGTGTGCCGGAAAGTTTATTTAGTGAGATTCGGGCCGGGCAGCGTGCTGTAGTACAATTTGGTTCTAAAAGGCTTTATGCCGGATTGGTGATGCAACTAACAAGCACAGCACCTCCAGGCAACATAAAACAAATCCTCTATCTACTTGATAAAGAATCCGTTGTTAACGATTTCCAGATGCAATTCTGGCAATGGATGGCCTCCTACTATCTTTGTACGCCCGGCGAAGTGATGGGTGCCGCCCTTCCTTCAGGCTTAAGGCTTTCGAGCGAAAGCATGGTATCGGTTAATCCCGGCTATGATATTTCCGGTGCTATCCTTACCGAACCAGAGCTGAGATTACTGCAATACATTAAAGATAAAGGATCAATCACCATAGCCGAAACTTCACGAATACCCGGTATTGAGCGTGCAATCGCCATGGTGCAGTCGTTGTTTACAAGAGGCGCAGTGGAGCTTTCAGAAGAGTTGGCAGAGCGATACAGGCCTAAAACCTCAAAAATGATCACACTTTCCCAAACCTACCATCAAAACGAACCTGCCCTGAACGCAATTATGGACTACTTAGATAAAAGAGCGCCAAAACAATCTGAATTATTACAGGTTTTGTTGAATCAATCAATCAGCAACAATCCGCCTGCCATGTCGCGTTCATCCCTCCTAAAAACCACACCCGGAACTGAGGGTGCGTTGCGTTCGCTAATAAGCAAAGGAATTGTTGATGAGATTGAGGTTATTGTTTCGCGCATTCCTGAAGCAACAGAAAAGTCGCACCCAGATGCTATTGTGCTAACCCAGGCGCAAGATCAGGCTTACAGTCAGATATTGCAGTGCATGGCAGAACTGAAACCGGTTTTGTTGTTCGGTATCACTTCGAGCGGAAAAACAGAAATCTACATCAAACTCATTGCCGAAACCATCCGGCAGGGCAAACAGGTACTCTACCTATTGCCGGAGATTGCCCTTACAAGTCAGATCATCCGCAGGCTTCAGAATTTTTTCGGCAATCGTGTAGGAGTGTATCATTCCCGTTATGGCGAACCCGAAAGGGTAGAAGTTTGGCAAAAGGTTCTGAATCAGACTTTGGCATCAGAAACATGCAGCATCATTTTAGGAGCACGTAGCGCTGTTTTTCTTCCTTTTTCCAGTCTTGGGCTCGTCATCGTTGACGAAGAGCACGATAGTAGTTTCAAACAGCATGACCCCCAACCCCGCTACAATGCCCGTGATGCAGCCGTTTATCTGGCCGCCCAGCACAAAGCTGCTGTTGTGCTTGGATCGGCAACTCCAGCGCTTGAAAGCTACTTCAATACAGCAACGGGTAAATACAGGCTTGTGGAATTAAAGGAGCGTTACGGCAATGTTCTGCTGCCTGTAGTTGAAACCGCAGATTTGAAAGAGGCAACACGTCGAAAAACCATGAAAAGTCACTTCACTCCTGAGCTGATTGCCGCGCTTGAAGAGGCTATTCAAAACAATGAGCAGGCTATACTTTTTCAAAACCGGCGTGGATTTTCTCTCCGCATCGAATGCTCCGGCTGTCAATGGATTCCCCATTGTCGTCATTGCGATGTAACCCTAATTTATCACAAAAGTTCGAACCAATTACGCTGCCATTACTGTGGATATCACGAACCGACTCCTGAAGCCTGTCCTGAGTGCGGAAACACAGCTTTAATTATGATAGGTTTTGGAACCGAAAGAGTTGAAGAAGATTTGGCGTTACTTTATCCTGATCTTCGGATCGAAAGGTTGGATCTTGACTCCACACGCAGCAAACACTCCTATCAACGTATTATCGGCGGTTTTGAGGAACATTCGATTGATGTTCTTACAGGCACCCAAATGGTTACTAAAGGTTTGAACTTTGAACATGTGAGTCTGGTGGGTATTTTGAATGCTGATAACATGATTCATTTCCCTGATTTTCGTGCGTTTGAGCGTAGTTTTCAGTTGATGGCCCAGGTAAGTGGCCGCGCTGGGCGCAAGCATCGCCGGGGTAAGGTTATTCTGCAGACCCGTAATCCTGAAAATAAGGTGATAAAATGGGTTATAAACACCGACTACGAAGCAATGTATAATTCGCAGATGGAAGAGCGGCGTCAGTTTGGATATCCTCCTTTCACAAGGCTTGTTCGTATCTCGCTACGCCATAAAGAACAACAACCGCTCGAAGCGGCTTCGGTTGTGCTTGCCCGTGAATTACGCAGGCTTTTTCCCGGAAAAATCCTTGGCCCCGAATACCCTCTCATCTCACGCATTAAGAACTTGTATATCAAGGACATTTTGATAAAGCTTCCCAGGACTGCAGAGTTAATGGAATCGAAACACAAAATCAAAGATATGCTTGATAGATTTGCGGCAAGTCCGGTTTCGAACCGTGTAAAAATTGCCGTTGATGTTGACCCTGTTTAGGATAATCGCCGTTCGTGAAGGTTATACTTTTTCCAATGCAACAGCAATACCTTGACCAACACCGATGCACATTGTACACAAGGCTTTGCTAAGGCCTAATTGTTGAAGCTGGTTGATTGCAGTGGTAACGAGCCGTGCTCCGCTCATCCCGAGTGGATGCCCAAGGGCAATAGCACCACCCCAACGGTTTACTCTCGGATCGTTGTCGGCAAGGCCAAACTCACGGATACAGGCCAGCGCCTGAGCAGAGAATGCTTCGTTGATCTCTATGACATCCAGATTATCCAGTGTAAGCTTCAGGCGGTCCAGCAGCTTGTATGTTGCAGGAACCGGCCCCATACCCATGATGCGGGGTTGAACACCTGCAACCGCCATCCCAAGAAAGCGGGCGGAAGGTGTTAGGTTGTATTTTTTTAGAGCAGCTTCTGAGGCAAGTATCATCGCCGAAGCGCCGTCGTTAACTCCAGAGGCATTGCCTGCTGTAACTGTGCCATTGTTTCCAACAATCGGTTTCAGTGCGGCGAGCTGCGGAAGCGAGGTGCGGCGAGGGTGTTCATCGGTGTTCACAAATAATGGTTCGCCCTTTCGTTGTGGAATCTCAACCGAAACAATCTCATTATTAAAATAATTTAACTGTTGCGCTGCAAAGGCTTTTTCCTGACTATGAAACGCAAAGCTGTCCTGATCCTCACGGTTGATGCCGAAATCGGCTGCAATGTTTTCGGCGGTTTCAATCATTGACTCAGCTCCATATTGCCGTTCGAGGAGCTTATTCACAAACCTCCAGCCCATCGTGGTGTCGTACATTTTAATGTTGCGAGAGAATGCTTGTTCGCTTTTATCCAGAACAAACGGAGCCCTCGACATACTTTCTATTCCCCCGGCGATAATCAGACCGGCTTCCGCCGATCGAATCGCACGCGCGGCAGTTCCAACGGCATCCATGCCCGAACCACATAGCCTGTTTATTGTAGAGCCAGGGACAGTTTCAGGTAAACCCGCAAGGAGCAAAGCCATCCGGGCAACATTGCGATTGTCTTCTCCCGCCTGATTAGCGCAGCCCATCAATACATCATCTACCATCGTCCAATCAATGCCGGGATTACGTTCTACGAGCGCCCGAAGAACGATTGCAGCTAAATCATCGGTTCGCACCGAAGAAAGCGAGCCTCCATACTTTCCAATTGGAGTTCGTACAGCATCGCAGATAAACACTTCATTCATTGCACGAAAATATTAGTTGAACTTATCGAGCATTGGTTTTACATGACGAAATCCGCTGAGCATAGCATCGGACAGCATGTCTACCTCTTTTTGTGTTACCATTGTTGAAAACACGCAGGAGCACGAATTTACGATCATCACTCCATTTTCGTAAAGGTGGTCGATAAAGGCATTAACGATTTTTTTTGTCTGCTCATCTTCATATCCATCGCGATACGACAGCGGAGGCGTTTGGCGGAAATGCACCTTAAACAATGACCCCCCTCCGGTGAGGCAAACCGGAACATCGGCTGTTTTAACTGCTTCTTCAATCTGTTTACGAGCCTTTGCAGTTGTTTCGTTGATCTTCAGCACTGCCTTGCGATCGAAAAGTTCGAGGGCAACCTTTCCTGCAGCCATTGAAACGGGATTTGCGGAGAAGGTTCCTGAAAGAGGAAACCGGAATTTGGAGCTTCTCGGATCAAGAACTTCCATCACATCGTTTCGTCCGGCAAAAGCCCCGATAGGAAACCCGCCACCAATTAATTTGCCCATGGAGGTAAGATCAGGTTTTTGAGGGTAATCCTGCTGTGCGCCTTCGTAGTTTACCCGAAAGCAAATAACCTCGTCGAAGCACAGTAGAACATTGTTTTGGCGGGTCCAATCGAAAACTGCACTTATAAATTCCTGTGAAGCAGGAATCAAACCAATTCTGTGAGGAACCGGATCGATTAATACACATGCCAGTTCAGATGCATGCCTGTTGAGAATATTAATGGTTCGTTCAACATCGTTGAAAGGGAAAATCACTACATCGTTTAAAACGCCCTGCGGTGTGCCATGAACAAGTGGAACGCTTTGGGGCTGGTTTAGATCGCCCCAGTTTACGGGAGTAGAAGATTGGCTCACCTCCGCAACATCATAGCTGCCGTGGTATGCTCCTTCGGCCTTAGCTATCTTGGGTTTGCCTGTAAAAGCACGGGCAGTCTTGATCATAGCCATTACGGCTTCGGTACCGGAATTCACAAAACGTATTTTATCGAATCCTGGAACGCGGTTGCAAAGCAATTTGGCAAGGTCAATTTCTATTTCCGATGCAAGAGTAAATGCAGTGCCTCTGGAAATTTGTTCGCATGCGGCCGAAACAATTGCCGGGTGAGCGTGTCCGTGAATGAGCGATGCGATATTGTTTGCAAAGTCAACACGCTTTACTCCATGAATGTCAGTAACATAACAGCCTTCAGCATGAGAAACGTAATGCGGATGCGGCTTCCGGAAATGAACGTTGCGGCTGATTCCGCCAGAGAGCACTTTGCATGCTTCGCTGTAAATACTCTCGTCGGTTTTTAGATCGGTTTGTGTTTTATAGTTTGTTTGCATGCTTTTCAGAATTTCATTGAACTAACTAATACTGATTTAGTTTCACGGCAGTGCGTTGTTGCAGGAGTTCAAAATTAACACCCGGGGCCAGTTCACGAACGAAAAGTCCTTTTGATGTAACATCTATTATGGCGTAGTCGGTGTAGATGCGGTCAACTACTTGTTTGCCTGTGAGCGGATAAGTGCATTGCTCCACTATTTTTGAGTCGCCATTTTTTGTTGTGTGTTGTGTGATCACAAAAATAGTTTTTACTCCTTCAACCAGGTCCATTGCACCTCCCACAGCAGGGATAGCGCCTGGTTCTCCGGTACTCCAGTTTGCGAGGTCGCCTTTTCCGGAAACCTGAAACGCCCCCAAAACACAAATGTCGATATGTCCGCCGCGAACCATTGCAAAACTGTCGGCATGATGAAAGAAGCAAGCTCCCTCAATTGCGGTTACGGGTTTTTTACCGGCATTTATCAGTTCGTCGTCTTCCATTCCTGGTTGGGGCGAAGGACCAACCCCAAGGAGTCCGTTTTCGGTGTGAAAAATTACTTCCCTTCCTTGAGGAATATAATTTGCTACGAGCTCAGGCATTCCAATACCGAGGTTCACATAGGCGCCGTTGGGAATATCTTCGGCTATTTTCTGAGCCATTTGTTCGCGGGTCCATCCAATATCTTCGGCTTTCATGGATACCTCCTCTGCTCTTTGATTAAAACGTTTTCACTCACCGGATTAGGTACGTGAATAACTTTCTTCACAAAAATTCCCGGAGTAACTACAATCTCAGGATCAATCGTACCGATTTCAACGATTTCGGAGGCCTGCACAATAGCATTTCTGGCAGCCATGCACATTACAGGGCCAAAGTTTCGGGCAGTTTTGTTGTACAAAAGATTGCCATAGCGGTCGGCCGTCCTGCATTTTACCAGAGCAAAATCGGAGCGGATTCCATATTCCATTACATTAATCCGGCCGTTAAATTCCCGTGTTTCTTTTCCTTCTGCAATAGGAGTATTTACCGAGGTAGGAGTGTAAAACGCTGGTATTCCGGCTCCACCCGCACGGATTCTTTCTGCGAGTGTTCCCTGCGGAACTAATTCCAACTCAATTTCGCCACGCTTGTAGAGCTCAGGAAACACCACCGAATGTGCAGTGCGTGGAAAAGAACAGATCATCTTCTTAACCTGACGGTTTTCGATCAGCGCTGCAAGCCCAATATGGCCGTTGCCTGTGTTGTTGCTTACAACTGTCAGATTTTTTGCACCGTGGTCAATCAAGGCATGAATGAGTTCAATCGGGCTGCCTGCTTCCCCAAACCCGCTGATCATCACTGTAGCGCCGTCGAAAATACCCGCTACGGCTTCAGAAAGGGATGTAACAATTTTATTGATCATTTCAGGGCTGATTAACCATTTACTTCCTGCGTCCGGTTTCTATTGATTGATGCAGATTGTGTTCTATTTCAGCGAGTTCATCTTCGAAGAAATGTTTATCTGCGCCATAAGGTTTCAGATTGGTGATAGTATTTTCGTACTCATCATATTTGGCAAGATATACTTTATCCATCCATTCGATATTTCTGCCCTGATTGAATTTGAGCGCAAAGAGCTTCTCCCCGTTTAGCTCAACCTCGCCAAGCAATGAAATTTTTCCGGCTGAGGAGGTTTGTGTAATATATCTCGATGGACGGTTGATACTCGGGAGCGAACGGTATATCTTCGAGAAAATCTTGTTGATTGCTGTTACCGGTTGGTTAAAGTAGTGGAACTCTCCGGTAGGCCGAGCCAGATACATTGAATGAAAACCAACTCCCAGCATTGCAAAAACATTGGCAAGATCGATCCAGTTCTGTGCTGAGCGGTCAATGTCCACCTCGCCATTTTCCTTCTGGAAAAGACTGATATGGTTCATTATGGGGCTTTGACTCTTTATTGTTGCGCCGTGAGCTCTCAGCCGTCTGATGGCAGCAATGGTACTAATGTTCAGCACCTCTCTTGGGGTCGAAAAATGCGACATGAATACAAGCTGAATCCCGTTGTCGTAAAGTCTCTGAAAATGGCCAAGCATCTCGTTATACTCGGGTGTGATGATCATTTCCGGATTGTATGTAAGAATCCTTGTTCCAAGGCGGATGGTTTTGATGTGATTAAGCTCAGGGTCTTCGATGATTGGTGTGATATATTCATTAAAGCGCCCTGCACTCAGATAGCCTGCATCGCCTCCTGTGATAAGCACATCGGTAACCTCCTTATGCTGTTTAAGATACACATGTATCTGGTGAACATCTTTTTGGATAAACATATCATCGTCGCCACGAACCTGTGCGTGACGGAAACAGTAGTTGCAAAAGGCAAAACAATTCTGCGTTTCAAAATCAAAAATCAGTTTGCATTGCGGATATTTATGCTGGCTGCCTTCAATAACCTCAATTGCACCGTCTTCATTAACAAAGGTAGGCTTGTTTAATTGCTGTTTGCCATCATGTGGATTGGTTTCGCGGATATAATCTTTCACAATTTTTTCACGTTCATGATCGCTGCCAGCAAGCAGATAGGCTTTTTCCACATCGGCTCTTATCATGCCGGGCTGTGGAAAAACGAGTTGAAACACAGAGTCCTTCTCAAAGTTAGCCCAGTTTATAGTATCTAACACATGCTTTGTAGCCATAAAGCGATACACCTTGATAAAAAGCTCCCGCTCTTCGATATGTCCGATGTTTATTCCATGATCGGCCAATACCTTAACAATCTCTCTAAAGCCTTTCATTCCGGAATAGTGTTTCTTGTCGACAAACAGAAATTCGGCATCCTCCCTGATTCCTGAATGCTGCGGATAAGCTGCATCAAGCCGGCTTAAAACTCCTTCAGGAAGCAGATTTTCGCTGCGGATGATAGCTTTTGTGCCTTCAGAATAGTGAAACCGGTGCATCATTTCATCTACAGCAACTTTGTTAATAAGCACATTGCTTCCGGTAGTCAATTTGTGGTTCATTGAAATTTATTTTTGTTTTTTGATTATTATTTGTAGCGTTAAGCGCCTGTTATTCATCCGTTTACCAGCATTAAACCCACTGCTATTCCTGCAAAGTTAGCAATAGTGTGGAGTGCGATTTAAATAATCCGGCTCTAAATAATATTGCAAAATTATGTATAAAAGTCCGTACTATTGTCAGAATTTTATCTCAAAATCATCGGCATCCCTCCAAACCGGGAATTTTTCGCGGAAGGCAAAAAGTGCATCTGTATCCAGTTCGGCAGTGATTATTTCCTCGTTTTCATTTTCTGCGGCACGCATTATTTCGCCTTTCATATCGCAAACCATAGTATCGCCGGTGTATGTTATACCATTTTCGTCCGACCCGATTCGGTTCACGGCACAAACATAACACTGATTCTCAATGGCTCGGGCCATGAGAAGTTTAATCCAAACCTGTCTTCGTGCCGACGGCCAATTGGCAACAATGAAAATTGCATCATAATCGTTGCGGTTGCGCAGCCACACAGGAAATCGAAGGTCGTAGCAGATTGCAAGCAAAATGCGCAACCCTTTGTATTCCACCACAACACGTCGCTTTCCAGAAGCATAAGCTCCGCTGTCGCGTTCAAGAAAAAAAAGGTGACGTTTGTCGTAGTACGACAACTTGCCTTCGGGTGTAGCCCAGACAAAACGATTAAAGGTTCCAGCCAGATCCTTGATTATCAAACTCCCCCCTAATGCCATTCCTGTTTCGGCAGAAATGCGTTTCATCCAATCCACCGAAGTCCCATCCATAGTTTGAGCCCATTGAGATGAGTTCATAGTGAAACCCGTAGAGAACATCTCAGGCAGAAGAACAGCATCGCTCCGACCGTTAAGGCCTTTGATCTTTTTTTCAATGTAATCAAGGTTGGCAACAGGGTTTTCCCACACCAGGCCTACCTGTAGAAGTGATATCCTAAAAACACTCATGATTTTTGATTTACTGATTTAAATTTACTCCAGTAGTTTCCAACTATTATTGAAATAATAGCCACGATAACACCTGCAAAGGTTTTGTCAATATCGTACCAGCCCTTCTCTGCGGCCAGAATGCTCAACCCAATTGCCACGGTACCAGCAGTGAACGACAGTGAAACAGCCTCTTTTGAAATCCAATTACGATAGTATAACCCCATCAAAATCACTATTGCACCAATCGCCCTGATCGAATAGGAAACGTAGGCGGCATCGAGTATTGCGCCGTGTAAAAACACTGCAAGCGGCACAGTGATCAAGTTAACGATAACAACGAATCTGCGTGCAGTGATAACCAATTCCTTATCAGTCGCCCCTTTTCGCAACACTCCATTATAAATATCTTTTGTAATGATTGTAACAACAGCAAAGTTTACCGGCCCTACGGTTGATAGAATGGCAGCAAGGATGCCAGCCAGCGCAATGCCCCCAAGTATTGGATGGATAAACAATGGCTCTGTCATCAACGTAGGTAACACCATCTTAGGGTTTACGGTAATCGGATCAATAAATAATCCCGTTTTAGCGATCAGCCCCAGGAGGGCAACCATCACACCGAATGGAGCGATTATAAAAGCCGACAATATTGCTGCTTTACGAGCCGTGGCGGCGTTGCGTGCAGCAAATATCGGTTGGATACTTGCTTGTCCAGCCATTCCACCAAGAACTCCCCCTAATATCAAGCTTGCAGCGTTGCTAATTCCTGCGCTAAACGGATTATACAGATTCTCCGGCGAACCATTTGCAATAAGAATAGCTGCAAGATTTCCAAATCCATTAACTTTTTCGATCCCCACAAATAGTGCTGTTCCCAATCCCAAAAACATAACAGCCAGATGAATAATTCCTGTAATAGCAAGAGCATGCATCCCACCTATGTAAGTGTAAGCCGTAATAATCAGTGAAGCCAGAATGACCGCGGTGATCCAGTCAACACCAAAGAGCGGAACCATAACAGCAGCAAAGGTTTGTAATTGCACATAACCAAGTGTGATATAGGCAATTGTAAAGGCAACTGCCGACCAGAACTTTGCTTTACTACCAAACATAGAATCAAGCATCTCACTTACGGTGTAAACGTTCCGTTCGCGGTATTGTCGGGCAACAGTAAAGCCAATGATTACCATACCGATTGCAGTTGAAATATTGTAGAGAACAGGTTGCAAGGTGCCTGTGGTAAAAGCAGTTTCACTCACACCAATTGTGCTCAGCCCTCCTAACCATTCGGCTGCCACTACTATTGCACATACAACAAGACCAAGATTTCTTCCAGCAACCAGATAATCGGCTGCAGAGCGTGTGGCCAGCCTGCGGATTAGAAATGACACTGCAGCCACAAGAATGAAATAGGCAATAACAACAATCAGGTAAATACTCATAATCAAGTCATCAGTGTCACTTCACACTAAATTTCATAAATCGTGTCCCATTGCCA
The DNA here is from genome assembly GCA_964349765.1 of uncultured Bacteroidales bacterium. Taxonomy (GTDB): domain Bacteria; phylum Bacteroidota; class Bacteroidia; order Bacteroidales; family JAAYJT01; genus JAAYJT01. The sequence goes on from CAYGGZ010000002.1 coordinate 110,975, forward strand.
GGAAATTAGAACGGTAAAGACCACGTTTCATCGCCTACCAGCCTGCAAAGATAAAGTTGTGGGAGATTAGTACGAAAACAAAGCTACAACCCCATACAGGGGTTCAGTATTAAAAATCTTTTTTGTTGGCAATATAAAAAGACTGCTTTAGTTCATTGTTTTGTTTTCCTGAACCACTTTGATATATCTTTGCGCCCATTTATTGGAACATCGGCAATGAAAATTATTATAGCAGGCGACGGAGAGGTTGGCTTTCACCTTGCAAAGTTACTTTCGAACGACCGGCACAGTATTACAGTGGTTGATCCCTGCCATGAGTTGATAAAGATGATTGAGTCTAATACTGACCTGTTTGCTATAACAGGCGATTCAACTTCTATTTCGGTTCTTAACCAGGCAGGTGTTGCGAATACCGACTTATTGATGGCAGTTGTTCACAATGAGCAGGTAAACATAGTTACATGTGCCTTAGGCAAGAAGCTCGGCGCAAAGCGCACCATAGCCAGAATTAGCAATCCCGAATATCTGACTCATAAAAATTCAGAAGTTTTAAGAACTCTCGGAATAGATATTCTGGTTTGTGCTGAAAAAATTGCATCTGAAGAAATCGTAAGACTCCTGCAACAGCCGGGTGCTACAGAAATCTTCGATTTTTCCGACGGCAAGCTGATGCTATTTATGGTAAAACTCGACAACAAATCGCTGGTTATTGGCAAATCTCTCCATGATATTTCCAAGGAGAACCCAAATCTCGAATTCAGGGCAGTTGCTATGCACCGCGATGGAAAAACAATCATCCCCAGAGGCGACGACCGCTTCAAAGAAGGAGATATGGCATACGTGGTTACACGCCCCTCAGGTATTAACGAACTCCTGCGCTATAGTGGTAAACAAAAATACGATATCGTCAATGTAATGGTTATCGGGGGCGGAGATATTGGAAAAGAAACCGCTCTGCGGTTAGAAAACACCTACAATGTCAAGATTATAGAACCTGACAAGGAGCGCTGTATAGCCCTTTCCGATATTCTGCACAACACACTTATAATCAACGGCGACACTCGCAATATTGAACTCCTTGAGTACGAAGGCCTGCGGCAAATGGACGCCTTCATCGCTGTTACTGACGACACCGAAGATAACATATTCAGTTGCCTGCTGGCAAAAAGACAAGGAGTAAAGAAAGTTATTGCACTCGTTGAAAACATTGATTTTATTGACATTGCTCAAAGTATTGGTATCGAGTGCATTATCAATAAAAAACTGGTAACTGCAAGCTACATTGTGAAACACACAATGCAAACACCGGTAAATGCAATTAAACTCCTCAGCGGTATTGATGCTGATGTTGTGGAATTTGTTACTCAAAAAGGATCTCGTATTACCAAAGGGCCTATCAAGAAAGTGAAAACCCCACAGGGCAGCGTCATTGGTGGAATTATTCGCGGAAACGAAGGGATAATAGCTACTGGCGATGTGCAAATCATGGAAGGCGATAAGGTGGTAGTTTTCTCAATGCCCGAGGCCTTGGAAAAAGTTTCGGAGTATTTTCGTTAAAAAGTACCTTAGCATACCACTACTCCAGTATATGTTATAATGCCATCTACTTCAAAAATACACCTCAGGCTTATAATTAAAATTCTTGGGATCTTTCTCATGATTTTAGGTGTGTTGATGCTGACATCTCTTATATTCGCCTATCTGTATGATGATGGTAACGCGGCAAGCATCCTTCTCTCTGGTAGCATCACAATTTCGTGCGGCTTGCTGTTGTTTATTTTCACTAAAAACGCCGACCTTCAGGAAGTTAGTAAACGCGACGGTTTTGTGATCGTTAGCGCTACATGGATTGTAATTTCTCTGTTCGGAACGCTTCCATTTATCCTATCCGGAGCAGTTGATAACTTTACTGATGCATTCTTCGAAACGATGTCGGGTTTTACTACGACCGGTGCTACAATCCTACCCGATATTGAAGCGGTTGATAAAAGTATCCTCTATTGGCGTAGCCTTACACAATGGATCGGAGGCATGGGAATAATAGTGTTATCATTGGCCATTTTACCGATATTAGGCATTGGAGGCATGCAGCTTTTTATTGCAGAGGTTCCAGGCCCAACAAAGGAAAAACTCCATCCGCGCGTAACCGAAACAGCTAAATTTCTTTGGGGAATTTATGTTTTACTTACGGCAATACAAACATTACTCCTCGTGGCTGGCGGAATGAGTTTTTTTGAAGCACTGTGCCATGCATTCACTACGATGTCAACCGGAGGTTTCTCGACTCAGAACGAAAGCATTGCCGCATTTTCTCCTTATATTCAATATGTTACTATTTTCTTCATGTTCCTTGCAGGAACCAGCTTTGTTGTGCTTTACTATATTATGCACCTGAGGATAAAAAAAGTATTCGGCAGCGAAGAGTTTCGGACATATTTCCTCATAATCGTAGCAGCAGCGCTTTTCATCACTGTTTCATTGGTTCTGACCTCTGATTTAAAGTTCGGCCGGGCTTTTCGTGATGCATTGTTTCAAACCGTTTCAATTATTACTACTACAGGCTTTATTACAGCCGATTATTTGCAATGGAGCCCGTTTTTATGGTTTCTCGTTTTTCTGCTTATGTTTACGGGAGGCTGCGCCGGGTCAACTGGTGGCGGTATTAAGATTGTTCGCCAGCTACTACTTTTTAAAAACAGCCGTCTCGAAATGCGCCGGATCATTCATCCCCAGGCAATTGTCCCTGTCCGACTGAATGGAAAAGCCATCCCTGAAACAATCATTTATAATGTGCTTGCATTTTTCATCATCTATATACTCATCTTTGTTTTTGCCTCCCTGTTCATGTCGTTTCTGGGATTGGATTTTGAAACTGCAGTAGGCTCCGTGGCAGCCTCAATCGGAAATATCGGCCCTGGGATCGGCAAAGTTGGGCCTATTCACAACTACGACTTTATTCCTGATGCCGGAAAATGGATGTTAGGCCTTGTAATGTTATTGGGAAGACTTGAATTGTTTACCGTACTCGTTTTGTTTTCATTCAACTTTTGGAAAAAGTAAGAGTGCATTCTGTGATCAATTACCAGATCGTCCTGAAAGTAACAAGCTTACTTATCGTTATTATTGCATTGTTTATTTTCGCATGCCTGCCAGTATCATTACTCACAGGCGGTGACGATTTTATTTCCCTTGCCATCTCAGCATTCATAACAGCAGCCATCGGAGGAACAATATGGATGCTAACCGGCAAATTCAATTCCAATGCTATTGGCAAAAAAGAGGCGTATCTGATTGTGGTCGTTACCTGGCTGAGCATGGTTTTTTTTGGCAGTTTACCATACTTAATCAGCGGTACGATACCAAATCTTACCGACGCATTCTTTGAATCCATGTCGGGATTTACTACAACCGGCGCCTCAATATTAACCGACATCGAAGCCGTGTCTGAGGGAATTTTATTCTGGAGAAGCCTCACTCACTGGATCGGAGGAATGGGAATCATTGTTTTTTCAGTGGCCATATTGTCGCTTTTCGGCATCGGAGGAATACAGCTTTTTCTGGCCGAAGTGCCCGGTCCGTCAAAAGAAAAGCTTCACCCTCGAATCAAACAAACAGCCCTTCGACTATGGGGCATATATGTACTTTTAACCCTGATGCAAACACTACTGCTTGTTGCGGGCAATATGACACTCTACGATGCTGTTACTCATTCATTTTCTACAATTTCTACAGGAGGGTTCTCAACCCGCAACGCAAGTATGGGGGCGTTTTCTGCCTATGCCCAATATGTTACAATCGTTTTCATGATTTTATCAGGCACAAACTTTACTCTTCATTACTTGCTGTTGAACCGGCGTTGGAAGCAGGTAATCGCCGACGAGGAGCTAAGGATGTACCTTGGAATAATCATAATCTCTACATTGGTAATCGCTCTCTTTCTCGTTCATAATGGATATGGAACAACCGAAAAATCATTCCGTGATGCACTGTTCCAGGTAACTACAATCATGACATGTACCGGATTCGCAACCGCCGATTTCATGCAATGGCCAGTATTCTGCTGGTTTTTACTTTTTTTGTTAATGCTGGTTGGAGGTTGTGCCGGAAGCACCGCTGGAGGAATTAAGGTGATACGGCATCTGTTGCTTCTGAAAGGCCTCAGGAACGAATTCAGGGGGCTGATGCACCCTTCCGCATACCTGCCGCTACAGTACAATGGTCATACGGTTGGAGAAAACATACACAGAAACATTCTGGCAATTTTCATACTTTATTTGCTCACTTTTACCATCGGTTCATTTCTTTTGACACTCAGCGGCCTCGACCATATTACAGCCATGGGTTCAGTGGCTCAGGCAATGGGAAATATCGGGGTTGGGCTGGCAGCAACAGGCCCTGCTTCTAACTTTGCGGAGATAAGTGTGGCAGCGAAATGGACCCTGTCATGTCTGATGTTGATCGGAAGATTAGAAATATTAACCGTTTTTGTGCTCTTTAGTAAAGCCTTTTATAAAAAATAAACCCGAATTTAATCAAGAGAAAATCCGTTAGGACCGAACTATTGGTTCTATGAGTGCATACCCGATCATGCATTGTCAAATGCTTAATCGGGGTTAAATTATCGTACTACTACCACCCTTGCCGTTAGCTTTTGCTTCCCCAGTAGTACTTCGAGAATAAAAATACCCGGCGGAAGCGAAATTACATCCAATTCAAATCTTTCCACACCACCAGGAACATTTTTACTGATCAACTCCCTACCCGTTAGCGAAAGTAATCTTAATAAAGCGCTTTCCTGTGTAACTGAAGGAAAAACGACGGTTAGCCCCGAGCTGGCCGGGTTCGGAAAGATTGTCAGCAAACCTTTATCGTTTTCACCAATGCTGGTCACTCCATAATAATAACAATCAGGAAACTGCGGGCTGTGGTAAATTAATGCCGATTGATGGCTGAAGCAAGATAGTGTTAATGCATCCGGAAACTCCTGATTAAATAGTTTGGCCGTTATTGGAAACAATGGTCCATGAACGCTGCCAATGCCTTCAATCCAGGTTTCTTTCATACTCGTGTTGTAATAAACCACAGGCGAAAAATTAAACCGACGGCGGTACTGCCCGTCTATCACCACACTGTCAATTGATTGAAGAAAAAGATCGTAGTGTGCTCCACAACAAAACTGATAAAACTTCACCGTGTCGCCCGGTTGTATATTGAAATCATACATCACCGTTGGGTGAATCTGGCCATCGCTCATGAAATAAACAACTCCATTAGCTGCGTACACATGCCCCCTGAAGATGTTCGACGGATCGCCAGGTACAAACACCGAAGTATTGTTCTCATAAATTCTGCTCCACAACTGATTATCAATCAATGTATCGCCATCGTATGAATAGGTCCAGGTTACCAGACCAGAACCAGGGGGATTGCCCGGCAGCGGGTACTCCTGCACAACCATCCAATTAGCATCCGACACAGGAAAAGCTATCCCCTGAGCTACAGAAGCCACACCATGAAGCGTAAATAAGAATGAAAATATGATTCTCATACCGTTTTTGTTTTAATTTGCTGTTTGATTTTGCAAATATATGAAATGATGTAACAATTGAGATGATTAAATGATTTCTCACATGACACTTAACCAGCATATTTTAAAGTTTTTCAGGAAATGAACTTATCACACCGTAATGCCATCTAATCGCTACATCTGGGGAATTGCTTATCCGATAATTCTAAGCCTTCTGGCTCAGAATATGATTAATGTTGCCGACACAGCGTTCCTTGGGCGTGTGGGAGAAGTAGAGCTTGGCGCTGCCGCTATTGCAGGAATTTTTTATATCGTGCTTTACATGGTCGGGTTTGGCTTCAGCATGGGAGCACAAATTCTGATGGGGCGCCGTAATGGTGAGGGAAACCTGAAACAAGTAGGCAATATAATGGACCACAGCCTATATTTTTTATTGATTATAGGAATTGTGATGTTCGTTGCCATCTACTTTTTCGCCGGCCAAATGCTCCGTCCATTTATAACTTCCGATGCTGTATATGAAGCCTCAGTGGTGTATCTTCAATACCGCGTTTACGGTGTGTTCTTTGCTTTTTTCAATGTAATGTCGCGTGCATTTTTTATATCTATTCAGCGAACTCGACTGCTTACAGTAAGCGCCGCTTTGATGGCAACCGTAAATGTGATCCTCAACTATTTGCTTATTTTCGGGCATTGGGGATTCCCGGCCATGGGTATTGCGGGTGCGGCTATCGCTTCTGCAATTGCTGAAGGATGCTCGGCTCTGTTTTTTATGATCTATTTCCGGTTTTTTTCCAACCGCAAGCAGTATGCCCTGTTCCGCTTTCCAAAAGTAAGCTTTGTTGTAATCAGGCAAACCCTTGATGTTTCAGTTTTTGTGATGATCCAATATCTGCTTTCACTCGGCGCATGGTTTCTTTTCTTTGTTATTATCGAAAAGATGGGCGAACGATCGCTGGCCGTTTCTAATATTGTGCGAAGCCTATACATGATATTGATGATCCCCGTGTGGGCTTTCAGCAGTACGGCAAATACGCTTGTAACCAACGCTATTGGTCAGAAAAAAACAAATCTGGTTCTGCCTGTGCTCCTTAAAGTAACAAAGCTGTCGTTCTTATCGTCGGTAGCCATGGTTCTGCCAATGCTGATGATTCCGCGGTTGCTTATTAGCATTTACACTAACGATGCTTCGCTGGTTGACGACTCTATAGGGTCGATTTACATGATTTTTGGCGCAACCTTAATGTTTTCCATCTCACAGGTGTTTTTCAGTGGCGTTTCAGGAACCGGAAACACCCGCGATGCTCTGATCATTGAGTCTTTTGCACTGGCCATTTATCTGATCATAATATATATGATTGTCATTCAATGGAGTTTGCCAATAACAGTAGCGTGGTTATGCGAACATGTATATTTTTTGATCTTAGGGAGCGCTTCCTGGATTTATCTACGTTCAGGCAGGTGGCAAGGGAAAAAGATATGAGTTACCGAACCAAATTGGTTATTTTTGCCCGTTAAAACCGTTAACAATGGTTCCACTGTCGGTGGTCATCATCTCAGGTAATGAAGAACGCAACATTGCACGCTGTCTCGATTCTGTTATAGCCATTGCTGATGAGATCGTGGTGATAGACTCATTTTCAACCGATCGAACACAAGAGATATGCCGATCCTATGGAGTGCGTATCGTCCAAAATCCCTGGCCAGGGTATATTGAGCAGAAAAATCTTGCACTCAGCCATGCCAGAAACCAATGGGTGCTATCACTTGATGCCGATGAAGCTCTTAGCCACGAGTTGAAGCAATCAATATCATCGGTTATTGAAAATCCTGAGGCTGACGGCTATTCTATGAATCGTCTTACAAACTACTGCGGTAAATGGATTAAGCATGGTGGGTGGTATCCTGACCGAAAAGTACGCTTATTTAAACGCCATAATGTACGCTGGGGAGGCACAAATCCTCACGATCGAATCATCCTGGCACAAGGAGCAAAAGTGGTTCATCTTAAAGGCGACATATTGCATTATTCCTTCTACTCCCTGTCGGATCATATACGCCAGATTAATCATTTTTCGGAAGTGGCTGCACAAGCATTGTATGAAAAAGGAGTACGAAGCAATCAGCTGAAGCTGATAATCAAACCCTATGTCAGGTTCATAAAAAGTTATCTCCTGCAAAGAGGATTCCTCGATGGATATTACGGCTACCTCATAGCGCGTAATTCGGCTTTTGCTTCTTTTGCCCGCTACGCCAAGCTAAGAGAGTTGCAACGCCTTAATAGCGGAGGCAATAGATGAAAGTTATCCATGTTTCAACTGCAAAAAGCTGGCGTGGCGGCGAACAACAACTTGCATACCTGCTCGGAGCATTTCTTTCGGATACTGAAATTCAGTCGCATGTTTTGTGTCGCCGCAAGGGAGCTATAGCAAAATATTGCGAACAGAAAGGAATTGCTTATTCTACATTTGATGGTAGAGGCTCCTTTAATCTTTCGGCCGCCTTGAAACTCCTCCGTATTTGTAACAAATCAGGCAAATGCCTTATTCACACCCACGACAGCCATGCCCATTCAATAGCCTTTATCGCAGCAACCCTCTTTGGGAACCTATCGCCAGTGATTGTTCATCGGCGTGTTGATTTTCGTGCAGGAGCCGGGTTCATTTCGAGAAAAAAATACAACCATAGATGCATTGCCCGATATATATGTGTTTCAAATGCGATTCGAGATATTCTTTTACCTTCCCTTTCGCACCCCGAAAAAGCTATTGTGATTCCCAGCGGTATTGATCCGGAGCGGTTCGCACAAACTAAAAATTCATCAGAGCTAAGATCTAAGTTTGGCATTTCGCCGTGTGCTCCATTGATTGGAAATATTGCAGCGCTTGCACCCCATAAGGATCATTTCACTTTTCTTCGAACTGCCTCCATCCTACACCAAAGGAATCCGGAAATGCGTTTTGTTATTGTTGGGCACGGGGCAATGCGCAAACAATTATTAAAGGCAATCGAAGAAATGATGCTTCAGAACATTTTGTTTCTTGCTGGGTTCAAGGAAAATATCCCTGCTATAATTAAAGAATTTGATCTATTTTTGATGACTTCAAAAACCGAAGGGCTTGGAACTACTCTTCTCGACGCCTTTGCAGCAGGAATACCAGTAGTATCAACCAATGCCGGTGGCATAGGCGAGATTGTAGAACATGGCCATACTGGTTTGCTCGCTCCCGTAGGGAATGCAGAATCCCTTGCCCGGCTGGTTGAAGAGGTAATGAATAATCCCGACTTGAAAGATAGAATCATACATCAGGCAAAGCTTCGTGCCGACGAGAATCACTTCCGGATTACAGCCGGGAAAATAAAAAATGAATACCTCCTAGTGGCCAAACAAGCGTTTTGTACAGACCAAACAGCGGCATATGGCAAAGAGTAAATTGGATAGTGAGTGGTTCGTAATTGTGAATCCAAACGCAGGTGCTCGAAAAGGCGAAAGGGATTGGCCAAATATTGCCAAAATGCTTGACAAGGCCGGTGTACCATTCAACCATATCCTTACTCAGCACCGCCTTCACGCTCTCAGATTAACACGCAAATTCATCGAAATGGGTTACCGGAACCTCATTGTTGTTGGCGGCGACGGTACCCTGAATGAAGTTGTTAACGGAATTTTCACTCAAAACAAATACCCTCCCGAAACTGTTACAATTGGAGTTATTCCCGTAGGAACCGGTAATGACTGGTGCAAAATGTTTGGAATACCCCACGATTATGAATCGGCAATCAGGTTGATTATCGAAGGGAAAACTTACTTGCAGGATGTTGGCTGGGTGAAATTTTCCCAGGCTGGGATCGAAAAAAACCGTTACTTCGCTAACATGACCGGAATGGGCTACGATGCACTAGTAGCCGAAAAAACAAATAAACAGAAAGACCGCGGAAAAGGCGGTCCTTTGTCATACTTCTACAATATTTTTATCAGCCTTTTCTCCTTCAAAGAGTCGCAGACCGAAATCATTGTTGATGATGTCGAATCGCTCAAAGCGCCTGTTTTTACAATGAATGTAGGCATTTGCAAATATAATGGCGGCGGTATGATGCAACTCCCCTTCGCTGTAGCCGACGACGGCAAGCTTGATATGACCGTGATCACAAAACTAAGCCGTTTTACAGTAGTAAGAAGCATTAGAAAACTTTTCGATGGAACTTTTATCAGGCTCCCGCAGGTTCACACGTTTCAAGGAAAAATTTTTGAAGTGAAAGCCGATCCGCCGCTTTTTATCGAGGTTGACGGGGAATCGCTCGGGCACTCACCTTTCAGGTTCGGCCTTGTACCCAAAAGCTTGCGAATTGTGGTTGGAAAAGATATGGAGGCTGCTTCTGTTAACGTGAAGACTGTTCCTCGATCAGCGTGATGAGCGCATTGATTGCCTCATTCTCAGGAATATTGCTCCTAACCAGCCTTTTACCTGCATACAAACTTACCTTCCCTCTGCCCTGCCCGATATAACCATAATCTGCATCAGCCATTTCGCCCGGACCATTAACAATACACCCCATAACTGCAATCTTTATCCCCTTGAGGTGTGCAGTAGCACTTTTTACTCTTTCGAGCGTTCCTTCGAGATCATAGCGGGTACGACCGCAGCCCGGACAGGCAATGTATTCGTTTTGCGTAGTCCGCAAACGGCAAGCCTGTAATATAGCAAAGGCAACCCGCGTGATAGTGTCTTGATTTAACTCAGGATTAATTAGATACAGTCCATCGCCTTGTCCGTTGTTGAGTAGTGGAGCAGTGCCAAGCGCAGAAACGATTGCAAAGTCAGCAGCATCAGTATATGTATTGCTGTGCGATACGATTACAGGCAAACGACAGCTTAAACTATCAAGTTCCGAAATCAGTTTTCTGGCAGCGCTAACTTCTGAAGCCGTATCTGCCCTCATAATCAGCACTTCACTGCTCCGGCCTTGATGAACATGGTTAAAAACCAGATTTTTTTTGTCGCTCAGTGTGTCCACCATCAAGTAGTTGATTCCTTCGGTAGAGCTGTTTCTTTTATAGAATTTTTCAGTGTCAGTCAACATTCCATGATTGCCTTCGTTGTTTCCGTTTTCATCCACGCTCCATAACTCCATGTTCCCGCGTAGGACTACAGGAACATTGTTGTTTCCAATTGTACCAGTAATACGGGAGAGCCGTCGTTCGGGCATCACAACCGGATTACCCTTTTCATCAGCCGGCCAACAAATTTCCGTTTTGAGTGGTTTTGGGTAGAACCTTGTAATAGTTTTTGCGACATGAATCTCATTTTCAGGTGGTTCGGTAAGTGATACTCTTATTGTGTCGCCAATTCCTTCGGATAGCAATGTTCCAATTCCAGCAGCCGATTTGATACGCCCTTCGATTCCGTTGCCCGCCTCGGTAACGCCCAGATGAAGCGGATACATCAAACTCTCCTGCACCATTTTATTAACCAGCAACCTTGTTGAGGCTATCTTCACCCTAACATTACTCGATTTCATTGAAAGTATTAGCTGATGAAACCCAAACGCAGCACAAATCCTTACAAACTCCATGGCTGATTCGGCCATACCTTCAATAGTATCGCCATAGCGATGCATGATCCGTCCCGACAGTGAACCATGGTTGGTTCCGATACGGATAGCTGTTCCATGCTCTTGGCAAACTTTTAGTAAAGGATAAAGACGTTCGGCAACCCTCTCAAGTTCCTCAGAATATTGTTTGTTCGTGAACGACCTTACAGAGGTTTCTCTTTTATCGGCATAATTTCCGGGGTTAATGCGAACCTGTTCTACTATCCGTGCGGCTTCAATGGCAGCGTCGGGGTTAAAGTGAATATCGGCGCTGAGTGGTAAGGAGTAACCGGCGTTATGCAACTCCTTCCTGATGGCTTGTAGTTGCTTAGCCTCACGAACACCTTGTGCCGTGATGCGAACCAACTCGCAACCGGCATTTGCCAGCCTGATACATTGCGAAACAGTGGAAACCGTGTTCATAGTATCGGTGTTGGTCATGCTTTCGATCCTAATAGGAAAGCCGTTCCCGAGCAATAACTCTCCAACCCGTACCACACGGGGTTTCCACAAAAACGAAATATTAGCTGAGGATTGCGGGTGCATAGCGTTGTATTATCTCAATCCTGCAAAAATAATGATCTTTGAGATCATAAAATTTTATCCCGAATTAATCAATAGAAAGTCCGTTAGGGCTGAACTATTGATTCCATGAGGGTAATCCCGATTTAGTGTTTGTTTAGTGCAATTTTTATTGTGCTAATTACAAACACTTAATCGGGATTAAAAGGCAGTTTACTAATTCATAGCCCAAAATCTGGTTCTCATTTCTGCCTTCCGGTACTATGCTCACACGCCACAGACACGAATTTGAACGGCTTGCCGGCTACCTGTTCCGGAAACTCAGAAAAGCTTTCGGTAACCATCAGGATGGCCGTAATAATGTTACGGAACAAGGGTTTTTCCGCTTCATTGCGCCTCCATTTCAAGAGTGTGTGTTAGCAGAATTCCAGTAAGATTCGGCAAAATGTTGAAAAAACTTCAAAAATTCCACTTAATTGTTCAACATTGGAAATTATATTTATATATTTGGTTCAGATTTCAACCGCCTATGTTTAGCGTTCAAAAAATATGGCACTGCGAGGCTTACCTTACCGGTATCTTTTTGGGTTTTGATGAAGGTTTGAAGCAAATCGTAAAGAAAACCAGTGCCCTATGGAGCCGCACTCACTGGAGTTGGTATTTGGACTATAATGCAGAAAGTTGCAGTAAAATCAAAGAAGTATTTCCTGATCATCGGGTTGTTAAAAATTCGAAAGACAAGACTCCAGTGCCTGCTGTGATGCAAAACCTGCTTGAAGCATGGGACGGCCTCAGATTCATACAAGCTTTACCCGGACACAGCAGTATCAAGACCACTACCATCTATGCCCATCTCACAAAAAAAAAGTTTACAGAAAGGATAATCAGCTCGTTAGGTCGGCTAATGGAAGAACTGAACACTTCAAAAAACACTGAAAAGTGTCTGGTTCGTAAAGATATTTACTATATACCACTAATGCTGTCGGACAGCGCAATTTGATACAGACGAACATTTAATGAATTAATCGAAACTAAAAAAATAAAGACGATGGACTTTAAAGACTACATTAAGCAAATTGGTGAAAGAGTTGTAAAACTAAAGGACCAAATCCAGACAGAGGAAGCAACAAAGAATGCGTTTATCATGCCGTTTTTACAAGCTTTGGGTTACGACGTTTTCAATCCACTCGAAGTTGTTCCCGAATACACAACTGACATTGGTACAAAAAAAGGAGAGAAAATCGACTATGCAATTTTTAAAGACGGTATCCCTACAATACTGGTCGAGTGCAAACATTGGGCTCAAAACCTAAATTTGCACGACGGACAGCTTTTACGCTACTTCCATGTTTCTAAAGCAAAATTTGGACTTTTGACAAATGGCATAAATTACCGCTTTTACTCCGACTTGGTTGAACGAAACAAAATGGATGAAAAACCTTTCTTGGAGTTTAACATCTACGAGATAAAAGACAACCAAATTGAAGAACTCAAAAAGTTTCACAAAACAATATTTGATGCCGAAAGCATCGTAAATACAGCAAGCGAATTAAAATACATAAATGAACTTAAACAGCTTTTCCAACAGGAATTGACAAATCCTTCGCCAGAGTTTGCAAAACATTTTGCACGTCAGGTTTATCCAACTTCAGTAACAGCAAAAGTATTAGAGCAATTTACGACGTTGACAAAGAGGTCAATGCAACAATATATCAGCGATTTAATCACTGAACGCCTAAAAACGGCATTGACAAAGGAAGACGAAGCAACCAAGGAGCAAGAAGTTAATCGAGCAGAGCAAGCAAAAGTTGAAGAGAGCAAAATTGTTACGACCCAAGACGAAATGGAAGGTTTTATGATTGTTAAAGCAATTCTGCGCCAAAAGATAAGCGTAACCAGAATTGCATTCAGGGACTCACAATCATATTTTTCAATTCTGCTTGACGACAACAAACGCAAGACAATCTGCAGGCTTTATCTATACGGCAGCAAAAAATATTTGGCGACTCTTGACGATCAAAAGAAGGAAATCAAAAACGAGATTTCAAATCTGGACGACATTTTCAAATTCTCTGCAACACTTTTAAAAGTTGTTGAGAACTACGACCGTTCTATACTAGAGCCTAACGGACAAAAGAGCACTACTGTCAAGAAATAGGACTCTAAGCGGTCAGAGCAACCATGCGATAAATAGGTGTTGAACTACACCCACCAGGTTACTGGCTATTTGCTATCGGGCTGATTACAAACACTTATTCGGGGTTTATCCCGAATTAATCAATAGAAAGTCCGTTAGGGCTGAACTATTGATTCCATGAGGGTAATCCCGATTTAGTGTTTGTTTAGTGCAATTTTTATTGTGCTAATTACAAACACTTAATCGGGGTTTATCTAATCTGTAAAAATTTTTCTTGACTTGCACATCAAACTATATTAATTTTGCATTAATCTGTATTTCCCTTAAACCTAAAAAAAATGGTCATGAAAAACAAAATCATTTATTTGGTAATCACAATAATAGCAGTTTCTATGCTAGTGATTGCCTGCAAGAAGGATGAAATTCAGGAATTCACTGCTGAGGAGGCAAAAGTTGAGATTCGCTCAGCGAATCAACAAATCCAGAATGACATGGATGAAATGATGGCCACCGAAGCAGCCACATCCTTAAATTCTCTGATGAACCTGCTAAACGCCCCCGATGACTGGAAGTCTTCGCTGAAATCTCCTCAATCACCGCTAAAACAGTTGAATGTTGCTGGAATCAGCAGGTTCCTGCGAAACAACTTCCCGGCGGACTTAACAACCAAAAACTCACAGGAAGGCGGCTTGCTTGTGTATGATTTTGATTCTGCGTATTTTATTCTTGTTGAACCCAGGGAGGATTTGGTATTCCTTTATCCTGCCGACGATAATGCATACGCCAACAGACAAAACAACGCAGAATTGACTATAGCTGATCTTCAAATTATTGAAATCGAATATACTGATGAATATGGCACCTATTATGAGCCGGTTCCTGTAAACGCTGTGGTAACGCTAAAGGTTGACAATCAAACAGTAATGACTTTAAATTACACTGCAACATTCAACAACGAAGGTCTGCCACTTACAATGACCATTGACATGAATATGGCTCCATACCGGTTTACACTTAACTTTTCAGGCAGCGGAGCAACGTACACCTCAGTAATGAGCTTCACCAAAGGAAATGAGAAACTGATGGGCTATGACCTCACCATCACATACAGTGCAAATATGGAGCTTATCAATAAAGCAACTGGAACAATTGACTTAGTTCCATTGCGGCTAAAGGGCGATGTTAAACCTGAATTACTGGAAAACTGCCCCGAAAACGATATAATTTGCATGAATAACAACATTAATCTTCAGCTTATTCACACAGGCGAAAATAAAATTATCGGCGATATTGAGTTCAGAATCTATTATGATGATGAATGGGACGAAGAATATCCTGAACCAGTAATCGTGTATTCCGACGGAACATGGGAATATTTCTTCAATATTTTCGATGCGCCAGTGTAATGAATTTGAAACTTGTCAATTGATGTTAACCTGCTCAAGGGCTAAGGCTGGCCATAAAGCCAGCCGTGGATTTCATAGTAAATAACTGATCTTAAACTGTTCGTTCGAATTGAGTTTTGGGGTCTAACAATAGCTTTCACTTCTGCCGTCTGTAGTACATTAATTTTCATTGCACTTTAAGTTGCGTGTAATCCTGACCCTATTGCTATTAATGTTTTAAGTATGATGCATAAACATGGAAGTGGTTTTTTAGATTTTCCTAAATATCCTCTAACAACTGCTGCATTTTTTCTGCTGCTGGTTTGCATATCCTGTGTGGATCAAACTGCCACTTTGCCTGAAACAGGTTCGCGCGAGAAAACGCTGCATAACAAAGACGCTACATGGGTATATGAAGGAATAAACGAGTTGAGAAAGGGCGACATCATCGTAAAACCCAACTTAAATTTATTACCCGGAAGCGCTCCACTTCCAGACGGTTGGTTTTTTGGCCATGCCGCAATTGTTACAACCGGAGCTATTCATCATAATCCCGATAGCCTGTTAGCCACAGTAATGATATTTGAATCCCATGCTTTGGATATTCCTGTATCCTATCAACTCAGGGAAGTTCCCGGATTTATCATCAGCGAGAATAGGTCTCGTAATAATATTGGTTTTTCATCGGAATATAAAGGGAACCGCTATAGACTCCGACTTAATATTCCTGAATATCAGATTGATTCGATAATTGCTTTTGTCCGGTCTCAAAAAGGCGATTCCTCTAATTGGAATGCGATGAAGCAATTTCCCGACACGCCAAACATCAAACAAAGAGTTGCCGACGGAGAAAGAGAGAATTGGGCTGACAACACACACTGGTACTGTTCGTTGCTGGTGTGGCAGGCTGTTTTGTACGTTACTGGACTGGATTTGGACCCAAACGGCGGATTTTATGTTTACCCAAACGATCTTATTGTTAGCCCACACTTTGACAACAGTAGAGATTTTAGAGCCCGTGCCCGATTCTGAACCGTTATTTCTTTATATTCATAATTTCCCTGACCGTTAAAAGCTCATCTTCAAGAAACACATAACTTCCGTCTGCACTATAAAATGCATAATCTAGCTTATCGCTCCGGGTTCTTTGCTTAAGTCTTATCTCGCCAAGTTTTCTATTATCATTTAACCGGAATGCTTCTATTCGGCTATGATTGTTGAACTCACTCACAAAATCGGCAGTATGTGCATCAACAGCATCGTTATTCACTTTGGCTAAGAGAAGAGCCGGAAATGCCGACAGGCTTGCACGCAACGTGTGAAAGCGCATAGCGCCGTTGCCGTTAAAGCCAAGTTTTGATTGTATTCTCCCGTTTATTTTATTCTCCCCCTCTCTGTCGACCCGAAATTTCAATAGGGCATTCGAAAGTTTTCGTCTTAGGCGGCTGGTAAGTACAATTCTTAACTCAAAACTTTCCACTCTTGCGTAAAGGTCCACTGCAACAGGCAATTGATGTTCTACGGTTGCGCTATGCACAATTTCTACCACCTTTCTGCCATCAACAGAAAGAAATCCCTTAAAAATAGTTGGTATCATCATATTACCGCTGCTTTTCTCCTCCCCGAAATCGCTGATCACCAGCTTAGCAAGTTTTGAATTGCTCAGCCGGATCGGATAATGCAAGATGATGGAATCACTTTGATGAGTTAAAACAAACCTGTTTATCAGAGTGTCGTAGAAATAGGAGCCACGATAGCGTGCAAAATTGAAGGTTTTAACTTCACCGGGATTTTCTGAGGCGTGAGCATAAAACGGTAATGGAATGTTTTTAACTTGTTGAATCTCATGAAATATCTCAAAAGACTTTGTTTGGCGAATAGCGTTGAGCAATACAATTAGCTCATTATCCATCGCCCTGATATGATCAAAAGCATCTGTAGCAGGAAGTGGCCGCCGGCAGGAGTAAGAGAGCAGAACTATTGCTACGATAGTGAGCGCTGCTAAATAAAATCGCTTTAATTTTTGCATCTACCTTGATTTAAGGTTCTGACGTTTGACCCCAGCAATTGGCAGTGTATCAAGAATTATCAATCCATTCCCTGATACGGCTCGTCATCGCCAACATTTTCAAAAACAGGTGCTGTGCGATCTATCTTCATGCAGGCTTTAATCCCAGATTAACAACCGTTTGCCTGCAATTAGCAAAAGTAGCTAAAAGGGGTGTTACGTTTTATTAATTTTTACATTTGCAGCAAGCAGGCTTATTCCTTGTTAAATATGTGGTCTAATTATGTCGCAAAAAACATCAATCCCTAAGGGAACACGTGATTTTCTCCCTGGCGAGGCCGTTCGCCGAAACTATATTTTCGATACTATCAGGAGTGTTTTCAGACTTTATGGCTACCAACCCATCGAAACGCCAGCCATGGAAAACCTCTCTACCCTACTGGGGAAATATGGCGAAGAGGGCGATAAGCTACTTTTCCGTATCCTGAACTCCGGCGATTTCTTGTCTAATCTTGAGCCTGAAATTTTGAGCACAACCGATTCCGGTAAAGTGTCGTCGTTAATCTGTGAAAAAGGGCTGCGTTACGATCTTACTGTTCCTTTTGCCCGTTTTGTTGTTCAACATCGTAATGAGATCACATTTCCCTTTAAGCGTTACCAAATACAACCTGTGTGGCGAGCCGACCGCCCCCAGAAAGGGCGTTACCGGGAGTTTTACCAGTGCGATGTTGATGTTATCGGCAGCGACTCGCTCCTGAACGAAGCAGAACTTATCCAGATTATTGATGATATTTTCAACCGCCTTGAAATTAAAGTCAATGTGCTCATCAACAACAGAAAAATCCTTGCCGGAATTGCCGATGTGTTAGGAATTGGTCATATGCTGATTCCCTTTACAGTTGCAATTGACAAGATAGACAATATCGGGACAGAAGGGGTTTTGGGAGAATTGGAGAAAATTGGTTTGGGAGTGGATGCCATTGCTAAATTGAAACCGCTGCTTGAGCTCCACGCAGATAACAATGGCGTAATCAATACGCTGGAGCATATTGCTGGATCGTCGTCAGTGGGTCGAAAAGGTGTTGAAGAGTTGAGAATCCTGTTTTCTTATCTGCAAGAGTTAGATTTAATCTCCGAAATTAAAGTAACACCGTCGCTTGCCCGTGGACTTAATTATTACACGGGAGCAATTATTGAAGTTAAATCAGTTGATGTTCCAATTGGAAGTATCTGCGGAGGCGGTCGCTACGACGATCTCACCGGAGTTTTTGGAATGCCGGGCGTTTCAGGAGTTGGCGTATCGTTTGGGGCAGAGCGTATTTATGATGTGCTAACAGAACTGAACGGCTTTCCCGAAAACCTTTCCCATACAATCGTGGTGATGTTTGTAAATTTCGGAGGCGAAAGCCTGACTAAAAGCCTGAAGATTTTAAGGCAACTGCAAAAAAACGGGATTAGCGCTATCATCTTTCCCGACGAAGCCAAACTCAGAAAGCAATTCTCTTACGCCGACTCCCTGAAAATACCGTTTGTAGTGCTAATTGGCCAGGAGGAACTAAACAACGGAATGCTGACTCTTAAAAACATGAAAAGTGGTGAGCAAAGAATGTTGCACATTGAGGATTTTCTAAAACTGACATGGTAAATAAACCGTATGACGCAAATTCACTACATTAACAACGAATTTCTCGATTTCGAGAGGATTGAAGAGATTATGGAGAACGGCTACTCTCTTGCTCTCGATCCTGCTGCTATTCAGCGTATTGAACGTTGTCGCAACTATCTTGACCTGAAAATGGATGCGACTTCAGAACCAATTTACGGCGTTAATACCGGATTTGGTTCTCTTTGCGAGATTAGAATCTCAAACGAAGATCTTAACCGACTGCAGGAAAATTTGGTGATGTCGCATGCCTGCGGAACAGGGCGTCCGATTGCCCCCGATTTAGTTAAACTGATGCTGTTGCTCAAGATACAATCGCTCGCTTATGGCCATTCCGGCGTTCAGGTAGCTACTGTGCAGCGACTTGTTGACTTTTTCAACCACAACGTGCTTCCGGTAGTATATGAATATGGCTCGCTTGGAGCTTCAGGCGACCTTGCGCCATTGGCACATATCTCGTTGCCCTTGATAGGTTTGGGAGAGGTTTGGGTTCAAAACAAAATTGTCCCTGCTTCCAGAGTTTGCATCGAAAAAAACTGGAAACCAATCAGTTTGCAATCTAAAGAGGGGCTTGCCCTGCTCAACGGCACTCAATTCATGAGTGCAATTGGAGTTTTCAGTTGTTTGAAAGCATTCAGGCTATCAAGACTTGCTGATATAATTGCTGCTATCTCGCTCGATGGTTTCGACGGCAGGTTAGATCCATTTCATGAGCATATTCAGCTTATCCGGCCTCATAAGGGTCAGATAAAAACAGCGAGCCGCATCCAGAAACTACTTCAGGGCAGTGAAATTGCCATAAGGCCAAAACCTCATGTGCAAGATCCGTATTCATTCCGCTGTATTCCACAGGTACACGGGGCAACTAAAGATTCATTAAACTATGTGGCTAATGTTTTTCGTGTAGAAATCAATTCTGTAACCGACAATCCGACCATCTTCCCTGATGAAAATCTGATCCTTTCGGCAGGCAATTTCCACGGGCAACCCCTCGCCCTTGCCTTCGATAATCTCTGTATTGCTATGGCAGAGCTGGGAAGCATTTCAGAGCGCCGAACAACACAACTGCTTGCTGGTAAGCGCGGATTACCTAACTTTCTTGTAGCCAACTCAGGTCTGAACTCTGGTTTTATGATCACGCAATACACTGCCGCCTCACTTGTGAGCCGGAATAAACAACTTTGCACCCCTTCATCGGTTGATAGCATCGAGTCGTCGCAGGGGCAGGAAGACCACGTTAGCATGGGCGCTAATGCAGCTACAAAAACATTACAGGTGCTCGACAATTTGCGGCGGATTCTTGCTATCGAACTTTTTAATGCTGCGCAGGCAATTGATTTTCGGCGGCCTTTAAGAACTTCACCGGTGTTGGAGGATTTTCTCGCACATTACCGGAAGCAGGTAAGCTTTGTTCATCACGATAGGATAATGTATGAAGACATCGAAACTACTATACGGTTTTTAGAAGATGTTCCCTTTGAGCTTCCTGATGAAGATGTGAGGAAATATTCGTTGTAAAAACAGATTTATGTAGTTGGGTTTAAGTGTTCGCAATCACTTAATGTTATAGACATATGACCCGGAATCGTATTTTTCTCTTAATCATCCTTTTATTTGCAGCGCACTCTGCAATAGCACAATTCTATTCCTTTGGCGAAGACCCCGCTTCGCTCAGATGGCGCCAGATCCGAACACCAAATTTCCGTTTGATTTATCCTCAGGAGTGGGAGAAACTGGCCCCGGAAGTGGCCGGATTTCTGGAAACAATTCGTCAGCCAGTGGCTTCATCGCTCCAAAGCCGCACCAGACCTATTCCCGTAATCCTGAGAAACCAAACTATGCTCAGCAATGGTTTTGTTACATGGGCCCCGAAGCGGATCGAACTTTTCACAACAACTCCATCCGACAACCAAGCAACCAACTGGATGCGCTATCTGAGTATTCATGAGTTTCGCCATGTTGCTCAGATTGAAGCCATAAACCGCTCTACGACCCGTTTTTTTTCATTCATTTTCGGACAATATATTACCGGAGCTGTGGCAGGATTACACCTGCCGCTCTGGTTTCTTGAAGGAGATGCCGTGCTCATTGAAACCGCGATGACACAATCCGGACGAGGCCGCCTGCCCTCTTTCCACAACCTGCTTCGCTCGCAAGTGCTCGAAAGAGGAATATTCTCATTCGATAAGGCTATCCACGGCTCATATCGCAACAGAGTTCCCAATCACTATGTACTGGGCTACCATCTTGTAGGAGCAACAAGGGACCAGTTTGATATGGAGCCATTCAACAAGGCGTTAAGGAATGTGGCTGCCACCCCTTTCCTTCCGGGCTCGTTTTCACGGGGAGTGCGCAGAGCAACAGGTATGAACCTCCGTCAACTCTATCGCCATAATATGACCCAGCTTCTGGAGAAATGGCAAAATCAGCAAGCTGGTATAGTTAATCATGAATTCTCAGTGATTGAGCCGCACAACAATCTTGATTACGTTAACTATATCAATCCGCAGCACATTGATAATGACAACATTATTGCCATCCGCACTGCTATGGCCGATATCCCAAGGGTGGTGAAAATTAATCGCAGCGGATCAGAAAAGATTCTGTATTCACCCTCTGCAGGAGAGTATTCTACCCTGAGCTACGCCAATGGGTTGGCTGCATGGGTGGAATACACTTTTGACCCAAGATGGGCTTACCGCGTTTGGAGCGATATCCGTGTTTTTGATCTGACAACTCAAGCAAGTTGGAAAATTACACGCAGAGGCAGGTTTCAAGCATCAAGGCTGTCGCCCGACGGGTCGAAAATTGCCGCCATCGAACAGGACATACTCAGCCAGTGGAGGCTTGTTATCATGGATTCCCGCACCGGCGAACAGTTGCAGGTGATCGCAGACACTACTATTAATTTCCTTACACAACCTGTATGGTCATCCTGTGCAACTGTAATCGCAGCTATTGCAACTAACTACGGCACAGGAAAATCTATTGTCAGATTTAATCTCGACGACTTAAAAACAGAGCATCTATTTGCTTCAGGACTTTATGAGATCAATGCACCGGCTATTCATTCTCACTTGGTTTATTTTACAGGTACATGGAGTGGCAGCGATGAGATATATGCATGGGATTCTGAAAGGAGCCGGCTTTACCATGTGCTTCGCTCACCTTACGGCGCAGGCAGCGTCAACATTTCGCAAAATGGAAACAGAATGTTATTTTCCGATTTTCAATATGGAGGACAACGCATTGGAGAGGTTACAAGCATAACTCACACACCTGTTAATATTGACACAATCATAAACTTATCGCTTAGATTGTATGAAAAAACTGCAGTTGCAGAGTCCTTCGTAGCCGATACCGTTCAAACGGCCACTGTCGGAAAAATTTCTGAGCGTTACTCCCGCACACACAATACACTACACGTACACAGTTGGGCGCCGGTGGCGCTTGATATTGACGGAATTACCGCCCAGCCCGGTTTTACGCTGCTTTCACAAGACCTGCTGGGAACAACATCTATCCTGGCAGGCTTTGAATACGACCCTACGCATTTTGACAGTCTAGTAGCGTTTGCCGATCTTACCATACGTTCGCAATATCCTGTTTTTCAACTGCGTGGCGAGGCAGGAGTGCAAAACCGCTACTACCGCCATCTTGGTTTTGACTACCTTCTTTTTGAAACAGCTTTCGGGAAGATAACCGCCAGTATGTTCGTGCCTCTGTCGTTTCGCCATCAGCAATGGTTCTGGGGTCTGATACCACGCTTGTCAACTTCTCACGAATGGGGTTCAAAGAATATTTTCGGCGAGATACGTGATTTTCAAATCCATACCGTGTCGTATAGCGGTGTAGTATATGCATTACAACGTATGGCATTCCGTGATCTATACCCTCGCTGGGGATTTGTTGGATCGTTTTATGCTGCTCATTCTCCGTTCAAAAGCTCAGAAAAAAGAAGTTACGATTCCGGACATTTGTTGGCAGGCCAGGCTGTATTTTATCTGCCAGGGCTGTTGCCTCACCACAGCCTGCGTGTGTATGCAGGGTTTCAGAACCGAATAGCCAGGCTATTAATGTTTTCCGATGTTATTAGGTTTGCAAGGGGATATCAAAATGTTCCATCGCAAAGATTACAAACCTTTTCGGCCGAGTATTCATTCCCTTTGTTTTACCCCGATTTCTCAATAGGATCCTTGGCATACATTAAACGGATAAAATCCAACCTGTTTGCCGATTATTCAATCATATCACCTTCTTTTTACAATACAAACCAATTCAGCAATGTTGGTATTGATCTGGTTGCCGATCTGCACATGTTTCGTATGCCCATGCCGCTCGAAGCTGGCATAAGGCTGTTACACACATTCAATTTCTATGATGGCGGTTTCTCTGCCTCAATGATACTTGGAGTTAATTTTGCCACACTCGGGCACATTGCTGCATTGGCTGGACGCGGTTTACCACTTCTCAGAGCAGAATATTGAACTGAGAAAAACGGTTCGTGACCGCATAACTGTTACACAGCTCACTTTTAACGTGAGCATGGCTGATGGATTGCCTTTTAGTTATGCGGCATGGTCTCGTGAATTTACTGCAGGTAGCGTAAAGCTGAATGTCGAACCAACGTTTATCTCCGACTCAACCCATATTTTGCCGCCCATTAATTCAACCAGGCCTTTTGAAATAGGCAGGCCAAGGCCAGTGCCTTCAACCATTTGAATCTGATCGTTATCTAACTGCACAAAGCGGTCGAAAATTCTTCCAATATCATCATGCGATATGCCCACCCCTGTATCTTTAACATAAAACAAGATGTTTCGCTCATCATACATCCTGCACCCAAGCTCTACGCTTCCTTCCAGTGTGTATTTCGATGCATTGATCATCAGATTATTGAGTATTTGTTTGAGCCGTGGCTGATCGGCAGTGATTGTATATTTTGCGCTAAATTCATTATTAAGCAATAGTTTAAGGTGCCGCTCCTTCACATGGCGGTTTTCTTTAAATAAGAGGATTATATCATCGAGCAATGTGGTCAGATAAAATTCTTCCACGTTGAGCTTCATCTGTCCGGCTTCCATCTTTGATTGATCAACTATATCGTTAATAATATTCAGTAATGAGTATCCACTTTTCTGAACAATAGTAAGGTATGAACGTCTGGTTTCTTCATCTGTTTCATCTTCGAGGAGCAGTTCAGTAAACCCTAGAATTCCATTCAGGGGAGTTCTAATCTCATGGCTCATATTGGCTAGAAAAGCGGACTTTAGCCGTACGGACTCCTGGGCGCGTTGCTTTTCGATAACCAATTCCTTTTTTTGGCGGATGAAATCTTCAATTAAGCTCGCAATCCGATTGAAATCGCTGCTGCATTTTTTTAATTGCATAATGTCGGAGGTGTTCCCGCTAAGGATAATATCTCCTACTTTCCTAAGCGGCCTGGTTACCCAACAGTTCAACAGTATTGCCTGCAAAAGCACTACCAGAATTATTCCTATCACTAGTATATTCAACAATTTACGTGATGATGCAGTGTAGAGTTGCAGAAAGTTTAATTCTCGGGCGAAAGTAACATAACCGGATACCTGCTTGTTAGCGTCTAAAAGTGGAACGGAAACATTAATCGTATAATCATGTGCCTGATTGTCTGAGACATGTTGCTGGTTCGATGTAGTAACTATACTTCCTGACAAAGCCATTGCCTTTTGGTTCAAATTATCATCCCAAAGTTTTGCAACTAAAAAATAACCTGAGGGATTGGAGTGGCGTTCCGGATCGTCGGTGGGATGTATTGTGGCTCCGTGTATGAGCAGTAGGCCCGCATCTGTATATTCTGCATAACTGATAAGCCGGTCATTATAAAGCTTTTCGAGTAAATCGTTGCTGAACCGAATGTGCGAAAGTGAACTGTGGTCATAATTATAAGCGTTATAAATTAGCTCCTTGTCGTTATTCACAATCCAGACGGCGTGGAAGTTGAATGAGCCGAGAATTGTTCTTATATTTTCTTCAGCCCATTCAATATCAGGTTCATTCATGAAAGCAACAAATTCATCCCAGTAAGTGTAATCAGAAACGGTTCTTGAAATAGAAGAGTTCTCTAAATCTATGATTGCGTTGGCATTTTGTTGTAACTTGGCAAAATAGGAGTCAATGAGGTTTTGTTTCTTTCTATCGTACATCACAATGAGCGTTGCAATGCTTATTGATGCTATAAAAATACTGACAATCAGCATTGTAATAATTTTCTGTTGCGTACTCATGGCATAAACGATTTAGCAAAATGAAATCTGTGAACCGTGCAGAGGATTGATCTTCATTGTATACAACGAAGTCATTTTCAGAGAGAATACCACAATTCCACCAATACAGCGAATAAAAATGCAAAAGTAGATAAAAACACAATTTATATACTGAACCCTATTTATGAAATTCGATACCATTGATGTGAAATAATCGTCCATTAATTATGATATTTGCATAGTCTCTAATACAACTCAAGTATGCCCTTTCTGTTAAAAGTTCTGATTACTGCAGTTTCGGCTGTGATTGCGGCCTATATACTACCCGGAGTAGAGCTTACCGGGTTTTTTGCTGCGCTTATCTTTGCGTTTATCCTCGCGCTTCTCAACGCAATCCTTAAGCCGATACTCGTGTTGCTCACCATACCGGTTACTGTATTAACATTAGGTTTGTTTCTTCTGGTAATCAACGCATTGATGATCCTGATTGCCGGGTGGTTTGTTGCCGGATTTTATGTAGAAGGATTTTGGTTTGCATTGTTGTTCAGCATTGTGTTGTCAATCATATCTGCGATTTTGGGGATTGGGTTCGACCACAGGCGTGGCAAAAATTACTGATTCGTAGCATAAATCCAAAATTATGAAAAGCCGCGAAATTACTCTGAGTTCCGCAATGGAAGATATCCTCGCCAGATGCCAGTTTTGTTCGATGGCTATGGTGGATGGCCAAAACGAGCCTTATGTTTTACACATGAATTTCGGCTATGCCGATGGTGTTGTGTATCTTCACTCGGCTCCGGAAGGAAAAAAGATTGATATTATCAGACAAAACAGCCGGGTTTGCCTTGCTTTTAGCACGGATCACCATCTACGATGGCAAAGCGAAGAGATGGCTTGCTCCTATAGCATGAAATACCGTAGTATTCTGATTTATGGATCAGTAGAATTTATTGACGACCCCAGCCAAAAGTGTAGTGCGCTTAATATTATCATGAAACAGTACACGAATCGTAATGATTTCAACTATGGCGATCCTGCCATCAGAAATGTAATGGTTTATAAAGTGGTCGCAGACAAAATGGAAGGAAGGGCTTACGGATATTGATTTGCTGTTTTTCGCCGAAGCTTCATGACACGGCTTGTGTTTATCAAGCCTGTTTTTCTTTCCCGACTTTAAACCATGTTTTCGCCCAAAGCCACAGGCGAAATATCAGAAATGCCTCAATTGCGCCTACGATCCCACCTGCAATTATATCGCCCGGATAATGCACCCCGAGATATACCCTGCTATATGAAACCAGGCTCGACCAAACCAGCATAAAGATAGCCATGAACCTGAATTTGTTCCAAAACAGCAGCGCCATAAATGCAGCCAACGAGAATGTATTGCTGGCATGGGAAGATATAAAACCATACTTTCCGCCGCAGCGGCCGTGAGGTAGATACACCAATCCTTCCAGCGTTGGCTCATGACAGGGTCGCAGGCGTTGAAATACATCTTTAAATGCAACTACAGAAACCCGATCGCTGATAGCAAATAGCAGAAGCGCCAAAATTACCAGCAGGATTGCCATCTTTCCATAATACCTGTAGAGCAGATATACTAAGAACAGGTACAACGGTATCCATATTTCGCGATGGCTTAGCCAGTACATTATAAAATCAGCAACCGGCGAACTGATTCCGTTCAGGAATAAAAAAAGCTGTGTATCAATGTGCATTAACCACTCAATCATGATTGCCTGTTTTGAACTTATTTAACATCTGCCATAACATCTCTTTTAGTTTTGTTAATCCCAACCGGCTATGGGATGAAATAAAAACATGCGGAACCAAAGGTAGTTCCTTTTCCATTTCTTTGATCAGTTCATAGTCAATAAGGTCGGATTTTGTAATAGCCAAAAGCCGGTCTTTATCCAATAACTCGGGATTATATGTTTGCAACTCTTTAAGAAGAATGTTGTACTCGTCGGCAATATTTTTAGTGTCAACAGGTATCATGAAGAGCAGTAGAGAGTTACGTTCTATATGACGTAAAAATCGTAGTCCGAGACCTCTTCCTTCGCTTGCTCCTTCGATAATTCCTGGGATATCGGCCATAATAAATGATTTCCGATCGTGGTAAGCAACAATTCCAAGGTTTGGGGTGAGTGTGGTGAACGGATAATCAGCAATTTCTGGTTTGGCGGCTGAGAGTTTGGAGAGTAATGTGCTTTTTCCTGCATTTGGAAAACCTACCAGGCCAACATCGGCAAGAATTTTCAACTCGACGGTTAACCACATTTCTTTGCCAGGCTCGCCGGGTTGAGAGAATTTTGGGGCTTGCATGGTAGCGCTTTTGAAAAAGTCGTTTCCTTTTCCACCTCTACCACCTTCCAGAATTACAAGGGTTTGATCATGGTTAGTAACCTCGCCTAATACATTTCCTGTATCTGATTGGCAAACAATTGTTCCCAGCGGAACTTCGATAATTACGTCTCTGCCTGCTGCTCCGGTCATCAATTGGCGGCCTCCGGATTCTCCATCACCAGCAAACAGGTGTTTAGTGTATCTAAGGTGTAGCAACGTCCAAAGTTGGCTGTTACCTTTGAGAATCACATGCCCTCCACGGCCGCCATCGCCGCCGTCGGGACCGCCCCATGCCGTTTGTTTGGTTCGGATGAAATGCACCGATCCTGCCCCTCCCTTTCCTGAACGGCCAAATATTTTTACTAAATCAATAAAATTCTGATTTGTCATGTGTTAGCGTATGCTTTTATAAGCATATTCAACTGCAGCAAAAAGCCGTTCAAAAACCTCCTTTTCAGCACCGCGGCCATCAACAGCGGTGTATTTACCTTGTTTGCGGTAATATTCGGAAACCGGTAATGTTTTGGTTTCATGTTCTTCGAGCCGGTGAATTATCATATCGGTGGTCATATCGTAGCTTCTTCGTTTTTCGGTTTTACTACGCGCCGAAAGACGCTTAATCAGCTCAAGCGTAGGAACCTGAAGGTCAATGGCATACGAAACCGTAGAGTTCATGCGACGCAGCAAGCCGTCGAGTATATAGGCCTGAACGATGCTACGCGGAAATCCCTTAAAAATGAACCCACTTACGTTAGGATGATCTTTTATTTCCCTTTCGATCAGCGGGATAGCAATATCGTCGGGAACAATCTCACCACGGTCAAGAAAAGGCCTTGCCAGTTGTCCGATAGGGGTTTTTTTGTCTATCTCTTTTCTTAGCATCGATCCGGTAGAGATGTAAAACAGGTTGAACCGGTCGGCAAGGTATTTGGCCTGCGTTCCTTTACCTGCTCCCGGCGGGCCGGATATCACAAGGTTGAACCACACTTGCTGAAGCGTTTCGTCAATGGCTTGTGTCAATCGTGCGAACACCTCATCAATTGTTCCAACGCCATTAATAGGAAAGTATTTGCCTTTTTCTTTGTAGAACTCGGCTACCGGAATAGTTTTAATATCGTATTCCTTGAACCTGTTTGCGATTATCTCTTTTTTATCGTCGTTGCGACCCTCAATTTCATACCTTTCAAGTACACGCTTGAGCAGTAATTCCCTGGGAGCATCAAGGCTGAGCATACATGTAAGAGAGCTTCCCAATTTTAGAAGCAAACCTTCTAAAATGTATGCCTGAACTACAGTTCTTGGAAACCCATCGAATAAAATACCATTTGTATCGAGTTCCTTATGGATTTTATTCTCAATAATTTGCACAATGATCTCATCGGAGGCCAAGCCTCCTTTTTCTATCTGCGCCTTTGCCTGCATTCCGAGTGCTGACTTGTTTGCTATCTCCTGCCGCAGGATATCTCCCGTTGAGATGTATGTCAGATTGTATTTTTCGACGAGTTTTTTTGATTGTGTTCCTTTTCCGGCGCCTGGGGGGCCAAAAAGAGCGATGTTCAACATACTTTAATGTTTGATTTGTGGTACTATTTTGTAAATATCTCTCAGATTTCGTCCATAGCCGTCGTAATCAAGGCCATACCCAACTATAAAATCGTTGGGTATCTCAATACCAATATAATCAATCGTGAGATCCTTCCGGAGAGCCGCAGGCTTTAGCAGGCATGTAGCAATTTTCACCTCGGTGGCATTAAGTGCCTTAATTTTGCGAACCAATTCATCCATGGTGTGACCTGTATCAATTATATCCTCAACAACAACAACGGTCCTATTTGCTATTTCCTCATTTAAACCAATCAGTTCCCTTACTACCTGCGTTGAATGAATACCGTCGTACGACGAAAGCCTGACAAACGAAACATGGCAATCAACATTAATCCGGCGAATTAAATCAGCAGCAAATATAAAAGCGCCGTTAAGTATTACAAGAAACAACGGCAACTTTCCTTCCATGTCGGAATTTATACGCCCGGCCATTCTTTCAACTGCTGCTTCAATCTCAGATGCAGGTATGAATGGTTCAAAGTACTTGTCTTTCAGCCGAATAGTTTTCATTTATCCTCGTTATTTTATCTGAACAGCCTCAGTTTTAATCCCTTGTTTATATTAAAAATCTTTTGAGCGGTTTAATTGCAAACCTACAAAAAAATGGTTCGTAATAATTTTTACTGCAAAAATGCAGAAATAGATTAACCCAGACGTACTTAATAGTTCTGCACTAACGGTCTTTTAATTGATTAATCCGGGTTTAACTGTCAGTGGTAACCGGGTGCAAAGCAAAATTGTCATTTTTTTCTGATAAGCATTATTCCGTCGCGTAACGGAAGAATCAGGTTTTCGCACCTGGAATCTTTCCTGACATGGTTATTAAACTTGCGAATGCAAAGGGTATCTTTATCGTCGTCGAATGCGGGGTCTGTAACTTTGCCGTGCCACAACACATTGTCGGCAATGATAAAGCCTCCGGGGCGCAACAAAGGAATTATCAATTCATAAAGCTCCACATACAACTCTTTGGCAGCATCAAGATAAACCAGGTCGAACAATTGTGTGAATTTTGGAAGGAGTTGCAATGCATCGCCGCAGTGCCATACAATTTGGTTGCTCAAACCGGCGAGCCTGAAATATCGTTTAGAAATTTCCTCAAGTTCGGGGTTGATGTCGATTGTGTGCAGTTTTCCGTCGGGTTTTAAGCCAGAAGCAAGGCAAATGGCAGAGTATCCGGTGAAGGTCCCGATCTCAAGAATCATGTCAGGGTTTAACATCTTGCTGATCATTCGCAGAAGACTTCCCTGAATGTGGCCAGCTAACATTTGCGGGGATACGGTTGTGAGCCATGTTTCACGGCTTAATTTGCTGAGTACCTCTGGCTCAGGCGAAGAGTGTTCGAAAATGTATTTAATGGCGCTATTCTCTGCTTCTTGCATAATTAATTATAGATTTTGGTTTTCCTGGGTACTGGCAAAATACTATCGGTGAGTATATGCGGATTAACCTGGAACTAAAAATTCTCAACGATGTATATAGAAGATTTGCAAACACATTAAATCGCATTCTATCAATTTTATTATCTGTCAATGCCAATTTAGCGTGGTAGATTCTTTCCAAAATTTAATTGAAGTAGCTCTTCCAGCCCTGTTCTTTCAATTTGTTCCCAAAGCAATATTTTCCGGTGCAGTAAAGCATAATGACTGTTTATTGAATTAAGGATTATGCGGGTTTAATCTCAAGGCGGTTTAGTAGCTGTTCGAGCCAGATCGTAGAAGCGTATATATCAGTTTCAGGAGGAGCCCACGGAGCGAAGTTTTTGTCATCTATGGGGTCATACGGGCCATCCTTAACTTCATAAGCCACCGAACCACTTTCAATTGAAACAAGGCTATGCCATGTGCGGGGAGGCAAATCAATACCAAAACATCCTTTATCGCGGTTCAATACATGGCAATCAATCACATCGCCCTGTTCATTAAAAAGAACAACTGCGATTGTACCTCTGATAATCCAGAATGCTTCCCGTTTGTCGGGGTTCTCATGTTTGTGGGGACGAATGTATGTTCCTGGCTCCATGGCGTTAAGCAAGCGTTGGAGAGTGTCGGAATAGTCCTTATGGAAATTGTAATTTTTTCGCTTGCGGTTCGACGCTCTGGCTTCGGCTGTTATTTGATCGAGGAGTTGATTATCAACAAGTTGAATCATGACAGGTGACTTAAGATGGTAAGCTGGCGTTTCAGAAAACAGATAATTTTGAGATTGAAATATCCTAATAATTAGTGAACCTTTATATATGAGGCGTTGTCATCTCACTAATTTCTTGTATCTGATACGTTTTGGATTGATTTCGCCCGTTCGTTTCCGACGATTTTCTTCATACTCGGAATAGCCTCCCTCGAAGAAATACACTTGCGAGTTGCCTTCGAATGCAAGCATATGGGTTGCTACTCTGTCGAGAAACCAGCGGTCGTGTGAGATAACAACCGCACAACCGGCAAAATTTTCCAGCCCTTCTTCAAGGGCTCGCAGGGTATTTACATCAATGTCGTTCGAGGGTTCGTCAAGAAGCAACAGATTAGCTTCGGAGCGCAGAGTGAGTGCCAGATGCAGGCGGTTGCGTTCACCTCCCGACAGCACTTTTGTTTTCTTTTCCTGGTCGGCACCAGTGAAGTTGAATCTCGCAACATAGGCGCGTGAATTGATAAGTTTGCCGCCTAACTGAATTTGTTCATTACCTTCCGAAATCACCTCCCAAACAGTTTTTTCGGGATCTATAGCAGTATGCGCCTGATCGATGTATCCGACACTTACTGTTTCGCCAATTGAAAAATTACCTTTGTCAGGGGTTTCCATCCCCATTATCAGCCTGAAGAGAGTGGTTTTTCCGGCACCGTTTGGACCGATCACTCCTACTATACCGGCAGGCGGAAGCGAGAAGCTAAGGTTTTCGAAAAGGAGCTTATCGCCGTATTCTTTAGCTATATTATGTGCTTCAATCACTTTATTACCTAACCGTGGTCCGTTGGGGATGAAAATTTCAAGTCGTTCTTCTTTTTGTTTCACATCCTCATTGAGCAATCGTTCGTAGGCTGAGAGCCGTGCTTTTGCTTTAGCATGGCGGGCTTTGGGCGCCATGCGCACCCATTCAAGTTCCCGTTCGAGTGTTTTGCGGCGGCGCGATTCGGTTTTTTCTTCCATAGCCAACCGGTTCGATTTCTGTTCAAGCCACGAACTATAGTTTCCTTTCCAGGGAATTCCTTCGCCACGGTCGAGTTCAAGGATCCATCCGGCCACATTATCAAGAAAATATCGGTCGTGGGTAACGGCTATAACGGTTCCCTTGTATTTCTGCAAGTGTTGCTCAAGCCATTCGATCGACTCGGCATCGAGATGATTGGTAGGTTCGTCGAGCAAAAGGATATCTGGTTCGGACAGGAGCAACCTGCACAGCGCTACGCGTCGGCGTTCGCCACCAGAGAGGGTTTTAACTATAGCATCAGGTTCCGGACAGCGCAGCGCATCCATTGCTCTATCCAATTTTGTGTCCAACTCCCATGCGCCGTGCTGCTCGATAAGCTCGGTGAGCTCGCCCTGCCGCACAATTAAACGTTCCATCTGATCGTCGGTGAGAGGTTCACTAAAGCGGTTGTTAATCTCTTCGTATTCTTTCAGCAGTTCAACAACCTGCTGCACACCTTCTTCAATAATTTCGCGCACTGTTTTATTATCATCCAGAAGTGGTTCCTGTTCAAGAAGTCCAACACTATAACCCGGTGAAAAAACCACTTCGCCCTGATATGATTTATCAATGCCAGCTATTATTCTGAGCAGTGTTGATTTTCCCGACCCGTTAAGACCGATTATCCCGATTTTAGCGCCGTAAAAAAAACTCAGATAGATATCTTTGAGAATTTGCCGGTTAGGAGGTACTAATTTACCCACACCAACCATTGAGAAGATGATTTTTTTGTTGTCGGTCATGATTTGTTGTTATCTGCTACCAATTTTGCAAAAGTATCAAAATCGCTATTAGTTCCTATTCATTTTCTTCACTTAAACCCACAAGATTTTGATGGTTGTGTGCCTTTTTATTATGTTTGCAGGCTACAATCTCTGTTACTTATTATCTGTTTCATGGAGTTTCTGATTCTTGCCAACAAGCTTCCTT
Organism: uncultured Bacteroidales bacterium; assembly: GCA_964349765.1. Classification (GTDB taxonomy): domain Bacteria; phylum Bacteroidota; class Bacteroidia; order Bacteroidales; family JAAYJT01; genus JAAYJT01. The sequence goes on from CAYGGZ010000002.1 coordinate 144,122, forward strand.
ATCCTCCTAACGACGGTGGTGCGATAGCAACTTTAAGCATGGCAAAATCTCTGGCCGAGTTGGGTCATCGTGTGTCCCTGTTATCAATGAATACTTCCAAGCACTTTTGCAATCCTACCACAATCCCGCCAACACTTAAGCAATTAATTGAATTCATTGCAGTTGACATCAACACCGATATTTCGGTTCGCAGCGCATTCAGAAATTATTTTAACACTTCCATTCCATACAATGCAGAGCGATTTATCACGTCTGAGTATAACAGTAAATTAACCGAACTACTTCTTTCCCGCCATTTCGATGTGATTCAGATGGAGGGTCTTTATCTCGGGCCTTACATACGCACTATCCGTAAACTCAGCAGATCGCTTATAAGTATGCGTGCACACAATGTTGAACACGAAATTTGGCAACGCACCGCTGCTGTAGCCGGAGGAATTAAAGGGTTGTATCTGGCAAACCTTGCCAAACGAATCAAACGTTTCGAAACTTCCATGATCAACAACTACGACACTTTGATTCCAATCACCGGTCGTGATGCCGGGGTTTTCCGGAAACTGGGCTGCAATATACCAATACATGTAGCTCCTACAGGAGTGAACACACATAATCTTGAACCTGATCCCGACCAGGCAGAATTTCCTTCTCTTTTCCATATCGGCGCCCTTGATTGGGCTCCTAACCAGGAAGGATTAAGATGGTTTTTTAACAAGGTATGGCATAAGGTTCACAAAATGTGCCCCAATCTTAAATTTTATCTCGCCGGTCGTAATGCGCCACGGTGGTTTCGTGAAATAAACGAACCAAATGTTGTGTTTATGGGCGAGGTGCCCGATGCGCATGTTTTTATACGCTCGAAAGCCATTATGATTGTTCCACTGTTTTCTGGAAGTGGTTTAAGAATAAAAATAATTGAAGGGATGGCCTTGGGCAAGGCAATTGTAACCACCACAATCGGTACTGAAGGTATTAGCAGTACATACGGCGAAAATATCATGATTGCCGACGATCCTGAGCGTTTCGCACAAGCCATCTTCCAACTTGTTGAATCAGAACAGCTAACAAGAAAACTTGGCAGTAATGCGGCACGGTTTGTAAGGCAGTATTACGACAACAGCGCTATCACACGATCGCTTGTTGATTTTTATTCAGCAAACCTTTTCTGAAATGGAGATTTTGTTCTGGGTTTCGATATCGCTGATTTTCTATAGTTACCTGCTTTATCCGTTTCTACTCAGGATTTTGGCATTGGGTCGCAAAAGTAACGAAATCAGGTATGAATTTGCTGAACTGCCGGATGTTTCGGTTCTTGTTGCCGCTTGCAACGAAGAAGCAGTCATTGTTGAAAAACTCAAAAGTGTCGCACAGAGCAATTATCCTTCAGGCCGAATCGAAATACTTGTTGGCTCCGATGCCTCAACCGACAATACGGTATCTTTAACAAGAGCGCTTGAACAGGAAATCAGCAGATTGCATTGCTTCGATTTTACTTCTCGTCGCGGCAAACCGTCGGTTATAAATAATCTTGCTGAAATAGCTCAGGGCGAAATCATTGTTCTTACTGACGCCAATGTGATTTTCACACCTCAAACTTTGCAAAATATTGTGAGGCATTTTCGCAATCCCGATATTGGTTTGGTTGATAGCAATATGAGAAACAGAGGACTAAACTCCGGAGGCATCTCTTGTCAGGAAACGGCTTATATCTCGCGTGAGGTTTGGATCAAAAACCTCGAAAGCCGCGTATGGGGCGCCATGATGGGGCCATTTGGCGGGTGCTATGCACTACGAAAAAGTGAGTACCCCATAGTGCCTCCGCATTCGTTGGTTGATGACTTCTATATCAACATGAAGATTCTTGAGATGGGAAAGAGAGCCATCAACGATTTGGATTCAATTGTTTACGAGGACGTTTCAAACAGCCTGAGTGCAGAATTTAGAAGAAAAGTACGGATTGCAACCGGAAACTTTCAAAATCTCCGGCGTTTTAAACACCTTTTATGGCCGCCAACAACCGGAATTGCCATCGCTTTCCTCTCCCATAAAGTTATCAGGTGGTTTGGCCCTCTGCTGATAATTGCAGGGTTTATTTCCAATGCCTTTCTGGCAGTGAACGGAGGATTATATTTGCTTCTTTTTGCGGGGCAGCTTTCTGCTTTTTTCGCGATCCCCTTAATAGATTTTCTCCTAAAAAAAGTTGGCATTCATGTTAAACTTTTCAGGTTTGCTGTGCACTTCATCAGCATGAATTGTGCTCTCTTAGCCGGAATGATTCGAAATTTAAAGGGAGTCAAATCGGGAGTGTGGAAACCGACCCCCCGCTATCAAGGAAGATAGACCGAATCAGCGGGTTGCAGTATCAATCTGATCATGCTGGGAGTTCTTCTTAAAAGGAATAATCCGCTTTCTCAGTATTGCAAGTTTACCCCATGCATCTGCATCCATCAAAGGCGAATCTGTTACGGCTTTGTAGGTTAACCATATTCCCAATGGCAAAAACACAGCCGACGATAGCCACATACCAACCCAGGGGTCGAGAACACCACTCCGGACATATCTATCGCCGGTAGTTGATATGATATGGAACATGATGAAGAGAAATGTTGACACCACCAGTGGCATCCCCAACCCACCTTTACGTATTATAGCACCCAGAGGTGCTCCCACGAAAAAGAGAATAAAACATGCAACAGATAACGTGTACTTCCGGTGCAGCTCAATATCATGCCTTCTTATCTGACGTTGTTGTCCGTTAAAACTGGAACTGGTAAATTCAAGGTTGGTTTTTACGCTCCTTGTCGCATTCAGGGCTGCCTGAAGCACTTCATCACGTGTGGGGGCATTAAGCCCACCCAACATTTCGCCTCCGAGCCGGAGCGTGGTGTCAGGAATCACAACTCGTGCTGTATCGTAATGTGTAAAGAAATAAAAATTAATACTCATCGCAGTTCTGAAGTTTTCACGTCTGGCATCTAAGAGATTTGTAAGCGAGTCGCGCGAATGCACCAATTGGCGAATATTGTACATCTGAAAGTGATTTCGGAAAAAGTCTTCATCAGTTCTGGTCAACTCAAAGCCCGACAGATCGAATCGCCTTACTTCCCGATCGAACTTAATTCGGGAAAAGGGCACTGAGTTAGGGTTGCGGCGGTCGGGGGTGTCGTCGTAGCTATAACCGTTATACAACGTGAAAACAAGAAACCTGCCGTCGGGTGATTGTTCGATTTCGCCTCGTTCGGCCAGCGTTACCGTTGTTATTCCTTCTCCGCTGGTGTGATCGTAAATTAACACATCGCGAACGATTCGCCCATCGTCTTCTATCTTGCCAATCCGGAAAACATAACCTTCAAGACCATCGAAATAAATACCCTCTTTGAGGTTGAAGGCAAGCTTTTGTTGCCTGACATCAAAAAGTATTGACCTGAATTGCAGGTTGGTTATCGGAAGCACAATATTGGAAAAGTGAAACGCCCCAAAACTAATCAGAACCGACAGTATAATAAGAGGTTGCATCACGCGGCGAAGTGATATACCTGAGCTTTTCATAGATACAAGCGCATTGTGCTCGCCAAGATTACCAAAAGTCATCAGCGACGAAAGCAATATGGCCAAAGGCAAAGCCATTGGAACAAATGTTGTGGATGCGTAGAACAAAAGCTCTGCAATCACGCCCCATTGCAGACCTTTGCCAACCAATTCGTCAATATATTTCCACACAAACTGCATCAACAGTACAAAAATGGCAATCAGGAAAGTGAGTACCAGAGGGCCTACATAGGTGCGGAAAATATACCAGTCGAGTTTTTTCATCCTGATTAATCTACGGTAATGCTTAAGTTCCTTTTATTGTGCACCAATATAAAGAATGCAAATTTATTGATTTTATGGCGAACCATTAACGATTGCTACCATTGGCAGCAATAATGACAAGAAACGTTATCCATCAATACGATTATCTGTTTTAGTAAAAACGCTGGCTGTGTTAATCAATTATTATACATTTGCCTCGCTTCTCGCAAAAGCGAAATGGTGAATTCACAAATCTGAACCCTGCATGCAAATAATTCAAGTAAAAACCAGAAGCAATGCGCGGCGGTTTCACGACACACTAAGAAAACTCTACAAAGACGACCCGCACTTTGTGTGCCCACTTGATGATGAGATCGAAGGCATATTCAATCCCAGGAATAACGTCTATTTCCGCGACGGCGATGCAGCCCGATGGATTCTTATAGACGATAAAAATAGCCTGATCGGACGAGTTGCTGCTTTCTACAATTGGAAAAAAGCCAACAAATACGATCAACCCACAGGAGGTATGGGTTTTTTTGAATGTATTAACAATAAGGAAGCGGCGTTCCTACTGTTCGACACCTGTCGTAAATGGCTCGAAAAGGCAGGCCTTGAAGCTATGGATGGCCCGGTCAATTTTGGCGAAAACGACAACTACTGGGGACTTCACGTTGAGGGGTTCGACAACCCAAGCTACGGTATGTATTACCATAAACCATACTACAGAGAACTATTCGAATCATATGGGTTTCAGGAATATTTCGAACAGGTTACAAATAAAATCGAACTTTCACGGGCTTTTCCCGAAAGATTCTGGAAAATTGCCGACTGGGTTCGCCAAAAACCTGGCTTCAGTTTTAAACATTTTTCCAAAGCGCAGGCAGATAAATTTATAACCGACCTCAAAGACATATACGATCAGGCATGGGTGTATCATGAACATTTTACGCCAATCAATCCCGAGGTTGTAAAAAAAGCTTTTCAGCGAGCTAAGCATATTCTCGACGAAGAATTTATATGGTTTGCATACCACGATGATAAACCTATCGCTTTTTTGGTGATGCTACCCGATGCCAACCAGTTACTTCGTTATTTCAATGGACGATTAACCATTTTTGATAAATTAAGGTTTCTTTGTTTAAAACGGAAAAAGCTCTTTACAAGGGCCCGAATTACTGTTATGGGTGTGATTCCGCGGTTTCAAAGGTATGGAATCGAATCGGCCATTTTCTGGCATATGGACAAGGTGATGAAAAACAAACCAAATTACAAGGAAATAGAACTTGCATGGGTTGGTGATTTTAACCCCAGAATGCAACGGCTACATTCTGCAGTGGAAAGCAGCTTCTCAAAGAAACATATTACGTACAGGTTTTTGTTTAAGGGTGGAATTATTAAAAAGGCTGCCGTTATTTCTCCTGATTTACGTTCGGGTCATAATACGGAATTATAGACCCTCTCCTTCACAAATTATTGCGCTATCGGTTGTTTTTCTGTATAAAATCCTGTGCATGTGGCTTTTAAGCAATAAGTCAAGATTAACTGTTAATAGATATCACTAAAACTTGCAGGCAAAGCTCCCCATATTACTTACATCGGTATTGTTGATTTAATTTTGACCTTCAACACTCTATGTGAGTTTTGTCCTGAAACCCAATAGCCTCAACAATTATTGAAGCTGGAACCCGGAAACGTGGCTATACAATGGGAAGCTTTACAATAACTTAACCCTCTGTGCAGTAAAAATAACGGTCATATTGTGGTCAGAAATCGAAAAAATTTCACAGCATCGAATGAAATCATGATTATACATTTATACTATTTCAATATTACAACCTATATCTCTCTGATTTACAATATAAATGTCGTCTTGTTAAAAAATCCCACAATAAATTAACAATTATTAACATTTTTTTGCAACTTTTGATTTTTGTATTATATTAGCGCCCTTATTATCGAAAATAAAGAAAGAAATGAAACAAGCTTACGGAAAACTATGTTCAACGAAAATATAATCAATGATCGAAGGAGTCTTTATGTTTAACTAAAGTTTAATTATTTCTAACAAAAACCATTTAATTATGAGAAACATTACCATTTTGCTTGTATGCATGCTATTTGCATTCCAGGCAGCGCTAGCACAAAGAACGATCACAGGCACCGTGATCAGTTCTGAGGATGGCAGTGGGATACCAGGCGCGACCGTTGTTGTGCAAGGAACAACGATGGGTACTACCACTGATATGGCCGGTAAATACCAGCTTACTGTGCCAGATAACGCACGTGTTCTGGAATTTTCATTTATCGGCATGAAAAGGGTCGAAGTAATGATTGGAAATCAGGTAGTGATCAACGTTACTCTTGAACCCGATGTTGTTGATATTGAGGGAGTTGTTGTAACAGCCCTTGGTATAGAACGCGAACAGCGATCAATCGGCTTTTCTTTGCAAGAGATTGGTGGCGATGTTATTGGCCAAACAGGAAACCCAAACCTCGTAACATCGCTTCAGGGGAAGGTTGCAGGCATGGAGGTGCGTCAGTCGTCAGGGATGCCAGGCGCAGCAGCAACAATCCTGATTCGTGGCGCCCGTTCGTTTAGTGGCAACAACCAACCACTTGTTGTTGTTGATGGAATGCCTATCCGCTCCACGCCCGATATATTTGCAAACGTTATCGGGACACAGTATACACAGCGCCTTGTGGACATTAACCCCAACGACATCGAAAATATTACCGTTCTAAAAGGTCAGGCCGCAGCAGCCTTGTATGGTATGGAGGCTTTTAACGGGGTTCTTGTAATCACAACCAAAAGTGGCCGTGGGCTTGCAGTAGGTCGGCCTGTAGTGAGTGTTACTACCAACTATTCACAAGATCGCATCTCGCGTTGGCCTGATTTGCAGCAAACATTCGCTCAGGGCACAGCCGATTTTGTTTCAGGTAAGTTTGCTTTCAGACCAGTGCATTCCCTTTCATGGGGGCCAAGACTTGATTCGTTACCCAACGACCCTGTGTATGGCGGTAACAACTTCCCTGTTATCGTAGATGGCGATACTACCTTCCCATATCAGGGAATGTTTTATCACCCACAAAAAGCAGCATGGGTATTGCCTCAGGCATTCAACTCTACAAAAGATTTCTTCGAAACTGGCCACACAGTAAATACCAATATCAATGTGAGCCAGAACACCCATCTTGGCGATTACACACTTGGCTTCGGAACAACTACCCAGGAAGGTATTATTCCCAGCTCTGCAATGACCCGGCATAATGCAAGGATCGGCGCTAACCTTGACATGAACAACAGGTGGAAAGCAGGATTCCAGGCCAACTACGCCGACTTGTCGGTTAATAAGATCCCTTCAGGCAATACCGGTATTCTGTTTACCGTGTACGGCTCGCCGCCATCATATGATCTGGCAGGCACTCCTTATCATATGCCTGGAAATCCCTTCGACCAGGTATCGTATCGCCGTGGCGCTGTTGGGGAAAACCCAATCTGGGCTACAAAAAACAATATATTCGAGGAAAACACACGCCGTTTCTTCGGTCACACCTACCTTCAGTTCATGCCAACAACATGGGCAAATTTCAGATACCAAATTGGCGTTGACTATTATGGCACTGATATGGAAGAGATACTCCAGATGGGAAGCGCACAGGCAGGTCATATCCTCCGTACTGCTGCCGGTTATGGTACACCTCTCGCTCCTACTCCCTTACCTGTTGTTCCTGCCGGCGGACAATTAGTAAACCAGGGTATTATTCACCGCAATGTTAACTCATTGTTGCTGGGTACATTCAACCACAACTTCAGCGAAGACCTGAGTGCCACACTGATCCTCGGAAACGAAATTGTTGACCAATATCGTCGTACATGGTGGATGCAGGGAACCACATTTACACAAGCTGGTTGGAATAATATGGCCAATACATCAACTCAAACTGCTTCAGAAGCCAAAAGCCTCTACCGTTCGTTTGGAGTGTTCGGCAACCTTGAGTTGGAATACAGAAGAATGCTGTACCTGAATCTTACCGGACGCAACGACATTGTTTCGAGTATGCCCCGTGGCAGCCGCTCGTTCTTCTATCCCTCCGTTTCGTTGGGTTTTGTGTTCACAGAACTCGAAGCGCTTCGCGATAACAATCTGCTGCCTTTCGGTAAATTGCGTGTATCATACGCACAGGTTGGCCAGGCTGGCTCCTTCTTTAACCCATTTTTCCTGAGATCCGATGCCGGAACCAGCGGTTTTCAAACCTGGGGAGTTCTATTCCCGATTGGAGGAGCTACAGGATATCAACCTTCGTCATCGCTGTGGGATTCAAACCTGAAACCTGAAAACACCAGTTCAATTGAAGTTGGCGCAGATCTTCGTTTCTTGAATAACAGGATTGGTCTGGACTACACTTATATATATAACGTGGCCGATGGTCAGATTTTCCCTGTTCCAATGGCAGGTTCAACCGGATTTGTCGATAAATACAGAAACGCAGGCAAGATGCTAACTACCGGGCATGAATTAATGCTAACAACAACGCCGTTGATAGCGGGAGATTTCCGTTGGGATGTTAATGTAAACTTTACCAGGCTTGTAAATACGGTTGAAGAACTCGCCGAAGGTGTTGAAAATATTTTCCTTGGCGGTTATGTAGATCCAAACATTCGCGCTGCAGCCGGCGATACTTACCCTGCCATTTACGGAACGAGGTTCTTGAGAGACGACCAAGGCCGCATCCTCGTAGATGAAAATCCAGAAAGTGATTATTATGGTTTCCCGCTCGCAGGGGATTTTGGAAAAATTGGCGATGTTTCACCCGATTTCCTGATGGGTATAAACACGATGATCCGGTATAAGTATGTTACGCTCAGCGCCTTCTTCGATTGGAAACAGGGCGGTCAGATTTATTCAGGAACAAACCGTCTTATTGACTTTTACGGAACATCAGCTCTGACCGAAAATCGCGAGGAGCGTGGTGTACTGTACCCAGACGGGTATCTTTCCAATGGACAGCCCAACAACATTGAGCGTGGTGGACCTGACGATCCCTTTGCCCATTATTTCCTGCACGCCGACATCCTTACGAATATTTCTGAAGCCCATATTTTTGATGCTTCGTTTTTCAGACTACGCGATGTTAGCCTTGGAATAGAAGTTCCCAAGTCCCTGACTTCTCCGTTGCGTCTGCAAACAGCTACAATTACCCTCTCGGCAAGAAATATACTGCTTTGGGCTCCAATGCTTAATTTCGATCCTGAAACTTCGCAGGCGAGCGGTAATGCACAAGGTGGTTTCGACTATATGTCGTTACCGCAAACCTCATCGTTTGGACTCGGTGTAAACTTCACTTTCTAATACATGTTGAATTAAATAAATAGATAAACTATGAAAAAAATATTAGCATTATTACTGATAGCGGTTTTCTTCGCCGGTTGTAGTGAAGATATCATGGATGATATTAACCGTGACCGCAACAACGCATCCCATCTTGAAGCGAGATTCATGCTGCCTACTGTCATTTTGAAAACTGCTGTTGAAACCTATGCACACGACATTGCCTGGTACGCTTCGGTATTTGTTGAACATAACGCCGGCACATGGGGTCAGCACTTTACCGCCGATCGCCGTACTAACGTAAACGAGGCATCGTTGATGAATAACGCATGGAACAGGTTATACACAGTGCAGATGATTTTGAAAGACATTCGCACTAAAACTGCCCCCGATGGCCCGGAAGCAGCCAATAATGTCCTTCTGGGAATTGCACAGGTTCTAACCGCTACCAATCTGGCAATGACCACTGATATGTGGAACAAGGCTCCGTGGACAGAAGCGCTCCAAGGTTCCGCCAATTATCAGCCAGTGTACGACGAGCCCCAAGATATCTATGCCGATGTATTTGAGTTGCTCGAAAATGGCATCACAAATCTAAGCACTCCTATCTCGGCTCCGCTATTTACCGCTATGCGGCCTCTTGACCTGCTTTACGGTCATATTACTGACCAAACTGCATACCGCAATGCATGGATCAGGTTGGCAAATAGCTTCAAAGCTCGTTACAGCATGCGCCTGCTAAACGTTGATAATGAAGCATTAGCTAAAGTTGCAGCAGCCATCCCAAATGGCTTTGCCGCTGCAGCAGATCAAGCGTTGTTTACAAAGTATGAAGCCGTAGCCACAAGGTACAACCCGTGGGCAGAGTTTGAGGCTGGTCGTATGCACTTCTCAACCAGTTCTACGCTCTACAACCTGATGAACCAGCGCAACGACCCAAGAATGAGTTTCTACTTTTCTACCGTGGGCGGTGTTATTGTTCCAGCTCCGATTGGTAATGCTGACCAAACCCAAGGCGGTATTTACTCAAGGTCGCTGTTCTCTGCATGGACCGCAGCCAATCAACGACGTCCAACTCCTATCATGACTTTTCATGAGTTGCTCTTCATCGAAGCCGAAATGCTTCAGCGCACTGGTGGCGACTGGCAAACTGTTCTGCAGGAAGCTATCACTGCTAATTTTACTTATCATGGAATAACCGCAGATCCTGTTGCATACTTCAACAGTCTCAACCTTGCCAGCCCATTGGAAGAAATAATGACTCAGAAGTACATTGCCATGTATGAGTTCGAAGCTATTGAAGCTTATAACGACTATCGCCGCACGGGAATTCCAACTATGCATAATCCTCAGAATGCCATTTATGGATTTGTGCATCGTTTCCCATACCCCGAAAGCGAAGTTTCAAACAACTCAGCCAACGTACCCGTCGTAAATGCTTTTCACGACAGGGTATGGTGGGCTAAGCAGGATTAAGTTAAACATACTTGACAAAAAGAGGCTGCCCAAAAAGGCAGCCTCTTTTATTTTGGCATTATGACCCGGTGGGGCTTAGTTCGGTGCTAAAGCACACATGTTTATCATGACTGGTTATCGTTCAAAACTTTAAGCATCTCAACAACATGTTGATCATATTCCAAACGGTATTCCTGCTTTACCGGTTCGGCAGGTGGCGATTCGACCCTAAGTGGGTTTACCGGCCTTCCATTCTGATAAAACCTGAAGCAAAGATGCGGTCCTGTTGAGGATCCTGTACTTCCAACATAACCAATTACCTGACCTTGTTTCACACGTACTCCCGCCCGTATTCCTTTCCCAAACCTGGAGAGATGCAAATATTGTGTTTTATAAACGCTGTTGTGAACAATTTCAACCATATTGCCCGAAGCGCCGCGATACCGGGCAACCGTAACCTTTCCATCGCCGATGGCCATTACAGGTGTTCCTGTGGGTGCAGCGTAGTCGACACCGTGATGCGGCCTGTAAACGCGATGAATAGGATGCAATCGCCGATGCGAGAAATGGGAGGAAATTCGTGAAAATTTGAGTGGTGCCTTCAGAAAAGTTTTTCGCAAGCTGTTGCCGTTCTCATCAAAATAATCGCCTTTGTCGCCTTGTACAAAATAGAAAGCATAAAAGTCTTCGCCTCCATGCCGGAACACAGCCGATAAAATTCTGCCAATCCCAATGGGTTTGCCTTCAACTATAAGATTTTCGTACTGTACCCGAAAAGAGTCTCCCTTCTGAATTGCAAAAAAATCAATACTCCATGCATAAATTTCTGATAATTCAAGTGCAAGCTGAGGATTAGCCCCCTGGGCGGTGATGCTGTTCCAAAGTGATGATTCTATTAGGCCGGAAACCATTTCTGTGCGGCGTTCAACCTGCTTTTCGCCTGTGTATACCTTTACAGCATCGCGCAAATCGAAAACAACATATTGGATTGGCGAATACTGGTAAATGAAGTATTGAATAACTTCGAGCGAATCGGCGGTTGAAAGTACGGTATACTTGTTTCCTGCCTTAAGCTGTCGTAGATCGAAAACTCCTCTTGATGCCCTTACAACCTGATCGATCCTTTGCGCACTCACTCCAAATTGATCGAGAATCACCGATAGGCTTTCACGTGGTCTGACGAAATTTTCATGTAATATCAGTGAGTCGATCTGAATGCCATAGCGGAACTGAGGTTCGGCTTTTGCGTCAACTATAACGTCAATAGCAGATTTGTCGCGTCGGGGAATAAAAAATACCATTATTAGAGCTAAGACTACAACCACAATTAACGTAACTAAAAAGAGCGACCGCCGTTGAAAAAGTAATTTTATTTTCTTCATTTTGCAGTAGTTACTTGCTTTACAATTAAAATTTTAGTGCTCGCCAGGTTTGAACCATATAACACACGTTGACCCTTCAAGCCACTTTAACAATGTTTAAATGAGTGATTTATTGCCCTACTCTATGAAAATTCTGTGTTGCTAACGCCTATTTGCCTTTATGTTCCATAGAAAAGTTTACTCCTGCCCGGAAGCAACGCAGGTTTATTTCGACAATATCGTCGCCTTTCCGACCAAACATTTTACGGATAGCTTTCTCTAACAATTCCTCCGGAATTCCAAGATGCGGAGAGGCCGCCCCCAGGATCACGATGTTGGCAGATCGGGATGAGCCGAGCTCTCTGGCAATCAGATCAGCATCAATGGCCACATGGTGAGGGAGTTTTGCTATTTCTTCCAGAATTTTTTCAATCTGTGGATAGTTGCTAATGTTGACAAACGGCGTAGTGTTTGTAATCAGCCATCCGCCGCTTGCAAGCATAGGCAAATAGCGCAACGATTCCATTGGTTCAACCGAGATAATCATATCTGCCTTGCCCTTGGGAATCAGATCACTGGCGATTTCTTTATCTGAGATCCGCAGATTCGACTGCACATCGCCGCCGCGTTGGCTCATACCATGCACTTCGGATTGTTTCAGGTGCAGCCCCATACCCAGAGCAGCCATACCTATTGTAGCCGCGATTGATAAGATGCCTTGCCCTCCGACACCTGCTAATATTATATCCTTTTTCATGCTAAACGGAATTGTGGTTAATTAATCAGATTTGCGCTTTTCTTTTAATTTCTTTTTTGCCGTTACGATACACTCACGACGGGGAATTATCACAGAAACACCCGTGTAAGCAATCTCTTTCTTCATTATTTTGAGGTTTTCTTCATGATTCTTTGGAATAGGATTGATAACATGGATATGTTCTTTCTCAACCCCAATTGCCTGACAAACATCCTCAATCCTTCCCAGTGCCGCAGAAGGTTGCCCTCCCGTCATTGCTGTTGTGGCGTTATCAAGAATAAATACTGTTATGTTTGCCTTATCAACAACTGCATCGAGGAGCCCGGTTATTCCTGAATGGGCGAATGTTGAATCGCCTATAACAGCTACGGCTGGGGTCAAACCAGCATCTGCCGCACCTTTTGCCATGGTTATGGAGGCACCCATATCAACACATGAGTTAATTGCATCAAATGGAGCTAAAGCTCCAAGCGTATAGCAGCCGATGTCGGAAAACACACGACCCTTGCCATAATCCTCAAGCGCTTGATTAATGGCATTGTAGGAATAAATGTGAGGGCAACCCTTACATAGCGATGGCGGCCGGGGAGCTACAATAGTGGGGACCGGATTACCCCATTCATCTTTCATGCCAAGCGCTACAGCAACAATATTGGGATTGAGTTCCCCATCGCGGGGAACAGTTCCATCAAGTCTGCCTTTGATCTTTTTACCATGGTTCAAAATTCCGCGTATAAGTTCTTCAAGCAGCGGGTATCCATCTTCGAGTACAAGGATTGAATCACAGTCGTCGTACATTCTTCGAATCATAGCTGATGGGGCAGGATATTGACCGATTTTAAGTACCGGATAAGGACTTACACGATCGGGAAAGTTCTCAAACAAATAATTATATGCTAATCCGCAAGCTATGATGCCCATACTTTTGTCGGTTCCATCAATGTAAACGTTGAATGGCGATTGTTCTGAACCGGCTTCGAAGAGCGCCTGTTGCTGAAGCAATCTCTTGTATTGCTGGCGTGCAATTGAAGGCAGCAACACAAACTGTTTCGGGTTGGCAGGAATACGAACCGTATTTTGTTCACGCTTTGGTTTTAAAGTTACGCCGGCTCTTGAATGGGCAAGTCTGGTTGTAATACGAATCAACACCGGTATTCCATGTTTTTCAGATATGTCGAATCCATGAAATACCATGTCGTAAGCTTCCTGCTGCCCGGCAGGCTCAAGGATCGGAATCATGGCAAACTTTCCATAAAATCGTGAATCCTGTTCATTTTGCGATGAGTGCATTGAGGGATCATCGGCTGCCACAATTACCAATCCGCCGTTGGCTCCTGTAATAGCAGAATTTATGAAGGCATCGGCGGCTACATTTAACCCTACATGTTTCATGCAAGTCATAGTGCGCTTTCCTGCATACGACATTCCCAGCGCCCCTTCCATTGCAGTTTTTTCATTGGCCGTCCAAAAAGCCCTGACATTCTTTTCTTTTGCTTCCTTTGAGGCAGCAACATATTCGGTTATCTCAGTTGAAGGAGTACCCGGATAAGCATAGATGCCTGAAATTCCGGCATCTATTGCTGCCTGAGCTATTGCTTCGTCACCCAATAATAGTATCTTATTCATAATCAGCAGGCTGTTATTTAATTATTAATACTGTTAAGCTAATTTAATTTATCATCTGCATAACATCATCATACTATGAACCCGAAAAACGGTTCAAAAACTCCCGTGCACAAAACTATGAAAAAAGGTAACCCGCCTATAGGACGGGTGTTTTTATTAATTAAATTACCGCAATCATAAACAATTCTTCAGATTGCAAGTCAGTATTACTGTAAAACCAGACGGGAGAATTGTAATTTAGCCTGATCAATCAGTAAAAAACCGTCATGAACTTCCTTGCTCATGCCTATTTGTCGGGAAACAATAGTGAGATACTCATTGGCAACTTTATTGCCGATCATGTCAAGGGAAAAATGTTCGAACGTTATTCAAGTGAAATCCAAAAGGGAGTTATACTCCACCGCCGAATTGATTCTTTTTCCGATAGCCATCCAGTATTTCGGCAAAGCGTGGCACGGCTCAGGTGGGAATTCGGAAAATATTCAGGAGTTTTAGTTGATATGTTCTACGACCACTTTTTAGCCCGAAACTGGAAAGATTATTCTGAAATTCCTCTCAAAACTTTTACATCAGCGGTTTACAATACCCTGATGCGACGTTTTCTGATATTGCCTGCGAAAACCAAACGAATGTTACCATTCATGCTGGCCGACGATTGGTTAGCAGGATATGCCTACCTCGAAGGGTTGAATCTTGCCCTTTCTGGTATGGCGCGCCGAACCAATTTTTATTCAGGAATGGAATACGGCGTGGAATCGCTTAAGCAAAATTATAATCAGTTCGAAGAAGAATTCACTCTGTTTTTTCATGACCTCCGTAACGATGTTCTTGTGTTTAACAAAACATTAAGCGAACCTGAATACAACTTACCAAGCCTGGCAATCAATTACGACCCAAGCCAATCCCTGTAACATATGCCTTTCTATCTGCCATCTGAATGCTTGATTCATGCAAATAAATACTCTTAAAATGCGAGTTTTGAATCTACCATTCCGGAAAGGAAACGTTTAAGTTTTTCCAACAGGCGATGCTTAAAGATGTTTGGTCATGTTTTGCTCCTGTGGGGGTGTGTTATACAATTTTGTTGAATGGAAGCGTTATTAAATTCCAGGTGCCAGTAAGCAGGCAAAATGCTTTTTACTGTAAAACTGTATAAAACTGTTCAAAGTAATACTATTCACGAGCACTGGTATATCATATATCGTTACTTTTGCGCGCTACAATAATTTAACGTTTCCAATGTCTGGTTTTTACTTGTTCGCTTTCAGAAAACTTTTCATTGCCATAGTTTTCATGCTTCTCACACTGCAGGTGTATGCTCAAACCAGCACTCTTCGTGGATTTGTTTATGAAAAAGAAACCGGCGAGCCTATCATTTTTACAAATGTTTTCTTTTATAGAACCACCATTGGTGCAGCTACGGATGTAAACGGTTATTTCGTCATATCTCGTATTCCTCCAGGTGATTACACTCTGATGGTATCCTTTATGGGATTCGACACATTGCGCATGCCCGTTACCCTTAAAGGGGGCGAAGTGTTAACAAAAAACCTCTATCTCACAAAAAGTGCTCTCGTTATTGAAGGAGTACATATCACTGCAGAGAGGGAGGAAGCACGATATGAAACCCGCACATCGGTAATAAATATCACACCACGGCAGATCAGACAATTGCCTGCATTCGGCGGCCAGGCCGACCTTGCCCAATACCTTCAGGTATTGCCCGGGGTAATCTTCACAGGCGATCAGGGCGGGCAACTCTATATACGAGGCGGCCCACCTATACAAAATAAAGTTTTGCTCGACGGAATGATTATCTACAATCCCTTTCATTCCATTGGGATGTTCTCGGTTTTCGACACTGATATTATCCGCAATGTGGAAGTACACACCGGGGGATTCAATGCAGAATATGGCGGGCGGATCTCATCGGTGATGAGCATTACTACACGCGACGGAAACCGAAACCGCTTCGCTGGCAAGGCTGATATATCAACAATTGGATCTAAATTGCTGCTCGAAGGACCCATTGTACGACTCGATGAAACAAATGATCGCAATTTTTCATCATCCTTCATACTCTCGGCTAAAAACTCCTTTCTGGACAGAAGTTCGAAGTTGTTCTACAATTATATCGACACGCTTGGCCTGCCCTATAGCTTCAGAGACCTGTATGCCAAAGTCTCATTGAATACAGGTAATGGTAGTAAAATTGACTTTCACGGCTTTAATTTCACCGATAACGTAAATTACCGCGCTGTGAGTGAAATCGGTTGGGACACTTACGGAGCTGGTATGAATTTTCTTGTGATCCCAGGTCAAACTCCCGCGCTGCTTGAAGGAAGCATTGCGTATTCAACCTACAAAATCACTATGCAAGAGGCTAATCAGCAGCCTCGTACAAGTGAGGTGAACGGATTTAATTTTGGACTGGGTTTTACATACTTTCTGGGTCGAAACCAAATAAAATATGGTATTGAGACCCGCGGGTTTTTTACGGATTTCAATTTCTTTAATGCTGCAGGAGCGTTTATACGCCAAAATCAAAACACTACCGAACTGGCAGCCTATGTAAGATATAAGCATAGTATCGGGAAATGGCTTTTCGAACCCGGATTCAGGTTGCAGTGGTATGCTGCACTCAGTGAAGTATCGCCTGAGCCTCGGTTCGCAATGAAATTCAATGCAACGAACCATTTCAGATTAAAAATGGCCGCCGGATTATATTCCCAAAACCTGTTGAGCGCAACCTCCGACCGTGATGTTGTAAATCTCTTCTATGGCTTTTTATCCGGATCCGATAATTTGCCCCGCCAGTTCGACGGGCGAGATGTTACAAGCAAACTCCAGAGATCAGCTCATTTAATCGTTGGTTTGGAATATGATCTCACCGATCACCTATCAATGAACCTTGAAGCCTATACAAAGGAATTTCCACAGCTCACTAACCTCAATCGCGACAAGATGTTTGAAGATACACCCGAATATGCCGACAAACCTGATCGACTGAAAAAGGACTTTATTGTTGAACGGGGTTCTGCCCGCGGTGTGGATCTAACGTTAAGCTACGACCATAGTGACCTGTATCTGTGGGCGGTGTACTCTCTGACCTTCGTAAACCGGTATGATGACATCATCAATTATGTCCCCCATTTCGACCGTCGTCACAGCATAAACCTCGTAGCTACTTACCAGTTCGGACGCACCGACAACTGGGAAGTAAGTACACGGTGGAATTTTGGAAGCGGCTTCCCATTCACACAATCGCAAGGGTATTTCGAGCAGCTTGTTTTCCCACAAGGTATCTTTACCGACTATACACGGTTAAACGGTATTCTCGGCATCATTTATGCCGACCTCAACAAGGGCAGGTTGAGCGACTATCACCGCCTCGACTTTAGCCTCCGAAACCGGCTTGACCTCGGCAAACACACCAAACTCGAATCAACCCTGAGCGTAACAAATGTCTATAACCGAAACAACATCTTTTACCTCGACCGTGTTACAGGAAACCGAATTGATCAATTACCCATAATGCCCAGCGTTGGATTAAGCTTGAGCTTCTGAAAAACTTTCCCGATAATACATCATTACATATCTGAAAAGCTGAACTATTGATTCCATGAGGGTAACACCGATTTGGTGTTTGTTTGGCGCAATTCCTAATGTGCTGATTACAAACACTTAATCGCGGATTAAGTGTTGCAAATGCTAATGTGGCCAAACTATTCCCGAAGCTTCGAATCAATAATGATGGTTACTGGTCCGTTGTTTATCAGTTCAACTTGCATCAAAGCTCCGAAGCGACCTGAGCTAATTTCTTTTCCAAGCTCTTGTTTCAAGTGATCGATAAAAAGATTATAAAGTGGAATTGCTGTTTCGGGTTTGGCTGCCCTGATATAACTCGGACGGTTTCCTTTACGTGTACTGGCATGGAGGGTAAATTGGCTTACTACGAGGAGTTCTCCGTTTTTCTCACCAACAGAAAGATTCATTATGCCTTCAGAGTCGTCAAACACCCTAAGTTTCAAAACTTTGCCTGCAATCCATGCTACATCTTCGGGCATATCCGACTCCTCAAAGCCCGCCAATATCAGTAACCCATGACCAATGCTACCGCAAACCTCTCCTTCAACGGAAACTGATGCCTTCCTAACTCTCTGTATCACTACTCTCATCTTATCAAAACTTCAATTTTGTCAAATATGGCCAATCAATCATTCTCCATTTTTCAGCGAATGTAGACGCTGAATTTCAGGTTTCCTTAATCTGCTCGTTTTAGCCATCCGATGCCTATGACCCTAAATCACTCCCATTCTTTTTCATCAAGTTCTGCGTCGTTCATTATGCTAAGGTAGCTTTCATATCGTTCAGGACTAATGCGGCCGTCGTGCAGGGCAATTTTTACGGCACATCCCGGTTCTAAAATATGTGTGCAATTATTAAAACGACACCCGTTGCTAACAGCCCGCATTTCAGGAAAGCGTTCCCAAACCTCTTTGCGATCGAAATTGGTGAGGCTGAACTCTCCAATTCCAGGAGTGTCGATTATCATTCCGCCGTTTTTAAGTTCAAACAGTTCTGAAAAGGTGGTTGTGTGCTTGCCTCTTTCGTGGTAGAGCGAAAGCTCACTTGTTTTCAGATTAAGGGAAGGATCAAGCGCATTTAGTAACTGTGATTTCCCAACGCCACTATGGCCGCTGATCACCACTATTTTGCCAGCAAGTTCATTGCGTAATTCGTCTACCCCTGTTCCTGCCAGGGCAGAAAGGTGATAGCATTTGTACCCAATGTTTGTGTAAAGTTGTGTAACATGATGCAAACTGCGCATAAGTGTGGAGTCGTATATATCAATTTTATTGAAGAGAATTGCCGCAGGAATATGATAGGCTTCGGCAGTAATGAGAAGCCGGTCAATGAAGCCGCGCGAAGTGCGGGGAAACGCTAACGATGCCATAATCCATACCTCGTGGAGGTTAGCAGCAATAATATGAGCAGATTTTGAAAGTTTGGTGGCTTTGCGAATTATGTAATTTTTCCTCGGCATCAGGGCAGTTATGAAGCTGTCGGTACTGTTTTTCCCCCTTTCAATCTTCACATTATCGCCAACTGCTACCGGATTGGTAGTACGCATTCCTTTGAGGCGGATTTTTCCCCGAAGACGGCACTCAATTCTATTGCCGTCGCTCAGCCTAACCGTATACCAACTGCCTGTTGATCTGGTAACAATCCCTTCCAAGAATAGATTACTTAGTTTTAATTCACGGGAAATTATAATGTTTTCGCACCGGAGCTTTGATATCCCAGATGCACTTCAATCCAGCAGGAAAAAAAACAAAGTCGCCCTTCTGAATGTGATATTGTTCTTTATCTACCTCCACAATAAAATCTCCTTCAATGATATAGCACTCTTCGTCGTTATCGTAAAACCATGGGAACCGCGAAATCTCTTTTTCCCACACGGGCCACGATGGAATTCGACGGGTACCAAGTTCCTGTTGTGTTAATTTTTTGATAATAATTTTCGTCATTTTTGGAATTTACTTCTGTTTTTATATTACTTTTACACTGCTTTGCAAATTTATTAAAAATCATCCTATGCCCTCCCCAGGTGTTATTGTTGCTATTGCTGTTTTCCTCATCGCCACGGCAATAATCGCGTACGCTGGAGTCCGCTTTGTTAATGCTCCTGTCCGGACGTTCGTGATTCTATTTATTCTAGGAGCAGTTTGGTCGGGAGTTAGTTTTCTGGCCGATCAGATTTCATACGCGCATAACATTTTGCCTGGTAACCGGCTGAGAGAAACAGCGCTTTACTCATTGGTTATGGCCGGAGGTGTGAGAGAAACAGGCAAGTTTTTGATCCTGATGATTTTATTGTACAATCGCAGCACATTCAGAACCAGTTCCGATGGAATTATTAACACCATAGTTATTGCATTTGGGTTCACTACCGGATTTGTGTTGCTGAGTGATCTATTTTCTTCGTTAGCAATGGAACCTACCCGGGCACTCCTTACTTTGCCTGCAAACATGGTTACAGCTATCATTCTTGGCTTCTTTACCGGACTGGCAAAGCAACGCGGCAACTCTTACCTTGATGCTCTTACTGGCCTTGCCGCGGCAGTTTTTTTCCATGCTATCTACGAGTTTTGCCTTCTCGTCAGCGATTACATGCTCATTTTATTGTTTTTTTCGGGATCAATTGTGATCGCAGCTATTCTGACTTATAAAGCCTTTACTGCTTCAACCAAATAATTAAACCATGGTAATTCTGCAATAGTACATCATCTAAGTTTAAATCATGACCAGTTACATGCCATTGTTGATTCTTTTGATCGGTCCGCTCACAGCATTAGCTATTGCTATGCTCTCGCGCGCGCGGTCGAACCCCCAAACCTATTCGCTGCTTGTGAACTGTTATTTTGTTGGCTTGATGGCCATCATTCCTGCTCTCATGGTTTATGGTTTGGCGTATTGGCTTGATGTAGCCAACCCAGTCAGCTTGAGAAGAATGCTGTTCTATGCTTTTGTAGTTGCCGCATTCGGTAAAGAATTGGGCAAATTTTTAATATTACGGGCATACGCAATGAAGCATCCAAGCTTCACAAAATCTTTTCATGGGATAACCATGCTTCTAATGATTGCAATGGGCTATGTTACATCAGAAGCCATACTGATAGCAGTTACTAATGGTTGGGTTAATTTTTCAGAACTCCGCATTTATTCCATGATACCAGCTCATATCACGTTTGCTGTAGTGATGGGTTTTTTCATCGGTCTGAGCAAATTCAGAGATCGCAGTATAGTTGACAATATGGTAGGATTAGGGGGTGCTGTAATCTGTCATGGTATTTATGAGGTTATACTTTTGACAAACGATTTGGAAACTCTCCTGGTTTTCGGTGGAGCACTTATTGTAGTCGCGATATTGCTGTTTATCCAATCTACTCGTACATACATTCAGGTTAAACAACGCGAAGCCGATTCAATGAGGTCGAGTATTCCGTAACCCGCTGTCTGGAATAAACTCCGGTTATTTAACCATTTTGTACATTTTGCCAGGCAAGCATCTTATAATTCCCTCAAATTCAAGATTCAGCAGTGCGCTGGCCGCCGCCGAATGCCCTAAACCTGTTTCCTGACAAATGCGGTCGAAACTCACTTCCGGATTGCATTTCAGGATGTCAACTACTTTTTCCTCGTTGGCGTCTAAGCTTGTAAGCAATTTTGGTTGCACTGTTTTCGAATGGTGATTCTTATCCCAGTTCATTATGTATCGCACATCCTCAACGGATTGAAACAGATGTGCCCGGTTTGTTTTGATTAAAAAATTGCAGCCCTCGCTAAAATAATCACCGATTCTTCCAGGCACAGCAAATACATCACGGTTATATGAATTGGCAATTTCGGCTGTGATCAGTGCGCCGCCCTTCATTCCGGCTTCTATCACTATCACAGCATCTGAAAGCCCGGCAATGACACGGTTTCGTGTTGGAAAATTCTCCCGATCCGGGTTTGTCCCCATAGGATAATCGGTAAGAATTCCTCCCTGCGCAACCATTTTTCCAGCCAAAGACCTGTTTGCTTGCGGATAAATACGGTCGAGGCCATGAGCCAATACTCCAACAGTTCGAAGTCCATTGTCGAGCGCTGATTTGTGGGCGCAGGTGTCAATTCCATAAGCTAACCCACTCACGATAGTAACATCTTGCGAAGCAAGCTCTTCGATGAATTGCTGGCATATATCCTTGCCGTATGGTGTTGCTCTTCTTGTTCCCACAACAGCTACTATTTTGGTGGAGTTCAAACTAGCGTTTCCCTTGTAGTAAATCAGAAGCGGGCCATCAGTACACTCTTTAAGCCGATAAGGATAATCTTTTTCGGTATAAAACAATGTTGCAATATTGTAGCGCTCAATCTGCTCTAGTTCGGACTCCGCTCTTGCCAGTGCATTTTCGCGGTTCGCAAGTATAGATTCAACAGTTTGAGGTCCCACTCCATCAACACGTAGCAGCAACTGTTTTTTTTCGCTAAACACGGCTTCAGGACTGCCACAAACAGCAACAAGTTTTTTTCCTATAACATCGCCCACCGCGGGGATAAAAGTCAGAGCAATTTGATGCAACCTCGACATAGCTATGCAATCTTTTCGGAAATTTGTATTTAAAAGTCAAATTACCTTTTACCGGTATAAGGCAATACACATCAGAATCTCAAAATTGTTTACGTGAGCTACCCGAGAGACAAAAGTATGAACTTACATCTGTTAAACAAATACGTTTTCAATTAATGAACAATAGAAAACTCAAGGCATCTGGAAAAACGGTTTTGGTTTGTCCGCTTGACTGGGGTCTGGGCCATGCGACCCGATGTGTTCCATTGATTTATTTACTTGTAAAAACGGGGTGTCGTGTTATAATTGCTACCGAAGGTAGAGCGGCGCAATTTCTTAAAGAGGAGTTCCCTGATTTGCAACATCAGAAATTTCCTTCATATCACTTTTTCTATCCTCGCAAAAGTGCTATGGTGTGGAGCATCTTACTCTCTTCTCCATTGATTTTATATGGGATAATCAGAGAATATCGGCTGGTGAAAAAGCTGGCGCAAAAGCACGGTGTTGATGTGATCATAGCTGATAACCGATTTGTTTGCCGTAGCCCGGGTGTTTTGAATGTATACATATCGCACGTAATAAAAATTCAGTTTTCCAAACCACTTCGATGGCTTGAACCTATGCTTCACAGCCTCCATCGTATGGCTATCGGCGGATTCGACATGCTATGGATTCCAGATTTTGAACAAGCTCCTGGTCTTGCTGGTTCGCTATCGCATGATATTCGTGTATCAGTTCCGGTTTCATATCTGGGACCCTTGAGTCGCTTCAGTATCTCATCTCCTCACCCAATAACAGAAAACGAACAATGCAAAGATTGTGACCTGCTTGTTATCATCTCAGGGCCTGAACCTCAACGAACTATCTTTGAAGAGATCATCATTAAACAGGCATTAGGTTCGCCAATGAAAGTCGTAATACTTCGCGGTTTGCCTGGTGGAAGTTCAGAACCTGTCATAAATCACAATTTGCTGATATATAATCACTTGCCAACGCCATTATTGCATAGGATGATTCTTCAAGCGCCTTTGATTATTAGCAGATCGGGCTATACCACAATCATGGATCTTGCTGCTCTGCACAAAAGAGCGGTGTTTGTTCCAACCCCTGGCCAACCTGAACAGGAATATCTTGCTGACGTTATGAAGGAACGACAGATTGCCTATTGCATGAATCAAAATGAATTTAATCTTCAAACTGCCCTCAGAGAATCAGAAAAATACACTGGCTTCAAACCTTATTCGGCCGCAGGTTGTATTGATAACGCAATATCGCAATTGTTTGAACCAGAAGAGAACATTTAATACAAACCAATATGATTATGCAATTTTCCGACACTATCGCCTACATTATGTGGGATATCAGCCCTGTGATAATCAATCTGGGTGTACTCCAGATTCGCTGGTATGGGTTGATGTTTGTGTTTACTTTTTTCTTTGGTTATCTGATTATCAAACAAATGTTCCGACTCGAAGCCAAAGACCAAACACGACTCGACAATATTGCTTTATGGATAATGATTGCCGCTATTGTGGGGGGGCGTCTTGGACACACTTTGTTCTACGAGCCTGAACATTATCTCCGCTATCCTCTTCAAATACTGATGATATGGCAGGGGGGGATGGCGAGCCATGGAGCAGTTGTATCAATCCCGCTTGTGTTGTGGTGGCTCGCACGAAAAGAGAAAATGAGTTTCTGGTGGCTCGGCGACCGACTTTCGATTCCTGCTGCTCTGGGTAGTTTCTTTATCCGTGTAGGAAACCTGATGAACTCCGAGATCATTGGCAAGCCAACCGAACTTCCATGGGGTTTCGTCTTTGTCCGGCACGACGACATACCCCGTCACCCTGCCCAGCTTTATGAAGCTGTTGCTTACTTGCTAATATTCATTTTTTTATATTTGACATATCGTCGCAAAAAGAGCAATACGCCAACAGGATATTTGTTTGGGATGTTTTTGATCTTGGTTTTTGGAGCTCGAATTCTGATTGAGTTTCTGAAAGAGCCTCAGGTTGCATTCGAGCAATACATGGCGCTGAATATGGGTCAACTTCTCAGCCTGCCACTGGTGGTTGCAGGAATCATACTTGTGTGGCGTTCGAAAAGGGCTGCTAAGGTTAACTCCGGCCAAGGCGAAGCCGCATAAAATCGTCGATGTAAGTTTGCAACTCCCTCTGTTCATAAAGCCTGGCCATCATACCGATTCGCTGCAATACTGTAAAAGCCCGTTGGCGCTGTTCATCGAAGTAGGCTGCGATGGATGGAGTCTGTCTGTCGAAATATGCAATCTCTTCCTTAGTGTTATCTGCTATGATACGCATGATTTGATTTGCTGTTGCAGTATCGCCAGCCTCGTAATACACCTCGGCAAATGGGATAGTGAAAAGGTCGTGGGGAAATTTTGAGTTGGGAAAGATTTCAAAATATCTATCCGAAATCATAACAGCAGAATCAATACGGTTAAGCTCGAGTAATGCCTGTGCGAGCCTCATAAAGTTCTGCCTTGGGAACATGGAGTTTCGCATGCTTTCACGGTCAACAGTTACATCGGGATGGTTTATATTACCCCAACGGGCACGATTCATAAGCACATCGAAAGTAACATCAACATTTATTCCACCTAATCCGCGCACATAAAACGGTGCTTTTACAGGAAGGAGACGATAAACAAACCCTTCGAGATGCATATATTCATCAAGGTTTAAGACTCTGCCAACACCGCCCGGACTGGTAAAATAGAAAGGGCGTTTCCAGTTGTTTGTTGCAAGAAAATCGAGCATTGCAAGATCGTTTCGAAAGAGATGGTTTTGTTGTATCTCCCATTTAAGTTTCGGTACTATACTATCGGCCATGTGGGCCGGTACGGCCCCGCTCGCTATAAGTTCCTGCGGGTTGATGGTCATCTGCACTCTCTTGGTTGGGAAAAAGTTGAATCTCTCGCCTCCAAGAGTTATTTTGCTATGATCAGCATCGCTGGCAATGAAGTTGATCAGGTCTTTCAATTCAACATGGCCGGGTATATTTCGATCTACAAAATATACAACGTCATTTGTTCCTCGTCCGTATTGTTCAGAGCTGAGGGTAAATGGCAGGCGTGGAGAATCGTTTACCTTTCGCATCAATTGATGCACATACCAATCGCCGGAAGCCAGCATGTGGTTGGCAACTCTGATATCGGTTCGCACATTCTCAACATCCTGAATATACCACAGCGGGAATGTGTCGTTATCGCCAAAGGTGATAAGTACAGCGTCTTCATTGCACGATATCAAATAGTTATAAGCAAAATCGCGCGTTACATATCTTCCTGAACGATCATGATCGTCCCATCCCTCTTTTGCCAGTATTCCAGGAACCAACACCAAACAAACCGCGGTAACCAATATTGCAGCAAGTTTGCTTCGCCCATATTTCTGCAGCATATTCCAGATGGCCATAACCCCGAGACCAATCCAGATTGCGAAGGCATAGAATGATCCAACGTATGAATAATCTCGTTCTCTGGGTTGTAAAGGGGTTTGATTTAGGTAAACGATAATAGCAAGCCCTGTCATCAGGAACAGGAGCAGTACCACAAAAGCATCCTGTTTATGATGCTTGAAATGGAAGTAAAGTCCAATTAGGCCAAGTATCAATGGGAGAAAATAAAACTTGTTGCGTGCAGAATTTTCCATTGAGGGGGGAAGGTCTGTTTGATCGCCCACCCTGAGGCGGTCGATGAAATTAATTCCACTGATCCAGTTACCCTCTGCGATGCTGCCGTGACCTTCAATATCGTTTTGGCGTCCAACAAAATTCCACATGAAATACCTGAAATACATGTGCCCTATCTGGTAGCGAAAAAAGAAACGGAGGTTTTCGGCGAAGGTAGGCCGGTGGAGAATTTCAGTAGTTCCATCGGATCGAACAACCTCAACGGGAACGCCTTGAATATCAGCCCATGCGCGATAGGCATTGGGATGCGATGGTCGTTGATTGCTCCACATGCGTGGAAATATGGTTTTAAACCGGTCGTCGAAATTCGGTTCGCTGCCCCGGCGATCGTCAACCATGATATAACGTCCGGAGGCAGTATCTCTCCGGTACACAGGCGTCCCGTCGGAGTATTGATTTTGACGATCGAGTGGAGCATTGAAGTATGGTCCGTAAAGCAAAGGCCAGTCGCCGTATTGTTCTCTGCCAAGGTAGGACAGTAAAGTCATTGCATCGGAAGGGTTATTCATGTTTTGCGGCGGGTTTGCGTTGGCGCGGATCACCACAATTAAAAATGTAGAGTAGCCGATAAGAATAAAGGTTAGCGACAGCAATACTGTGTTCGCAAAAACCTTGGCCCGCCTATGTGTATACCGTATTCCATAAGTTAATAATCCAATTATCGCAGCATAATAAACGATCGTTCCACTATTGAAAGGCAACCCGAACTCATTTACGAAGAGAAGCTCCATTTGTGCGTCGAGCTTAACTACCATGGGAATAAAGATGTTCAGGATAAAAAATAGCAACATAACCGAAAAAATGGAAGTGATTATCACTCCTTTTCTTGTTGCTTGGTAGCGTTTGAAGTAGAAGATAAAAGCAATTGCCGGTATAGCCAGCAGATTCAGTAGGTGCACGCCAATTGACAGTCCTACGCAGTAGGCAATGAACAATAGCCACCGTAGATGGTGAGGTTGGCCGGCAACACGCTCCCATCGTAGAATGGCCCAAAAAACCAACGCGGTAAAGAACGACGACATTGAATATACTTCACTTTCGACGGCCGAAAACCAGAATGAATCAGAGAAGGTAAACGCCATCGCCCCAACAAACCCGCTTCCCAGTATTGCGAAAACCTTTGCATCGGTTATCTCGCCGCTCAATTTGGCAATCTTTTCGGCCAACATTGTAATGCTCCAGAAAAGAAACATGATTGTTGCCGAACTACTCAATGCCGCCAAAAGGTTCATCGTGAAGGCAATATATTCGCTATTGCCTCCTGCAAACAAAGTAAAAATCCGGCCAATCATTAGATACAATGGCGCCCCGGGAGGATGAGTAACCTGGAGTTTATTAGCTGCAGCAATAAACTGGCCGCAATCCCACCAACTTGCAGTAGGTTCCAAGGTTAATACATAAACAAGAGTAGCGATAGCAAATGCGACCCAACCAACAATGAGATCGAGCTTGCTTAATAAAGGATGACGATCAGACATGACAGGTTCTATTTTATTGATATACAGCCCATTGCTGCATTTCCCAGATTTATAATGTTTGCAGTATTGTATTCACGGCGAAAATAGATAATTTACCTGGCACTAAGTATAAAAAACGTAAAAGCAGGGCTTCTGTTGCGCAAAAGTATAAATTGGGTATCGTGCTTTATTTAAAATATTTTATCTTTGCGCCCCAAAATCAATTGTCCGATAGTGTAACGGCAGCACAAGAGATTTTGGTTCTCTTGGTCTAGGTTCGAATCCTAGTCGGACAACAAAGCCCTGTTTACAAGGGCTTTTGTTGTTTTATCCCAGCAACAATATAATTCACCCTCTTAATAACCATGATGACTTATGCTTAACTTTGCGGCAACAAAACGAGTGATATACCATCATAAAGCCATAAAATTATGAACCGACGAGAAAAAGCGAAACGCAGAATTTCGACCTTATTTCTGATTTTCTGTGTATTACAATCACCGCTTTTGTTTGCAGCCGGTCCAAACCCAACTATTATCAACGGTAATGTAATACTTTGCCCCCCTAACGGGCAAGAGACACTTATTACTCAGCTATACGACTCTTACCAGTGGTATAAAGATGGAAACGCTATTCCGGGCGCAACACAACAAACTCATGTTGTTAACTTCTTTGATGATGCCGGCTCCCTTTTCTCAGTCTTTGTAACTCTGGGAGGCCAGTCGGCAATGTCGCCGACGATCTTAGTTGATGGATATGCTTTTCTACCTCTTGTTGTGATGAGCTATGGGCAAGGATATTGGTTTACACCAGATATAGGCTTTCAGCTATGCTACGATGATGAACTGTTTTTTGAAATAATGCTGCCATACGATACAAATTTGCAGTGGTATAGAGATTTCATTCCTATTCCAGGAGCCAATCAACCGATCTTCCAGGTTGATCAAACAGGAGCTTACACAGCAAGCGGGGCGCCTTCAGTATGTCCGCAATTTATTCAATACAGCCTGGAACTTCCGGTAATAATGCACAATCCTCCCCTACCTGTAATCACACAATCGAACGATACACTTTTTACTTCGGTGTATCCCGGTCAGTGGTATTTCGGCCTAGTACCTATAATTGGAGCAACGGGACCATTTTATATTCCGGAGGCTTCCGGCTGGTACAGCTTTAGATACACCGATCTGCATGGTTGCAGCAAGTTGTCAGAACCCTTCTATTACGAAATGGTCGGAATCACTTCACCGGAGACAAGCTACGAACACAGTTTGTCTACATCACGAGGCCAACTAAGCGTACCTTGCCGTTTACTCGGTTTCAACTATCGAATTTTCGCTTTGTCTGGTTCATTGCTGCGATCAGGAATTGTAACAGGCAGTACGATTGACTTTTCAATGTTAAACATGGGAGTCTATCTAATTCGTTTTGAGCACCCGGCAACAATAAAGGTGATGAAAATCAGCCATTTTGGGCAATAGCAATCAACCTCTCCAATAAATCCAACGAAATTCTCGCATGGTGTTCCCGTATAATTGGGACGAAAGCGCGTTATTAGAACCTGTTCGCGCAATACCACTGCGAATTATTGAAACCAACAAACTGGCAAATAAAACAACAAGGCCTAATTGACTGATAATATGTCCTTTAATTGTCCTAACAAACAAGAAGTTGAAATTTGCCGATCAATTTGTTTCCCTCGCTTTGAAAAAGTAAAAAAAGCACTATTTTTGCAGCCCGTTTAGGGAGCATAGCTCAGCTGGTTCAGAGCATCTGCCTTACAAGCAGAGGGTCACAGGTTCGAATCCTGTTGCTCCCACTACCTTCCCCAGAACAAGAACTCTCCATACAACATGATTTTATCCATTGCGGTGAGTTTTTTTTGCTGATTTATTACGCAGTTTTTAGTTATCCTACCGCTATCTGCGATAATGGATTCTATTTTTTCTCACATCTTTCTTGCCCTCATTTTGCGGTTTCTATTTGAAATCGGTTCAAACTTCATCCATTACAACTTGCATATCAAATACGGGTTTCATTATCAGGTTTCTCTTATTGTATCATGATGTAAAAGTATTAGTTTCGCATTGTGATAGCCGAACCTACACCTAAATCAACCGCATGACATTAATCATACGAGAAGTAAAAACTCCTGGTGATTTTCGAGACTTTATATTCCTGCCGGCAAAAATTCACAAACATCATAATGAATGGATTCCACCGGTGTGGATGGACGAAAAAGCTTTTTTCGACCCTCTCCGGAACAAGTCTTTCACACATTGCGATACCCTGATGCTGATTGCGCTACGCAACGGACAAGTGGTAGGCAGAATCATGGGGATAATCCATCACACCTACAACCAAATCCGAAATATTCAAGACGGACGTTTCGGTTTTCTTGAATGTTACAACGACGCTGAAGCCGCTCACATTTTGTTGAAAACCATAGAAGAGTGGGCGCTCAGTAAGGGAATGAAACGGTTGGTTGGTCCTTATGGCTTTTCGGATAAAGACCCGCAGGGTTTCCTGGTCGAAGGGTTCGGGCACCGGGCTATGATAGCATCCAACTGCAACTTCCCTTACATGATTGATTTGGTTACAGATGCAGGGTATTCGAAAGAAATTGACTGTATCGCCTTCAAACTGCCAATATCAACTGAAATTCCTGAGCTACACAGGCAGATTTACGAAAGAGCTGCACGCAATACAAAAACAAGGGTCGTAGGATTTTCGTCACGCAAGGAAATCAAAAAGTGGATAAGACCTGTTCTTGAATTAATGAATGAGTGTTATACCGAATTATATGGTTTTGTTCCGCTTAATGATGCAGAGATGACAGAGTTTGCCGAACGCTACCTCCCGATACTTGATCCGAGATTTTTAAAAATTGTGTTAAACAGCAACGAGCAATTACTCTCGTTTGTGGTGGCTCTGCCTAACTTTAGCAAAGGGCTTCAGCGATCAAAAGGGTTTCTTTTTCCGTTTGGCTTTTTCTGCATTTTATGGGAAATGAAACGTACCCGCCAGCTCGATTTGATGTTAGGCGGTGTAAAACCGGCGCATCAGGGAACCGGGCTGGAGGTTTTGATGGGTCTACATCTGGTTGAAGAAGCCAGGAAGGTTGGGTTAACAGAAATGGAGGTGCACCTGATACTTGAAACAAACCATAAGATGTTAGGCGAAATGCACAAACTCAATGCAACACCACACAAACGATTCCGGGTGTTTTGCAAGCCGTTGCAACCATAAATGGATATCAAAGCAATAATCGTCTGATCTGCGCCTGTAACCTAAATCTGGATGCAGAAAATTACTCGTATCGGCAGAGGTATGCTGTTTCTGTGTTCATCTTTACCAGAAACCGCACTCCAGCAGGAACAATAAAGGTTTCGAATGGCTTGTAATTCTTCCACGAACCCTCGCCAGGCAACATAACCTGCATCTCTCCCGATACAATTGTCATGTATTCTTTGGTTGATGTTCCGAACTCAAATTCGCCGGGAGCCATTACTCCGACTGTGGCATGGCCGGTAGCTGTATTGAACGACAGCGACTTTACTTTGCCATCGAAATACTCATTTACTTTAAACATGCTTCAACGTTTTTAATAATATTATTTTCCGAACTCCAATCTGACAGTATCACTTACATCAACACCAAAAAGTCCTGCTGCATTTCCTCGGTTTACAGCAATCTCAAGAAAACCACTGGTTCCGAAAAGCACCACAATCATTGACTCCTCCACATCGCTATAAGAGCTGTGTAACGCGGTAATAAGGTACTCCTGACTACGGAACCGCAGCTTAAACGATCGGTTACGGGCAACTGCTCGAAATTGGGCTTCGCTGATATTAGTTATAATGTTTTGATAACCATCAACATACACCACAATTCCTATTATCAGGTCTGACTCAACAGTAGGTTTAAAGTTAATTAGTTTTTTCAATGAAGGATGTGGCGAACCAAGTTCCGATAGTGGGGCATTCATTATCAGTTTGCATGCGGCCTTTGCAAAGCGGTCGCGTGCGGGAAAAGTAAAGTATCCAGTATCTTGAATAATTTCGAGGCTAATCATTTCATCAGGATCTTCGTCAAACAGCAGCGAGAATATTCCGTTGTCGGTTCCGATGAAATAATGGCCTTCATATAAAACTACGATATGGGGCATTTCTGCTGATTCGTCGGTATTCACAGCAACAATGTGCACCGTACCTTCCGGAAACGAAGGATAAGCCTGCCGCAGAATGTAGGATGCCTGGACAATGTTGAACGGTTCAACATCGTGCGTGATATCAACAATAATAGCCTGGGGAGCTGTTTTGATGATCGCTCCTTTTATGGCGGCAGTGTACGGATCGCGACGCCCCCAATCGCTAATGAGTGTAATAATACCCATGGCAATTATTTATGCAAACATCTGGAAAATTCGGCTAAATTTGACCCTTCATCAGTAATAAATCAAATCCTGTACAATGAGTGAGATAACAATTCCTCTGCAGCAATACTATCTGCTCGACATTTATGGAGTGAACGACCGTATGCTGAATCTAATCCGTTCTTTTAATCCCAAACTCAAACTTATTGCACGTGGCGACGAATTGCGGGTTCTTGGTGAAAAAACAGAGGCTGAATCTTTTGTTGAAAAGTTCAACCTTTTACTCATAAGCTACGACAAGTTTGGCCGCATCACCGAAAGCGACATTATGTCGGTGATGGGAAACGGCGAGGCAACACAACACATACAGGATTCGGCTTCAGGCGATGTATTGCTACACGGGCGCAACGGTAAACTTATCAAAGCTCGCACGGTCAATCAGCAGAAAATGGTTGAATTGTCGGATAAAAACGACCTGCTGTTTGCCATAGGACCGGCAGGTACAGGAAAAACATACACTGCCGTAGCGTTGGCAGTTAGAGCCTTAAAAAACAAAGAGGTACAGCGTATCATACTAACACGGCCGGCAGTAGAGGCAGGCGAAAATCTTGGTTTTCTGCCAGGCGACCTGAAAGACAAACTCGACCCTTACCTTCAACCATTATACGATGCTTTGCGCGATATGTTGCCTCCACAAAAACTCCTTACTTATCTCGATGACGGCACCATCGAGATAGCGCCGCTGGCTTTCATGAGAGGGAGAACACTGGAAAATGCCTTTGCAATACTTGATGAAGCGCAAAATGCCACGGAAGGCCAGCTTAAAATGTTCCTGACACGCATGGGAGCGAACTCAAAGTTCATCGTAACCGGCGATATTACTCAAATTGATTTGCCCAAATCGCAATCGAGCGGACTGGTCCATGCAACTAAAATTCTCGATCGCGTCTTCGGCCTGGCATTCGTTTACCTAAACGAAACCGATGTGCTTCGACACCGGTTGGTGAACAGAATCCTCAAAGCCTACTCAGAAAACTTTACCCAGGGGAATGATCCTAAATAAGATCCATATGAACACAGTAAGTGAAACATCGTTTCGATTTAATTCACAAACCGCTTTCTACATTGGCAAAGTAAGGGACGTGTATACAATACGCAATGAACTGCTTGTAATGATTACCACCGATAGAATTTCGGCCTTTGATGTGATTCTTCCAAAAGCAATCCCTTACAAAGGGCAGGTACTAAATCAGATAGCATCAGATTTTCTCGATGAAACCAGTGATATTGTTCCCAACTGGAAAATCGCTTGCCCCGATCCGGTTGTTATGATAGGGCGCAGGTGCGAACCAATTAAGGTTGAGGTGGTTGTAAGAGGTTATCTTGCAGGTCATGCCTGGCGGGAGTATAAAAACGGAAAACGAACCCTCTGCGGTGTAGCATTGCCCGATGGCTTGAAAGAAAACGACCGGTTCCAGCATCCAATAATTACTCCCACTACAAAAGCATCAAAAGGACATGATCAAGATATTTCAAAAGATGAAATTCTCGGATTGGGATTAGTTGGAGAACATGACTACAAGAAAATTGAAGAATACGCTCTGGCGCTTTTTCATCGCGGTTCAATGATTGCAGCAAAAAGAGGGCTGATTCTTGTTGACACAAAATATGAGTTCGGAAAGGTAAACGGGGAGATATGCCTCATCGACGAAATTCATACTCCCGATTCCTCGCGCTATTTTTACCTCGACGGCTACCAACAGCGACAAGAAAATGGCGAACCACAGCGTCAGCTTTCGAAGGAATTTGTTCGCGAATGGCTCATACAGAATGGTTTTCAGGGAAAGGAGGGGCAGCAGGTTCCGCCGATGACCGACCTGTTTGTTAATTCGGTTTCGGAACGTTATATCGAACTGTTCGAAAAAATCGCAGGCCGCCCGTTCGATAAAGCTGAAACATCGAACATGAACGAGCGGATCGAAAAAAACATCAACCGCTTCCTGGCTGCATATTATCGCTGAATGGTTTATCCCAGTTTAAGCATTTGACAGCACTAGATAGGGGTTATTCTCATGGAATCAATAGCTCACTAACGGACTTCTATTGATTATTCCGGGTTTATGCCTTGCATGCAGGAATAATTGTGTTTTCGGGCATTATTCTAACTCTGGTTTTGTCAGGATTTCCAAGAGTAGTCCTGTCAGGCGCTTTTTCGAATAGTCGTTTCTGTCTTCATAAACTATGCCTATTTCGTGTAGCAGCCTTTTGGCCAGAATGATATTTTCGCGGGGAACAAAATAGTGTGGTTGAACAGAAAAATTGATTGACTCGAGAAATTCGCGGAGTTGAGTACTATCGAAAATTATTCCCTTATCAAGGGGACTGATAAAAAACAGCACATCAGCGCTTGAATAAAGCTTGACAGGTTTATGGTTGGTGGTATAACACATGATATAACCACCCGGTATGTCAACAAAATGAACAGGGAGCTTTAGCCGTTGACAAACACCGAGATACAGTGATGCAAACACTATCGGGTGTAATTTATCCTTGTTGTTGCGGTCAGGAATAAAAACAATGTCGCTCACAAATTTATCTGATTTGTTGTAGCCTGTCTTGTGAACCTGAAAAAATATGTGATTTAGCAATCCTATGGTTTCAAGTGCGGTAAGGTTGGCGTTCAATTCAATCCAGATGCGTTGACTAAGTGTATTCAAATACTTCTCGATCGAAGACTGGCGCAGATGAGTTTGGAAAAGCGTATCGAGTATTTCTAAAAAGCGACCCATGTCGTGGTTCTCTGACCACTTCCAATTTAATAACTCCACCTCTGCACTTTGGAAATTTATCTCAACAATCAAATCTAAGAGTCGTTCACGTATTAGCGGTTCGAACGAATTGTAATACTGCTCCTTCAGAATTGGCAAGGCAGCAGCTCCCATCTTCAGAATGTTGTGGTATATGGCACGGAGTGTTGTAGGGTTTTCCTCGTCGAGCATTCCAACGAGCGACTTTATACCTGAATAAGCAAGGTTTTCATTAATCTCCGACATTTTAAACAAATTGCTTTGGGTTTACCTCGCGTGAAGAGTGAACGTAATTACTCAGGCATGGAGGTTATTCTCTCAAGTGTGAGTTGGATCAAACGGTCAATATAAGCTTTATAATCTTTGTTGAAATCCTTCGTGTGACGGTTTGCGATAGCCACACACACCGTAAGCGCTTCGTGCCCGAGAAGTCCGGCCAAACCGTACAAGGCTGAAGTCTCCATCTCGAAGTTGCATATTTTCAGATTATCGAACCTGAATGATTCAAGGTGTAGGTTCATATCTGGTATTGAGTATCCAAGCCTTAGTTTCCTGCCCTGCGGTGCGTAAAACCCCGGGGCTGTAGCTGTGATTCCTGAAAGCAGGTCGTAGCCAAGATGTTGAAGAAGCTTTGATGATGCTTTCACTGCATAAGGTGCAGCCATTTCCGCAGGCCATTG
Organism: uncultured Bacteroidales bacterium; assembly: GCA_964349765.1. Classification (GTDB taxonomy): domain Bacteria; phylum Bacteroidota; class Bacteroidia; order Bacteroidales; family JAAYJT01; genus JAAYJT01. The sequence continues at coordinate 179,592 of CAYGGZ010000002.1, forward strand.
CATGTGCTTAGAAAACGCATTGGCCATATGTTTATCAAATACCTGATGGTTGGTGGAGTAAAAATGCAACAGTCCGTCGAGACCAATAGCATAGGATGAAGCCACAAACGAGTTAAGAGCTATTTCGGGTTGTACTGCTCCTGAGGTTCCGATGCGTATAAGTTTAAGCGAAGTCAAATTCCCTTTTACTTCTCTGGATTTCAAATCTATATTAACGAGAGCGTCAAGCTCGTTCACAATTATATCAATATTATCTGTTCCCATTCCGGTTGACATCACAGTCAGGTGCCGTCTGTTGCAGTAGCCTGTGTGAGTGATTATTTCCCTGTTTTGCGTTTTTATTTCAACACGGTCGAAATGTTTTGATACAGCTTCTACCCTACCCGGATCGCCAACAAGAATAATTACGGGAGCGATCTGTTCGGGTTGTAGTTTAAGATGATAAACGCTTCCATCCTGATTAAGAACTAATTCCGATTCAGATAATCGAGCCATGCAGGACCTTTCAATTTTGTAAAGGGGCAAAATTAAACAAAATCATCAAACGTGTATGGCAATTACTGTGTATAGGTTTGGGGCAAGCCTGGGGATGAAACTCAAGATGGGCTTTTAAACAAAAGTTTGTTTGTTACAAAAATTTTACCGAATTTTGCACCCCGATTTTAAAACAGTTAATTTATATCGCCATGTCGAGGATTTGTCAGATTACAGGAAAAGGGATGATGGTAGGCAACAAAGTATCGCATTCCAACGTAAAAACCAAACGCAGATTCTATCCAAATCTTCAAACCAAAAAGTTCTACATCACTGAAGAGGATTTATGGGTTACACTCCGCGTTTCGACCGAAGGAATACGTAATATCAATAAAAAAGGGATCAAAGCCTGCCTTATAGAGGCACACGAAAAAGGGTTTCTTCAACTTTAATCGTTTTTCGTATCTTTTTTCCGCATCATAAACATAGGCTATTCGATAAGGATAGCCTTTTTGATTTACAGTTAGAATCCATGTAATTTTACCCCGATTACGAATTTGACAACACTTGATTCCCGATTAAGTGTTTGTAATCAGCACATTAAGAATTGCGCCAAACAAACACTAAACCGGGA